>DEPR01000018.1:5845-12736 GCA_002358895.1 Ruminococcus sp. UBA3387 | reverse complement strand
CACCAGCTTGCCCAGAAGTCCACAAGCACAGGCTTGTCCGAATTCAAAACTTCCTCCTGAAAATTCTGCTCAGTTAAAATAATCTCAGCCATAAAAATCCTCCTTTTTATTACTCTGCCCCAAGTTATTTTGATTTATAATACAAAAAACAATGGCAATAGCCCTCAAAATCAGGGTCCTTAATCTGTTCACGGAACTCCTTGCACATACACTTATTATCCTCTGTTCGCTCCAGTCTGCAAGGGCAATATCCACCCGTTTTTTTGAGACCCTCTTTAATTGCATTGACAATCTTTTCGTCTTCATTGAAAGTTACTTTCATTTTTACCTCCTTATACAAATACAGGGCGACATTTTGTCACCCCATAGCAATTAAATCTTTGAATAACCAAAGCTGTTTACAAGTGCGTCAACCTTCTGACCACTCTTGCACATCGGACAATCTCCTGAGAGATATGTATCATAGCTTGGCATATCGTCTCTTGTAAAAATAGCGTGAACATCAATGCCGTTTGACTTGTCAATAGCCGAGAAAATAGCACCGATTGCAGCCAGATTTCCGTTATAATACTGTAAACATTCAATAGCACGGTTGATTGACTTACCTGTTGAAGCAGAAGCAATCAGCAGCAATACCTGTTTGCCCCAGATTTTTTTCTGTGTGTTGTCTCTGAAAATCATCTGGTTATTTGCATTCAGCTCAGGAGTAACAACAGCAATATCTTCACCCTTGTTTATGCCGTTTTCAGCAAGGCTCTCAGCCAGAAAAGCACCTAAAATCTGTGTACCTTCGAGGCAGATTATTGTATCAATATGTGTACCCGCATAAGTTGCAGCAAGCTGATTAGCTGCGTCCTTAGCCATTTTATGACTTGTCTTGATAGCTGTCATATCAACATAATAATTGATATGAGAATGGTTTGTAGCAAAGTGTCCGGGAATGATACCGATTTTAATTTTGCTGTTTTTTCTTGAATTAATAGTCTGAACTCTGCCTTCCATAAATCTACCTCCAGGTTTCGCTTTATTGTATTAGTAATTATACCACATTATCAAGGCAATTTCAATATCCGTTTTGATGAATTTTCACAATCACTTTTAGTAATATTTCATAATTAAAAGGCAAAAAAGCACAAAAAAGGGACGCAATCCGTCCCCTTGAGAGTGTCGATAAACCATAAAATAAACGTGTGGTTGTGGGCAACCGCCCCTACAAATCTCGTGTTTACTAAGTTTTGTGTAGGGGTCGATGCCCACATCGACCCGAATATGAGATTTTTCTGCACAAAAAAGGGACGCATAAGCGTCCCTTAAATTTAATCTATTATCCCAGAACAACAGTAATGTTTGTTTGTTCTGTCATCTTGCATTCGCAAACGAAGTTGCCTTCAACAGCCTTACCGTTTACAGTCATTGACTTAACGCCACTCTGAACGTGGTCAGGGTTCTGAATGTCGATAGACAAATGCTTGCCACGGAAGTTCTTTTCAATCTTGAAGCCGTCCCAGCTTGAAGGAATTGATGGGTCAATTACAAGACCATCAGCATTTGGTCTCATACCACAGATACCCTCAACACAGCCTACCATTACAGTTGAACCTGTACCTGTCAGCCAGTGAACGTGTGAACGTCCTGCAAATGGTGAACGGGTTGATTCAGTAAACTGACCGTGAACATATGGCTCAAGAACTCTGATTTCAGCCTTGTCATTAAGTGATGCAGGTGATGATTCGAGGAAGTATTCAAACGCTCTGTCGCCGTGGCCAAGGAGTGCTTCAGCAAGGATAGCCCAGCCCTGTGTCTGTGAGAAGATACCACCGTTTTCCTTTGTATCAGGATTGAAAATGTGCATCAATGCACCGTCAAAGTGATGGTCAACATATGGTGGTTCAAGAACCTTTACACCATAAGGTGTGTTAAGAATTTCGTGTACCTTTTCCATAGCTGTTTCAGCCTGTTCCTTTGATGCGAAGCCTGAAATTACAGCCCAGCTCTGTGGGTTAAGCCACATACTTGCTTCCTTGTCAGTTCTTGCACCAACAACAACGCCGTCCTCACGGATACCACGGATAAATCTGTCTTCGTCCCAGCACTTTTCAAGTGATTCACCGAGTTCAGCCTGAACCTTGTTGATATATTCAACATATTCAGTATCGTTTCTTTCCTCAGCCATTTCCTTGATAACTGTCATTGCGTAGTAAAGCTGGAATGCAACGAATGTTGACTCACCCTTAGCACCCATTCTCAGGCAGTCGTTCCAGTCAGCGTGGAGACCTGCAGGCATAGCGTGTGCACCAAGTCTTTCCATTGAGAATCTGATAGCATTCTTCAGGTGGTCATAAACTGTATCTTCGCCACCGTTAGCATAAACAATAACTTCGTCCAGGAATGCCTTGTTACCGCTTTCACCAATGTACTTAACGATTGTCGGGAACAACCAGAGTGCGTCGTCAGCACGGTATGATGGATGCCCTGTTTCCTTAGCATAATCTGAGTTAGGATTGTTTTCATCAGGAGCATTTTCGTGGCCTGCGTTGTGGTCGAATTTAACCAGTGGCAAACCACCACCGTTGTCAACCTGTGCAGAAATCATAAATCTGATTTTTTCTGCAGCAAGCTCAGGGTTGATGTGAATGATACCCTGAATATCCTGTACTGTATCACGATAACCGTAGCCGTTTCTGAGACCACAGTATACGAATGAAGCAGCTCTTGACCAGATAAATGTAATGAAGCACTGATATGCGTTCCATACGTTTACCATATTGTTGAACTCATCTGAAGGAGTTTCAACGCAGAAGTTGTCAAGCTGACCGTGCCAGTAATCAACAAGTTCCTTGATTTCAGCATCGCACTTGCCTGCCTGCTTGTATTCGTTCATAATCTCAGTAGCCTGAGCATTGTTTCTCTGACCGAGGAAGTAGATTACTTCGATAGTTTCTCCAGCCTTGAGTGTAACATCACTCTGCAAAGCACCACAAGCGTTAGTGTTGTAGTTGAGAACATTGTTGCACTTGCCTGTTTCAACAGCGATTGGATTGCCATAAGTTCTGTATGGTCCGATAAAGCTGTCAAGGTCGCCGTTATATGCAGTAACATCAGCACCAACTACACCAAAGAATCTTTCTCTGTAGTTTGAACCTGTTTCGTCCTTGCCCTGGTTCTGGTTGATGTGCTGAATGATCTTGTCGCCTTCAAAAGTTGTGTTTGTAATAAACAATGTATACTGAAGGTTGATCTGGTCCTGCTCATAGTTGTTTTCGTTTGTGAACTCAGCAAAACCATAGAGTGAAAGGTTTCTGTCCTTAGAAGAATTATTTGTAATCTTCGCTCTCCATACTTCATAAGTCTTGTTTAATGGAACATAGTATGTAACCTCTGAATGAATGTCAGCATAATCAGCAAGCATAGTTGTATATGCTGTACCGTGGTGGCACTCACTCTTATACTGTTCCATTGGCTTGCCAACAGGCTGCCAGGATGTTGACCAGTAGTCAGCTGTGTCGTTATCACGGATATAAATATATCTGCCTGGAACAGAAATATTCGTGTTGAAACGATAACGAAGATGACGACCGTTGGCACCACTCTTTTCAAAGCTGTATCCACCTGCGTTGTTTGAAATGATTGCACCGTATTCAGGTGAGCCAAGATAGTTTGCCCAAGGTGCAGGAGTGTCCGGTCGGGTAATTACATACTCCTTGTTTTTTAAATCAAAATAACCGTACTGCATAATATAATCCTCCTTCATAAGAAGCTGTTTTTTTACAAAAGAACAATTTTAATTTAGCACACATTAATCCCTGTGTCAAGGGCTTTTTCTAAGTTTTTTTAAATTTACGAAAACGTTTAAGATTTATTAATATTCTGCAACAAAAAACCTCGGCATAAGCCGAGGTCAAAGACTGATTATTCAAATAACGGAGTAGAAAAATATCTTTCGGCAGTATCAGGCAGAACGGTAACTACTGTTTTCCCCTTGCCCAGCATTTTAGCTAATCTCAGAGCTGCCGCAACATTAGTGCCACTGCTTATACCACACATAATTCCTTCTTTTGAAGCAAGGTCTTTTGAAGTCTGCAAAGCTTCTTCGTCCTTGACAATGCAAACATCATCATAAATGTCCTGATTGAGAATTTCAGGTATAACCCCATCACCAATGCCCATCTGAATGTGAGTACCAATAGAGCCACCTGACAGAATTGCAGCGTTTTCAGGCTCAACAGCCCATATTGTCATATCAGGATTTTCCTTTTTAAGCGTCTCGCCAATGCCCGTAATAGTTCCACCTGTGCCGATACCTGAGCAGAAGCCGTGAATCGGTCCGTTCACCTGATTTAATATCTCAACCCCTGTGCTTTCACGCTGAATCTGAGGATTCGCAGGGTTTTCAAACTGCTGAGGCACAAATACCTTCGGGTCCTCCTCCCTCATTTTCAAAGCTATGTTCAGACATTCTTCAATGCAAAGACCGATGTTGCCATCATCGTGAACCAGAATAACCTCAGCACCATAATGCTCAACAAGCTTTCTGCGTTCTTCACTTACCGAGTCAGGCATAATAATCTTTACTTTATAGCCACGCACAGCTCCCACAAGTGCAAGACCTATTCCCTGATTACCACTTGTCGGCTCTACAATTACCGACTCAGAGTTAAGAAGCCCTTTTTTCTCAGCGTCCTGAATCATATTCAAAGCAGTTCTTGTCTTAATCGAGCCACCAACATTAAGCCCCTCAAACTTCACCAGAATTTCAGCGTCCTCAGGGTCAGTCATATTCTGAAGTCTGATAAGAGGTGTATTTCCAATAGCGTCTAAAATAGAATTGCAAACCATATTCTGTCCTTCTTTATTTTTAGTATTAATTATATGCAATCAACTTATAAATTATATCATTTAAAAATAATACTGTCAACCACATAAGCGAATAATTAATATTAAAAACCAAAACGCCGACCACCGAAGCAGTCAGCGTTATAATTATTCTTTGTCATCAAACTTGTGAGTTGCAAAAATCGGGTCATCCTGCCACCACATCACTTCTCCTGCCTCACGGGTTTTCTTCAGATCAATCAAACGCTGATTTGAACTACCTCTGAAACGCAGGGTAATGTCGTGCAAATCCTGAACGAACTCACCGTCCACCAGTACATCAATAAGGCTCAACAGCTCATCGGTAACTTCACATCTGCAACGATATTCAACTTCACCGTTCAGCTGTTCATACAAATACCCTGTGTAGCACCATACCGACTTGTCAGGGTATTGCTCCCTGAACCTCTTTAAGAACGGTAACAAGGCTCTCTGGTTTGCAGGCTCCATCGGCTCTCCACCCAGCAAAGTCAACCCCTTGACAAATGCCGACCTGCAGCTGTCAATAATCCTGTCCTCAACCTCTTTTGTAAAAGGTTCACCGTAATCAAAATTCCAGGTTTCGGGATTAAAGCAGTTTTTGCAGTGATGAGTGCACCCTGAAACAAACAGGGTTGTTCTCACTCCGGGACCATTTGCAATATCACAGTATTTTATATTAGCGTAATTCATCTTTTCACCACGCCATTAGAGGTGCATAACTCTTTCCTGAATTTCCTGAGTTCTGCCCTGATTCCAGAACTGTGTACCGATATATCCACAGGTACGACGTGCAACGTTCAGCTTATCCTGATCACGATTCTTACACTTAGGACATTCCCATACAAGCTTTCCGTCATCTTCAACTACCATAATTTCACCGTCATAGCCACAAACCTGACAGAAGTCAGACTTTGTATTAAGCTCAGCGTACATAATGTTGTCATAAATAAACTGCATTACGCTGATAACGCCTTCAAGGTTGTCCTGCATATCAGGAACCTCAACATAGCTGATAGCTCCACCAGGTGAAAGTGCCTGGAACTTAGCCTCCAATGCCAGCTTTTCAAATGCGTCAATAGGCTCAGTAACGTGAATGTGATATGAGTTAGTAATGTAGTTCTTGTCAGTAACACCCTTGATAATGCCGAAACGCTTCTGCAGGCATTTTGAGAATTTGTATGTTGTGCTCTCAAGTGGTGTGCCGTATAAGCTGTAGTCGATGTTTTCAGCAGCTTTCCATTTCGCTGTGTATTCGTTGAGCTTCTTCATAATTTCAAGACCCAACGCTTCGCCCTCAGGCTCAGTCAGCTTCTTGCCGTTCAGTGCGTATACACATTCCCAGAGACCTGCATAGCCGAGAGAAATTGTTGAATATCCACCGTGAAGCAGATGGTCAATAGTCTGTCCCTTTTCAAGTCTTGCCAATGCACCATTCTGCCAGAGAATAGGAGCAGCATCAGATTTTGTGCCTGTAAGACGCTCGTGGCGATACTGTAAAGCTCTGTGGCAAAGCTCAAGACGCTCGTCAAGAATTTCCCAGAACTTGTTCATATCCTTTCTTGCAGAAAGACCGACGTCAACAAGGTTGATTGTTACAACGCCCTGGTTGAAACGGCCGTAATACTTAGGCTTGCCGTTTTCATCAACAAATGGTGTAAGGAAACTACGGCAACCCATACAAGTATAGCAATGTCCTTCGCCGTTCTTGTCAATCTTGTTCTGAAGCATAATCTTCTCTGAGATATAGTCAGGAACCATTCTCTTCGCTGTACATTTTGCTGCCAGCTTTGTAAGATAGAAATATTTTGAGTCCTCATAAATATTGTCCTCTTCGAGAACATAGATAAGCTTAGGGAATGCAGGTGTAATCCAGGCACCGTTTTCATTCTTTACACCCTTGTGTCTCTGACGGAGCATTTCTTCAATAATAAGTGCAAGGTCCTTCTTTTCCTGTTCATTCTTAGCTTCGTTAAGATACATAAATACAGTAAGGAAAGGAGCCTGTCCGTTTGTTGTCATAAGAGTGATAACCTGATA
>DEPR01000018.1:5442-5702 GCA_002358895.1 Ruminococcus sp. UBA3387 | reverse complement strand
CTTGAAATCTGTACAAAAGGAGCAAGATGTGCAAGGCTGATACTCTGTCCACCGTACTGGTTGGAAGCAACCTGTGCAATAATCTGTGTAGCAATGTTACAAGCTGTTGAGAAGCTGTGTGGCTTTTCAATCATTGTACCGCTGATAACCGTGCCGTTCTGTAGCATATCCTCAAGGTTTACAAGGTCGCAGTTGTGCATATGCTGAGCAAAATAGTCAGAATCGTGGAAGTGAATAAGACCTTCCTTGTCAGCGTCAAT
>DEPR01000018.1:700-5346 GCA_002358895.1 Ruminococcus sp. UBA3387 | reverse complement strand
CTGTACGCTGTTCACGATAGGGTCTTTGTTTGAGTTTTCCTGCATAACTTCTTCGTTGTTGCATTCAATCAAAGACAGAATTCTGTCGTCAGTAGTGTTTGATTTTCTGACGAGAGAACGGATATATCTGTATTTTACATAACACTTGGCAATTTCAAATGCACCACAAGCCATAATCTGGTTTTCAACCATATCCTGAATTTCTTCCACAGATACAGCTCTGTTCATTTTTTCGCACTTGTAGTTGATATATTCGGCAGCATCCTTAATCTGTTCGTCAGTAAGCTCCTTACGAACACCTGCCTCGTTTGCTTTCTGCATAGCAACGATAATTTTGTTTATGTCAAATTCAACTTCGGAGCCATTTCTCTTGATAACCTTCATATTAAACTCACCTTTCCCCTTTTGTCAATTAATTTTGATATATTTCACCATCAAAGGCTCTTGTATCATTATATATTATATTTTTTATTAATTCTGTTGCATTTACCACAATTATATGATATAATATACATAATGTATGATTTTTTAAAAAAGGAGAACACAAGATATGGTATACCAATTAACCACCCGTGACATTAATTCCCTGTTGAACCGCTTCAATCCCAAAGAAAAAGCCTATTCTAAAAAGGAAATAGTCAAGACGTCAAAGAAATATGAAAACAAGCTGTGCCTTGTACTTGAGGGTATGGTTTATCTGTGCGTTGAGAATGACAATTTTGAAATAAACATTCTTGGCTATTATGGCAGAGGGGAATTTATAACTCATTCAATGCTTCCCGACGATAAACAGGGGGTAAGCTATTTTATTGCAAAAAAGGCTGCTAAAATTGCATATTTCGATACGGATGACCTGATAAAATATATGATGTCGGACAAAGAGCATATGGAAAAGCTTATGGGAGTAATAACCCACCAGCTTGAGAAGAAACTGTTTTCCCATTGTCTTGTGCTTCAGCAGAAAACCATACGCAATAAGCTTATATACTATTTTAAAAGTGAACAAAGCAAACAGAATTCCGATTTAATAAAAATGCCTATGCCATATTCAGATCTGGCTGAATATCTTGGTGTGGACAGGTCAGCAATGATGAAAGAACTGACTAAAATGAAAAAAGAGGGTCTGATTTCAGAAGACAAGCACATAATTCAGCTTAATTTCGAGTAAAACCACACTTGAAAAAAGTGTGGTTCCGTGATATACTTATTAAGGTATAAATAACATTCGGGAGTAAATAATTATGAGTATCTGGGACGTTTTTAATAAGCTGTCTGCCGAAAAACAGCAGGCAGGTAAAATCGAATATATAATAGTTGGGCTTGGAAATCCCGGCATACAGTATGAGAATTCACGTCATAATGCAGGCTTTATGGCTGTGTCTGCATTGGAAAAAAAGTATAATTTCTCTGTTAAGACACATAAGTTCAAAGCCCTTGTTGGTGATACTGTAATCGGTGGAAAACGTTGTCTTGTTATGAAGCCTGAAACTTATATGAACAACAGTGGCGAAGCTATTTCTCAGGCTATGAATTTTTATAAGATATCTGTTGAAAATGTGGTAGTTATGTTTGACGATATTTCGCTTGAACCATCTCAGATGCGTATTCGCAGAAAAGGCTCAGCCGGCGGACATAACGGGCTGAAAAGTATAATTGCCCTTTGTGGCGGGGACAATTTCCCTCGTGTAAAAATCGGTGTTGGCAAAAAACCCCACCCTGATTATAACCTTGCCGATTGGGTTTTAGGTAAGTTTTCGGAGGATGATCAAAAGAAAATTGACGAGGTGTGCGAAAAAGCCTGCGAAGCCGTTGAACTGATTGTCAAGGGCAAAATTTCAGACGCAATGAATAAGTTTAATTGATTCCGAAACGGAGAAAAGAATGAATATCTTCAGTCAGATGTGCAGACAGCTTCCTGTTTATAAGGAACTGTCATCAGCATTGGAAAATAACAGGCTTCCCTGCTCAGTAACGGGAGTTTCCAATATCCATAAAGCACAGCTTATCGGCGAGCTTTCAAAGGATAAAAAAATTCTTGTACTGTGTGATGACGAAGCTTCAGCAACAAGATTAATAAGCGATATAAATGAAATGGCAGGAGATGAAATTTCCTGTCTTTTTCCTGCGAGAGATTTCAATTTTGCATACCTTGAGGGCATCTCACGAGAGTATGAGCATAAGAGAATTGAATCCCTTTCAAAAATCCTGTCGGGACAATGCAAAGTATGCGTTGCCTCTGCCGAAGCCTGCCTTCAGGGTACAATCCCACCTGATAAACTGTCGGAGTATTCATTCTGCATAGAATCAGGCGGAGTGCTTAATATAGAAGAACTTTCAATGAAGCTGATTTCATCGGGCTATACAAAAACCGACCAGGTTGAAGGTCAGGCTCAGTTTGCCGTGAGAGGCTCAATAGTGGATATTTTCCCCGTGCAGGAGAAATTCCCTATAAGAATTGAGCTTTGGGGCGACGAGGTAGATATGATTACCTATTTCGATACCGAGTCCCAACGCCGTACTCAGTCCATTGATAAAATAACCGTCTTTCCTGCTCTTGAAATTATCTTCCCATCAAATGAAACCCTTATAGAAAAGCTTAATGCTGTTTCAAAATCCGTGAGAGGCAAAAGCGTTGAAAATATAAGAAAACATATCTCCCGTGATATAGAAATGGTGGAGAGTGGAATTACCCTTACAAATCTGGATAAATATTATAGCCTTGCCTATGATGAGGTGTATACCGTTTTTGACTACTTCAGCGACGGTATTTGTGTAGTAAGTGAGTATCAGAATTGCTGTGAAAAGGCTAAAGCCGTACTTTCTCAGCTGTCCGAGGATATAAAGCTACTTTATGAAGAGGGTATTCTCTTTAAAAAGCTGGAAGGCTTTTTTATCGACCTGCCTGAAATGACAGCAAAGGCGTTAAGCCTGCCTGCCTTGTTTCTGGATACCTTTATGCGTGGAAACAACGGAATTAAGTTCAAGAAGCTTATTAATTCCGACTGCCGTCAGACAGGCGTATGGGGTGGAAATATAGCTCATCTTGTAGAGGAGCTTGAAAACCTCTGCGATAACGACTATTGTACCGTTGTGCTTGCTGGTAGTGAAAAAACCGTACCTATTATCGTGTCGGATCTGAGGGAACGTGGAATTCCTGCACTTGAGCTGAAGGACGACGCACAGATTATCCCGAATACTGTCTATGTCCGTACAGGAAGCCTTACAGGAGGCTTTGATTACCCTGATATAAAATGTGCTTCCATCACCCAGATGAAAGCAATGACAGCAAAAAAGAAAACAAAGAAGCGGAAAAAAGGCGAAGAAATCAAAACCCTTTCGGATATAAGTGCAGGGGACCTTGTTGTTCATTCAATGTATGGCATCGGTAAGTTTGCAGGTATCAGAAACCTGGAGACCAATGGGGTAACAAAGGATTATATCACCATAAAATATGCCGGCTCCGATGTGCTTTATGTGCCTGTTACACAGCTTGATATGGTGTCAAGATATATCGGGCCCCGTGATGATTCATCCGTCAAGCTGAATAAGCTTAATTCTACCGAGTGGCACAGAACACGCTCCCGTGTCAAATCAGCCGTCAGGGATATGGCAGATGAGCTTACAAAGCTTTACGCCCAACGTCAGCTTGCCAAGGGATTTGCTTTTTCACCTGACAACGACTGGCAGAACGACTTTGAGGAACGCTTTGACTATGAAGAAACAGATGACCAGTTAAGGTCAATCTCCGAAATAAAAGAGGATATGCAAAAGCCTGTGCCAATGGACAGACTTTTGTGTGGAGATGTGGGATTCGGAAAAACAGAGGTTGCACTCCGTGCCGCCTTCAAGTGTATGCTGGATTCAAAACAGGTTGCAATCCTCGTACCAACAACAGTCCTTGCGTGGCAGCATTATCAGACTGCAATCAAGCGTTTCGAGCATTTTCCTATTAAGGTTGAATTGCTTTCACGTTTCAGAAAGCCGAAAGAACAGCAAGCAATTATCCGTGAGCTGAAAAGAGGTACAATCGACCTTGTTATCGGCACTCACAGATTAGTTCAGAAGGACGTCGAGTTCAAGGATTTGGGACTTGTTATAATAGATGAGGAACAACGTTTCGGCGTTGCACATAAGGAAAAGTTCAAGGAAGCCTTCAAAGGCGTTGACGTGCTTACCCTGTCTGCTACACCAATTCCGAGAACACTTAATATGGCTATGAGTGGTATAAGAGATATGTCCGTTATCGAAGAGCCACCTCAGGACCGACACCCTGTCCAGACCTATGTTATCGAGCATAACGACGGCGTTGTTGCACAGGCTATTGCCAAGGAGCTTAGACGTGGAGGACAGGTCTACTATATCCATAACCGTATTGACTCTATTCAGCGTACCGCCTCAAAGCTCCAGCAACTTCTGCCAGAAGCAAGGATAGGCGTTGCCCACGGTCAGATAACCGAAACCGAGCTTTCAGAAATCTGGCGACAGCTTATCGACCGTGAAATTGATATTCTTGTGTGTACCACTCTGATTGAAACAGGCGTTGACGTACCGAATGTAAATACTCTTATCATTGAGGATGCCGACAGATTGGGACTTTCCCAACTCTATCAGCTCCGAGGCCGTGTGGGCCGTTCAAATCGCCGTGC
>DEPR01000018.1:0-614 GCA_002358895.1 Ruminococcus sp. UBA3387 | reverse complement strand
CGACTTAATGCAATTAAGGAGTTTACCCAGTTCGGCTCAGGCTTCAGAATAGCCCTGAGGGATCTGGAAATCCGAGGTGCAGGCTCAATTTTAAGTGGCAAACAGCACGGGCATATGGAAGCTGTCGGATATGATATGTATCTGAGATTACTGAACGAAGCTATCGCCGAGCAAAAAGGAGAGGCTTTGCCATATTCCCCAGAAGATTGCCTTGTGGATATTTCAATAGATGCCTTTATTCCTGAGTATTATATTGAAAACCTTGCACAGAGAATTGACGCATACCGAAAAATTGCGTCCATTGTTTCAGAGGAAGACAGCTCTGATGTAATCGACGAGCTTATCGACCGTTATGGAGACCCACCAAAATCAGTAATGGGACTTATAAATGTGGCACTTATACGAAACAGTGCAGCAAGGCTGAAAATCACAGAGATTTCTCAGCGTGGACAACGTCTGCTTTTCTTTATAAAACAGCCTGAAATTAACGCTATCCAGGCACTTTCGGCAAAATACAAAAGCCGTATCAGGTTCGTTGACGACTCGAAGCCACATTTCAGCATAGCCCTTGAGAAAAAACAAAAAGCCTCTGAGCTTATGACAGAGGTTATCAA
>DEPR01000086.1:38137-52121 GCA_002358895.1 Ruminococcus sp. UBA3387 | reverse complement strand
CGTCTTATATCTCTTGCACCAAGCTTCTTGTTGAAAGCCTTGTGAGCAATCAGCTTGAGAGCCTCGTCGTCATATCTGAGAGTAATTCCCTTTTCAGCCAGAGGTTCGTTCATTTCGTTGAGCATAAGACCTGCAATACCTGCATAATTTTCCTCTGTCAAAGGCTTGAACACAACGATTTCGTCAATTCTACCCAGAAATTCAGGTCTGAGGAAGTCTCTCAAAGCCTTCATAGCCTTGTCAGTTGCGACCTCTGCATCAGTTTTGTTAAAGCCGACACCTGTGTCTTTGTCTGTTGACCCTGCATTTGAAGTCATAACGATAACCGTGTTTTCAAAGGAAACCGACCTGCCCTGTGAGTCATTGATTTTACCCTCATCAAGAATCTGAAGAAGTATATTCATTACATCAGGGTGAGCTTTTTCAATTTCGTCAAAAAGGACTACGGAATAGGGTCTGCGACGCACTTTTTCAGTAAGCTGACCTGCCTCATCAAATCCAACATACCCCGGAGGTGAACCGATAAGCTTAGAAACAGAGTGCTTTTCCATAAATTCCGACATATCTACACGGATAAGTGGCTCTGTTGCATCAAAAAGCTCCTCACCAAGCACTTTTACAAGCTCGGTTTTACCTACACCTGTCGGACCTACAAAAATAAATGAAGCAGGTCTGCGACGTTTAGAAAGCTGTACCCTTGTTCTCTTGATTGCATTAGCAACCTTTTCAACAGCCTCCTCCTGTCCCAAAACTCTTGCAGACAATGCCGACTGGAGATTTCTGATTTTTTCATATTCAGTTTCCACAATCTTGTTTGCAGGAATACCTGTCCAGAGCTGAATAACGTGGGACAAATCATCATCAGTTACATAAATATTCTTTGTTATCTGCTCAACTTCTTCAAGTCTGTTCTTTATTCTCGATATCTCAGAATTTTCAGTTGCGATAATCTCATAGTCAGGATTTTCACTTGATTGATATTCAGATATGAGCTTTTCGTGCTTCAAAAGTTCTTCGTTAAGCTCCTCAAGTTCAGCAAGCTCAGGGCTTCTGATACTTGCACAAGCACAGGCTTCGTCAAGTAAATCAATAGCCTTGTCAGGTAAAAATCTGTCATTGATATATCTTTCAGAAAGCACAGCACACATTCTTACCGACTCGTCTGTTATCTTTACTTTATGATAATTCTCATAATATTTCTTTATACCCATAAGTATGGAGATTGTGTCATCAACTGTCGGCTCGGTTACAGTAACAGGCTGAAAACGTCTTTCAAGTGCAGAATCCTTTTCAATATGCTTTCTGTATTCCTTGAAAGTTGTTGCACCGATTACCTGAACCTCACCTCTTGAAAGTGCAGGCTTCAATATGTTAGCAGCATTCATTGTACCCTCTGAGTCTCCTGTGCCCACAAGGTTATGAACTTCATCAATAAAGAGGATAACATTCCCCTCATTCTTCACTTCCTCTACAAGCCCCTTGCAACGGCTTTCAAACTGACCTCTGAACTGTGTACCTGCCACAAGAGCTGTAAGGTCAAGGAGATAAACTTCCTTGTCTTTCAGATGAAATGGTACTTCACCCGATACGATTTTCTGAGCAATACCCTCAGCAATGGCAGTTTTACCTACACCCGGTTCACCGATAAGGCAAGGGTTGTTCTTCTGACGACGTGAAAGAATGTGAATAACTCTTGCTATTTCCTTATCCCTGCCAATAATATTGTCAAGCTTTCCCTCTCTTGCACGCTCAGTCAGATTGGTGCAGTAATTAGATAGAAACTTCAGTTTTTTCTTATCCCCCTGCTGGGATTTGCCCGAGCTGCGGTTTGATTCAGAGGCTTCAATCTTGTTCGCAAGAGGATTTCCGCCACCAAAAAGACTGCTCAGGAAATTAGGCATAGTACCGCTTCCACCAAGCTCGAAATCCTCACCGTCTGTAAGTTCCATAAGCTGGTCAGACATTGCCTGAATTTCTTCATCTGAAATGCCCATTGATTTCATATATTCATCAACCTGTGAAATACCAAGCTCTCTTGCACAAACCATACAATAGCCTTCATTATGCTTTTCATTAGGATTGTTGGCATTCATCTGTGATACAAACACCACAGCAGGTCGTTTTTTACACCTTGAACACATTAACATAAATTTTCTCCTTCCTTATCCACAAATAAAATTGAAGATATACTTAAATAGTATTGTTTTTTCTATAATCTCTCTATCTGTATTTATAATAGTATCCCCTGTAGCTTCAATCACAAAGCCTAAAGCACCTGCAATCAAAGCAAGATAAATAAAGCCTTTGAGCAATCCTGCCATTATTCCAAGAAACTTATTAAGCCCGTTAGCCAACGGAATATAGTCAAGCACTCCCGTAACACCAAGGACTATTCTCAGCACAATGGAAAGCACCACATATAACAGAATAAACATCAGTATATTAACCAACGCCATAGCAAAAGGTCTTACAAGATTCTGCTCAAGATACATAGCACCAATCTCCGTATCTCCCTTTGCCAAAGCTCTTACCGTGTCATATGACATATTACGGCTGTATTCGGCTTTTTCACCGATTTTTGAAAAATCAATTTTGCCGAAAATGTTGTTAAGACTGTTCGGGAAACGCTTTTCAAAAAAGATATTCAGCTCTTTTTCAAGCTCTCTGGCATCCTCAGAATTTGCTTCTTTAGATATTTCCTTTGAAATATCACCGTCAGATGCAAGCATTTCATTAAGCCTGTCATCAGAAATATCAATTTCAAATCCTACCTCTGCCATATCCTCTTTCAGCATTTCAGAAACACTGATTTTTTCAATTTTTTCAGCAATATAATCGGTAACAGGCGGTTGCACAAAGCTTTCATAAATCTCATTTGCAAATATATCTGTAACAAGAAATGAAATAACGATTACTGCAACCGCACCCAATGTGCCCAGAATATATCTCACAAAGCCCTTATTATATCCGTTTATAGTAGTTATAGCAAGCACTGCCACAACCAAGACATCCAAAAAACTTTTCATATACAAGGGCTTCCTCCTGTTTTAATTCCTGAACTCGGTTTTATTGATTTCGTTATAGCCCAAAAAATAAACATTTTCATTCAGATATGCAAAATCCGTATAATCAACAGCTGCTTCAACGGTAGCAATACAGTTGCCTCTTACATCAAACGCATCCACAGCTCTGTCGCTCAGCACCAGAGTCTTTCTGCCATAGGTAAAAATCTTTTTAGGCAGACCTGTTTCAGACTTTGCAATAATAGGCTCAGCTTTGTCGGAATCCGCATCAAAAATTGCAATATATCCACTACCTTTGCCGATTCCGTCAACCACAACAGATGCGATATTATCATTTAAAGAATATGAAACAAGTTCGTCCGTATATTCATATTCCAGCAGAATTTCTCCCTCATCATCTATCTTATAGAACTTGTCGTCTCCCACAGCCCAGATATCACCGTTACTGTTTTCAAAAGTATCAATAACAAGTGTGTTCAGCTTTTTGCTCTTCATTTTTTCTTCTGTGCTGTTGAATTTGACATAATGAATTTCAGACTGCAAAAGCCCGTTATTTGATGAGAAAGTGGAAATATAACAGCCGTTACCGTTATCGTTAAAGGATACATCCATTATTCTCTGACCACTGCTCCAACGATAAATTTCGTCTCCATCGTTATCAAAAACAGTAAGACTTGACGGGTATTTTTCCGTTTCGGTTATAACAGCAGTATAACCATTTTTGCAGATTTCAGCATACAATATGCTTTCTTCGATATTTTTGGTATAAATCTCATCAGTCTTATTATAGACTTTAAGCTCGTTTCCACCGTTATCAAATGCAAGTATTCTTCTGTCTGCTACTCTTATTACAGGGCTTGTCAGATTATGCACAAAGGTGTTTACCTTCTTGCCGTTATCATCATAAATATAAATATTTATATCATCTGCTGTAATTATATTGTTATCCAATGTAAACAGAACATTTGAATTACTTTTGTTTACACTCAACGGGAAATTTCCTTTTTGTTTTTCACCGTCATTGACAATAACCTTCGGCTTTCTGTCAAATATGCCCTCAAGCCTGTACACCCATTTACCACGGGTTACATAAGCTGTAACACCCAAAGCAACAACCAAAAGTATTATCAACGCTTTTTTTATACGTTTTTTATTCTTTTCTTTCTTTCGTGCCTCACGAATGTCCATCATATTGATAACATTTTCGTCATTATCTCTGCGTTTCTTCCTTTTCTTTTTTGGCAAAGGCTGTTCTTCTTCTACAAACTCGTTATCAACGGAATTTGTTACGGTTATTCTGAACTTATCATCTCTGCCGTTATTATCTCTTCTGCTCACTATCGTCAATCCTTTTCATCGGTTTCATTACCGTAATAGACTTTATTCAAATACAACCCCTCAGGTGGCACAGTAACACCTGCTTTAGTTCTGTCCATAGACTTTAAAAGCATTGGTATATCATTTTCACCGATTTTCCCTTCATTGATATACAAAAGTGTACCCACCATTATTCTAACCATATTATAAAGAAATCCGTCGCCCGAAACGTTAAAATACACCATATCTCCCTCACGTCTGACGTGGAAGTAATGTATAGTTCTGACGGTAATTTCTTTGTCGCAATCAGCTGAACAGAAAGCTTTGAAGTCGTGTTCACCCACAAAATCCTGTGCAGCCTTATCAAGCATTTTTTCGTCAATCGGATACCAATATCTATATGCAGTATCCTTATAAAACGGATTTTTTATACGACTGTTGTGGATAACATATTCATACTCCTTGCCCTTACAGCAAAATCTTGCGTGAAAGTCAGAATCAGCTTCCTCACAGGAAAGTATAGCTATATCGTCAGGCAAAAGATTATTCAGCCCTAACACAAGCCCGTTACAGGTAATACTGTTATCAGTCATAAAGCTGAAACAAAAGTCCCTTGCGTGGACACCTGCATCGGTCCTTGAACAGCCGTTTATAGTTATCTTTTCACCAATCAGCGTTTCAAGTGCTTCCTCTACTACCTGTTGGACTGCAAGGGCATTGTTCTGCCTTTGAAATCCGTGATACATAGCACCATTATACGCCATTTTTACTTTAAAGTTCCGCATTTAACCAACTCATTAAAAATAAATGTTTACAAGTATTATACCTGCCAAAAATACCATTGTGTAACCTACTGCCAGATAGTCAGTAGTCGTAGTTTTCAGCTGTTTCATTCGTGTTCTGCCTTCACCACCGTGATAGCATCTGCATTCCATAGCAAGTGCAAGCTCCTCGGCACGTCTGATTGACGACACAAAAAGCGGAATAAGAATAGGTATCAATGCTCTTGCTCTCTGGATAAGTGAGCCTGTTTCCATATCTGCTCCTCTTGCTTTCTGTGCAGACATAATCTTATCAGTCTCCTCTATCAGCGTCGGAATAAATCTCAATGCTATTGTCATCATCATTGCAAGCTCGTGTATGGGAACTTTTATCTTTTTTAATGGCGATAGAAGTCTTTCGATTGCATCTGTCAAATCAATAGGAGATGTGGTATATGTCAGCAACGAAGTACCTACAATAAGGCAGATGATTCTGATTATCATAAACACGGCTGTGCTGATACCGTCATCTGTAATCTTTATAAATTTAAAATCAACCAACGGATTACCTGTTCTTATAAAAAACAAATTGAGTATTGCTGTAAAAATAATAACAGGTACAATCGGCTTCAGGCTTTTAATTATCATCTTAAAAGGGATTTTGGAAATCGCAAAAGTAACAAGGGAAAACGCTACCCCTACAAGCAATCCCCATATATTTTTTGCTATAAAAAGCATTACTATAAACACTATTGTCAGTATAATTTTTACTCTTGAATCCAAACGGTGGACAGGTGAATTTCCCGGGAAATACTGTCCTAAAGTGATATCCTTTATCAAGGTAAATCCTCCTAAAACAATTCCTATTTCAACATATCAAGCAGAAGATTTTTACCGAAATCTACTGTATATACATCATCTTTAATCTGATATCCCATAGCTTTCAGACGATTGAAAACTCTTGTAATCTGTGGTACTGAAAGTCCCATCTGCTGAAGCTCATCTGCTCTATGAAACACATTCACTGGTGTATCATAACAGAAAACTTTTGCTTTATTCATAACAAGAATTTTTGATGCGTGCTTTGCGACATCCTCCATTGAATGGGACACCAGCAAAACGGTATTCTTCTTCTCTTTATGGTACTCTCTTATAAGCCCTAAAATCTGTTCCCTGCCCTTTGGGTCAAGTCCTGACGCAGGCTCATCAAGTATAAGCACCTTAGGCTCCATTGCCATAACGCCAGCTATAGCAACACGTCTTTTCTGTCCTCCCGAAAGCTCAAAAGGCGACTTATCAAGTACATTTTCGCTCAGTCCCACAAGTCTTATGGTTTCTCTTATACGCTTATCAATTTCTCCGTCGTCAAGTCCCATATTCTTCGGACCAAAGGCTATATCCTTATACACCGTTTCTTCAAACAGCTGATACTCAGGATACTGGAACACAAGTCCCACTTTAAATCTTATCGGGCGAAGTCTTGACTTATCCTGCCAAAGCTCCTCACCGTCTATATAAATCTTACCTGATGAAGGCTGTAAAAGTCCGTTGAAATGCTGAATAAGCGTGGATTTGCCTGAGCCTGTATGTCCGATTACACCTACAAACTCTCCTTCTTCGATTTCCAAATTCACATTATCAACTGCCACCTTACGGAAAGGTGTACCTTCACCGTAGACATAAGACAAATTCTCTGTTTTAATTACTGCCATTTCATTATTCCTTATTATCTAAAAGTTTTGCCACTGCTTCTACACACTCATCCTCAGTTATGATTTCCGTTGAAATATCAAAGCCTGCTTTTTTCAACTCATATGCAAGCTGAGTTACCTGAGGAACATCAAGCCCTAAATTCTTCATTGTTGCAACCTGTGAAAACACCTTCTTTGGCACATTATCCATAACAATTTCGCCTTCGTCAACTACGACTACTCTGTCAGCCTGTGCAGCTTCTTCCATATAGTGTGTAATAAGGACGATTGTTACTCCTTTTTCACGGTTAAGCATTTTTATTGTTTTCATTACCTCTGCTCTGCCTTTAGGGTCAAGCATAGCAGTCGGCTCGTCAAGCAAAATACAATCAGGCTCCATTGCAATAATACCTGCAATAGCAACTCTCTGCTTCTGCCCACCTGAAAGTCTGTGAGGTGCGTGGTTGCGATACTCATACATACCCACGGTCTTTAACGCTTCGTCTACTCTTTTACGGATTTCATTTGGCTCTACACCCATATTCTCCAAAGCAAAGGCAACGTCTTCCTCAACGATAGTAGCAACAATCTGATTATCGGGATTCTGGAAAACCATTCCTGCTGTTTCTCTTATCTTCAGCAGATTATCCTCATCTTTTGTATCCAGTCCGTTAACCAGTACTTCTCCACTCTCGGGAATATTTATTGCATTAAAGCACTTGGCAAGTGTAGATTTACCTGAGCCGTTATGCCCGAGTACAGCCACAAATTCACCTTTATTTATTTCAAGGTCAATATCTTTAAGCACTTCGGTTTTTACCGTTTGCTCCTCCATATCATTTACATATGAAAACTTTAAGTTCTTCGCCTGAATAAAACTGTTCATTGTCTTCCTCTTATTTTAAATTTAGTCTTTCTTAAACAAGTCCTCTGCTTTATCTTTAATCTTTTCGATATTTTCCTTTGTAAGCAAATCTTTTGCCTTATCTTTTACCTCGTCAGGAATTTTATCGTCAATTTCCTTTACAGTATCCATAACTTCCTTAAAATCCAAAGCCATTTTCTTTTCCTCATAAATTTATTTACCCTGCCAGATAGCTGTTGAGCCACAAGGCAATGCCATACCTGAAGTTTCTACAGGCAATCCAATTTCATCTGCTGTAACCTCACCACCGAATTTCGGTGTAAGCACTTCATTCAGAATATACGCCATAACTGACGGTGAAAGTCCTGTTGTATAGCTGTTGAGCAGGAAAAACAGAGGTTTATCACTAAGCACCTCTGAACAGGTTTTTACCAGCTCATATATACAGTCCTCCAGCTTCCACACTTCTCCACCTGGGCCTCGGCCATAGCTTGGTGGGTCCATAACTATTCCGTCATAGAAGTTACCCCTACGGATTTCACGCTTTACAAACTTTTCGCAGTCGTCAACAAGCCAACGAATCGGTTTATCGGACAGTCCTGAAAGTGTTGCGTTATCCCTTGCCCACTGGACCATACCCTTGGATGCGTCAACGTGGGAAACGGAAGCTCCTGCATTTGCACAGGCAAGCGTTGCACCACCTGTATATGCAAACAGGTTAAGCACCTTGATTGGTCTGCCTGCATTCTTAATCTTATCAGCCATAAAGTCCCAGTTCACTGCCTGTTCAGGGAAAAGCCCTGTATGCTTAAAGCCTGTAGGACGGATATTGAACTTCAGCTCACCGTAGCTTATTGTCCAGCTGTCAGGAAGCTTTTTTCTGTACTCCCATTCGCCACCGCCCTTATTTGAACGATGATATACGCCATCAGCTTTATTCCACAAATCGGTTTTATGCTCCGACTTCCATATAATCTGTGGGTCGGGACGGACGAGAATTTTACCGCCCCAGCTTTCAAGCTTATCTCCATCAGATGTATCTATTATCTTATAATCTTTCCAATTGTCTGCTATTCTCATAGTTTTAGTCCTTAGTTATAATATTGCGAAAATCACATTTCCTCTACCAGTTTAGCAATGTTATGTGCATATTCTGTGATAATTCCCGTCTTTTTTCCTTCAATCATTACACGGACAAGTGGCTCTGTACCCGACTCACGGACAAGAATTCTGCCCTCATCACCCAGTTTTTCCTTATACATAGCAATAGCTTCCTGCACCTTTTCGTCCTTTTCCCACATACCCTTTTTATCAGCTGTAATCTTAACATTGACCAGAATCTGCGGATATGTTTCCATACAAGACGCAAGCTCACTTGCTTTCTTACCTGTCTTTTTCATTACTTCAAGGAATTTAACGCCTGTAAGCTGTCCATCACCTGTATTTGCTTCATCAAGGAAAATAATATGGCCTGACTGCTCACCACCCAGGTTATATTCAAACTGCTGCATTCTCTCAAGCACATATCTGTCGCCCACTGCAGTAGTTGTAGCATTTATACCATTTTCTTCAGCAAACTTGAAGAAGCCAAGGTTACTCATTACAGTTACAACGCAGGTATTTGATTTTAGTTTGCCCTGAACTTTCATAAACTTTGAGAAAATAGCAAGAAGTTTATCTCCGTCAATAAGCTTACCGTTTTCGTCAACAGCAAGACATCTGTCTGCGTCGCCGTCAAAGGCAAGTCCCACATCGCATTTTTTCTCAACTACAGTCTGCATAAGATTTTCCATATGTGTTGAGCCACAGTTTTCGTTTATATTTGTGCCGTCGGGAGTATTGCTAACAAGTATGCAGTTTGCACCAAGTCCCTCAAAAAGCTTCTTTGCTGTCTGTGAAGCTGAGCCGTTTGCACAGTCAAGTGCAACTTTTATACCCTTGAAGTCAGTGTCTATTGTTTTCATTACATAACGGATATAATCCCATTCTGCATTCATTTCATAGAAAACTCTGCCGATTTCACAGCCGTCCTTCAACTGCATTTTTTCAGGTGTATCGAGAATAAGCTCCTCAATTTCGTTTTCAATCTTATCAGAAAGCTTAAAGCCTGTTCCTGAAAACAGTTTAATACCGTTGAACTCAACTGAGTTATGTGAAGCAGAAATCATAACGCCTGCATCAGCTTCATATTTTTTTACAAGCATTGCTACTGCAGGTGTTGGAACAACTCCGAGGATATGTGCATTTGCACCTACTGAACAGATACCTGCAACCAATGCTGATTCAAGTACGTCGCCTGAAATTCTTGTATCCTTACCGATGATGATTTTAGGGGCGTGGTCTGTTTCCTTTGCAAGCACCAATGCTGCGGCACGTCCTATATTCATTGCCATTTCGCAAGTAAGCTCAGTAATTGCTATACCTCTTGCTCCGTCAGTTCCAAACAATCTTCCCATAAGAAAACTCCTTTTGTCTATAATTTTATTTTATTATATTATCAAATTTTGTCCTATGATATTTAAAGCATAGTTTGTCCGTCTTTAAGTATGCCT
The DNA here is from genome assembly GCA_002358895.1 of Ruminococcus sp. UBA3387. GTDB lineage: Bacteria > Bacillota > Clostridia > Oscillospirales > Ruminococcaceae > FB2012. The sequence goes on along the minus strand of DEPR01000086.1, from coordinate 41,912 downwards.
AAATGCTGATATGCAAGCTGTGTTGCACATCTTCCTCTCGGTGTTCGTGAAATAAAACCGAGCTGTATAAGATAAGGCTCACAAACATCCTCAAGAGTAATAGACTCCTCATTCAGGGCTGATGCCAATGTTTCAAGCCCCACAGGTCCTCCGCCATAGCCTTTTATAATCATATTCAAAAATCTCTTATCAAGTCCGTCAAGTCCAAGATTATCAATTTCCATTCGGTCAAGGGCAATCTTAGCGATATCCTTTGTAACTCTGCCGTCGCCCATAACCTCAGCAAAATCACGGACTCTTTTCAACAGACGGTTTGCAATACGAGGTGTTCCTCTTGAACGTGAAGCAATTTCCATTGCTCCATCCTTTTCACAGCCAACTCCTAATATCATAGCTGAACGCAGGACAATCTCGCAAAGCTGTTCGTTTGTATAAAGCTCAAGTCTTTCGATTACGCCGAACCTGTCACGAAGTGGTGAAGTAAGCTGACCTGCTCTTGTTGTTGCACCCACCAGGGTAAACTTATTAAGCTCAATTCTGATTGACCTTGCCGCAGGACCTTTACCCATAATAATGTCCAGTGCATAATCCTCCAATGCAGGATAAAGCACTTCTTCAACCTGTCTTGAAAGTCTATGTATCTCGTCAATAAACAGCACATCGCCTTCTTCAAGGTTAGTAAGCAACGCTGCTAAATCTCCCGGCTTTTCAATGGCAGGACCTGAGGTTGTACGCAGATTAACTCCCATTTCGTGGGCAATAATCGCAGACAAGGTAGTTTTACCCAATCCAGGAGGTCCGTAAAGAAGTATATGGTCAAGGCTATCGCCTCGATTTTTAGCAGCCTGGATATACACAGAAAGGTTCTCTTTCACCTTTTCCTGCCCCACATACTCGGCAAGAGTTTTAGGCCGCAGGCTCACTTCAAAATCATCGGTGGTATCTTGTTTAATCTGCCTTGTGGCTACTATTCTGTTTTCAACATCAAATTCGCCTTGTTCTATCATTTTAGTTCTCCTTTTCAAGAAACTATATTAAAATCTTGCAAGTCCTATTAGTGCTTTCTTTATAAGCTCCTCAACAGGCAATTCAGGGTCAAGCTTTGAAATTGCAGCTGCAGACTCGGCAGCAGTATACCCAAGCATTTCAAGAGCTGTTATTGCTTCGCCTATATTTCCACCCTGGACGCTGAATGCAGGTGCAGACTCACCACGCATTGAAATGGTTTCTCCACCGACTTTATTTTTGAGCTCCAGACAGATTCTTTCAGCTGTCTTTTTACCTATACCCTTAACCTGCTGGAATGATTTTATATCATTGGTTGCCACAGACAATGCAAACTGCTGTGGATTCAAAGCCGACAGGATAGAAAGTGCTGCTTTTGGTCCTACACCCGAAACGCTTATCAACATTCTGAATGCTCTCAGCTCCTCGGCTGTTGCAAATCCGAAAAGCTCAACGGCATCTTCTCTCACGCTCAGATGAGTAAGCAAGGTAACCGTTTTTTCTCCTGCGATTTTCTGCAGAGTAGCAAGTGTTGTTCTGCAGGCATATCCCACGCCTGCACACTCAACTACTACCAAATCACCTTCGGTATGTACAAGATTTCCTGTTACGCTGTATATCATAATTTATCACCTAATTTTTCGGTTAGTTTTCGTGTGGTAACTGAATAGCCGTGAGTTATAGCTATAGCCACTGCATCGGCTGTATCATCAGGCTTCGGAATCTCTTTAAGTCTAAGAATCGACCTTGTCATTTCCTGGACCTGTCTTTTTTCTGCACGCCCATACCCCACGATTGAGCTTTTGACCTGCAATGGTGTATACTCATAAACAGGTATGCCTCTTTGAATTGCAGGAAGAAGTATTACTCCTCTTGCTTGTGCAACATCTATAACGGTCTTCTGGTTGGTATTGAAAAAAAGTTTTTCAATTCCCATTTCGTCCGGCTTATATGTATCTATTATCCGGCACATATCGTTATAGATAGCCTCAAGTCGCTTTGAAAAGCTCATATCGGCTCCTGTTGTTATTGCACCAAATCCAACTACATCAAAATGGTTGGCATTATAGTCAAGTATCCCATATCCCACTATGGCATAGCCGGGGTCGATACCCAATATTCGCAACAGTTCCACCACCTTTTTATGTGCATACAAATACTATTATATTATAACATACTTCTCGGTTTATTGCAAGTATATTTCAAGATATACTATATCTAATTTTTATCTATCAAATTCTCCCATTTTATGTACTGTTGTTGCTTTTTTTGATGAAATATGGTATAATTAAAATATCTACAGACAGGAGGTTATTCAAATGAAGAAAATCATTGCAGGTATTATTGCTTTTACTCTTTTATTCGGAAGCACCATAATACCAGAATCTTTTGACAACGTATTTGATATGACCATAAAATCCAGTGCTGCAACCGACGCCTGGGGACGTGAATATCTGACCTACGGAGATTTTAAATATCAGGTTAAATCGGATAACACTATCAGCATTATAGGATTTGACATAAGCAAGGACATAGCTACTATTCCTGATAAAATCGGCGGAAAGCCTGTAACTGAAATAGGAAGATACGCTTTTTCCAGTGCTTATTTTATTGAAACCATTGATATACCTGACACGGTTACATCTATCAAGGACAAGGCTTTTTCATACTGCACTTCCCTGAAAAGCATAAACATACCGAAGGGTGTGATCACAATTGGCAACTATGCTTTTGAGAACTGTGAAAGTCTGCAGAAAATCAGCATACCAAACACCGTTACTTCAATCGGTGAATATGCATTTACTTACACTGCATTAAAATCAGTTTCTATTCCTGACAGCGTGAAAACAATTAAATACAGGGCGTTTTTCTGTTGCAGCGATTTGATATCCGTTAGAATGCCTTCAAACCTTTCAGCCCTTGGAAACGACATTTTTGGCTACTGTAGTAAACTCGAAACAGTTAATATACCTACAAATATTACAGCTATACCCGAAAGGCTCTTCTTCAGATGCACTAATCTGAATAATGTTACTATCCCTGAGGGTATAACGTCAATAGACAAAATGGCTTTCTATTACTGTGAGTCTCTTGAGGCAATAACCATACCAGGCTCGGTAAAAACAATAGGTGAGTCGGCTTTTCAGAACTGTTCATCCCTTGCTACGGTCAACATATCAGAGGGCGTAACAACACTGGGTAAATATGTTTTCCAGAACTGCTCTGCACTCACGGAATTTGTTCTACCTAATTCGGTTACATCGGCTGGCAATTTCTGTTTTGCACAATGTCCTTCATTAACGCTGTATGTTTATAAAGATTCCTATGGTGTTGAGTTCGCACTAAAACAGTTATCATTGAATTCCGAATTGAATTTTACCACCATACCCTATTTCAGCTCCGCATCTGAAGTTACCGGCTTTAGAATAGACGCAAATTCAACCGGTTCAATCAGAGTAGTATGGGAAGAATTTGAAGGCGTTGACGGATATATTATTTACAAATACGATTCGGCTAAGAAGGCTAATGTCCGTGTCGGCAAGACTTCTGACTGCATTTTCTCGGTAAAGGGGCTTGCTTCGGGTACTACATACAAGCTTTATGTAAAGGCATACAAGGCTTCAGGTAATGGCTATATTTACGGAAATGCTGTAAGTCTGACAGCCTGCACAAAGCCTGCAACACCGGCTGCAAAAATGGCTCTCAACTCCAGCTCATCAGTTCGTTTATCCTGGAACAAGATAACGGGTGCAGGTGGCTACATCATTGA
>DEPR01000086.1:37832-38065 GCA_002358895.1 Ruminococcus sp. UBA3387 | reverse complement strand
AGTCCGTCAACTCTGGTTTACTCAGTCAAGGGCCTTGCTTCAGGTACAACATACAAATTCAGAATAAAAGCATACAAGATGCTTGGAAGCAAGGCTTATTACAGCGGTTATTCTTCTACAGTAACAACCTGCACAAAGCCCGCAACACCGACTGCAAAAATAGCTCTGAACTCCACAAGCTCTATTCGTTTATCCTGGAACAAGATAACAGGTGCAGGTGGCTACATCATTGA
>DEPR01000086.1:36153-37765 GCA_002358895.1 Ruminococcus sp. UBA3387 | reverse complement strand
AGTCCGTCAACTCTGGTTTACTCGGTAAAGGGACTTAAACGAAGCACATCTTATAAATTCCGTATAAAGTCCTACAAGATGCTTGGAAGCAAGGCTTATTACAGTAGTTACTACACTTTGACGGCAAGGACGAAATAAAAAATGCTCCACATATGTGGAGCTTTTTTGTTACAAACAATATTAGTAACATAAATTTCATAAAAAATGCCATCGGGGGTGGGCATTGACAAATTCTTCTGATTTATGCTTTATTTTTTTCTTTCAGGGCATAATAATAAAAAACGGAGGAAGGATTATGTGCACGGCTTTAACTTATCACACAAAAGACTACTATTTCGGCAGAAATCTCGACATAGAATACAGCTTCAACGAAAAGGTAATTATAACGCCACGGAACTTCCTTTTTGAATTCAGGTGCGTGAAAAATATCAGCAGGCATTATGCTATAATTGGTATTGGAATTATTGAGAATGAATACCCATTATATTACGATGCAACAAATGAAAAAGGTCTTAGTATGGCTGGACTTAACTTCCCTGACAATGCGTTTTACAAGGCTCAGGTTGAAAGCTTCGATAACATCACGCCCTTTGAGTTTATTCCCTGGATTTTAGGGCAATGTGCAACTGTTACTGAAGCAGAAAAGCTATTGACAAGGATAAATCTTGTTGACATCAATTTCAGCGAAAATCTGCCTTTATCCCCTTTGCACTGGATAATTGCTGACAGGGAGAAATCCATTGTTGTTGAGCCTTGCAGAGATGGGTTGAAGATACACCAAAATCCTGTCGGGGTGCTTACAAACAATCCTGTATTTGAATATCACATGATAAATCTTAACAACTACATTAATCTTACGGCTGAAGCTCCTGTAAATCGGTTTTCAGACAAGGTCGAGCTGAAATCTTACAGCCGTGGTATGGGCGCTTTAGGTTTACCGGGGGATTTATCATCTGCTTCACGTTTTATACGTTGCACTTTTTGCAAGCTCAACTCTGTATCGGGCAACTCTGAGGCTGAGAGCGTCAGTCAATTTTTCCACATTCTCGGTTCTGTTGAACAACAAAGAGGATGTGTGCATATTGATGATGACAAGTTTGAAATGACGTTATACTCCTCCTGTTGCAACGTAGACAGGGGGTTATACTACTACAGGACTTATGATAACAGTCAGATTTCCTGTGTTGACATAAACAAAGAAAACCTTGACGGTAAAAATCTTATTGCTTATCCCTTGATTGAGGGACAGCGGATTAAATATCAAAATTGAAAAATGCAATTGAATATGGGACATACTATGAAATACAAAAAACGGGTCGATGTGGGCATCGACCCTTGCTGATTTACAGTAATTTTCACTTTCATTTATAAAATATTATTGACAAAAGTTTACTTTGATTTTATAATATATTATAGGTCAGTTTTAGTTTTAAGCACACAGATAAAGATATTTCAGTGCTTTATTTTTCAGGAAGGGCGACATTATGAGAAAAATCAAGGCTTCAATTCCAAACTACATAACTTCAATAAGAATTATCGGGTCAATCATACTGCTTTTTACAAAGCCATTTACCAAGGTTTTCTACATAATTTACACACTATGCGGACTCAG
>DEPR01000086.1:33646-36081 GCA_002358895.1 Ruminococcus sp. UBA3387 | reverse complement strand
AAGCTTGACAGCGTTGCTGATATGTTGTTTTATGCAGTTATGCTACTCAAGGTATTTCCTGTTTTATGGGACATTCTCCCCGTTTACATCTGGTACATTGTAGCTTTAGTAATACTTTTACGCTTATGCTCATACATTGTAGCAGCTGTGAAATACCACAAATTCGCTTCACTTCACACATATCTCAACAAGCTGACAGGGCTTATCATTTTCACGGTACCATACTTCCTGAAGCTCCCTATCGGTATTTACGTTTGCTTTGCTGTTACCATTATTGCAGGGCTTGGTTCTCTTGAAGAACTGCTTATTCACATTCGCAAGGGAAATTACACCAACACTAAGACTATTATTAATTCCGATAAATAAAACAAACCGTTGTTTCCGAAAGGAAGCAACGGTTTTTTGGCACCCTCTGCGAGAATCGAACTCACAACTAACCCTTAGGAGGGGTTTATTATATCCATTTAACTAAGAGGGCTTTTTATAACAAATCTATTATAACAAATTACTATTCTAAAATCAAGTGCTTTCTGCTTTTTATTGCTGTTTTTCTGTTGACGTACATTACAAAAAGTACTATAATAGTTTTGAAAGGTATGTGATTTGATGAATAATTACACTAATATAATCAGACAGGCAAAAAGCCTTGTTATTTTCAAAAGTCTTCACGAAAATCAGGTTTTCAGTGGGCTTATAAATGCATTGGACGCTATAGACAACAACAGTGTTGATAACGCTATTGAAAAATACTGCGATTTTGTTTCAAAGCTATATGCTCACTCGGATAACCTGACCGAATATATGCTTCAGATAATGCTGGAAAACGTTAATCTTTATATGCTCAGAAAGGGAGAGGGCAAGGACACGGGATTTATTCTCGACCAATGTCTTGCCAACGAGCTTGCTGTTATTGAAACGTTGTCTCAGATTTCGTCTGCCGAGCTTATCTCCAGGATTGATTACTCTGAATTTTTGCCTGAATACAAGGTGGAAAAGTTGGATTTTGCCAAGATTTACGCAGAAAGAATACATAACATCAGGCAATATGGCTATGGTATTTATTCACGCTATCACGTTTTTGTTATCAAAGACGGCAGAATTGTTCCAGTAAAAAGTCCTGATGATATTTCTCTCAGTCAGCTTTCAGGTTATGAGCGTGAACGCCAGGAAGTCATTGATAACACTCTTGCTCTCCTCAGGGACAAGCCTGCTAACAATGTTTTGCTTTACGGAGATTGTGGTACGGGTAAATCTTCAACCGTCAAGGCTATTGCAAATGAATATCACTCACAGGGTTTACGACTGATAGAACTGAAGAAAAAGCAACTCCACGAAATTCCTGCAATAGTTGAAACCATAAGCAAAAATCCATTGAAATTTATTATTTTCATTGACGATTTATCATTCACTGAAGATGATGATGATTTTGCTGCACTCAAAGCAATACTCGAAGGAAGCGTTTCTTCAACAGCTTCAAATCTTGTGATTTACGCTACTTCAAACAGACGTCATCTTGTGAGAGAGACTTTCTCTGCTCGTGAGGGTGATGAAATTCACTTCAAGGACACTATTCAGGAGCTTCTCTCTTTATCGGACAGATTCGGCTTGCGTGTTACATTCCAGAAGCCTGACAAGAAGCTTTATTTATCAATCATCGACGAACTCGCAAGACAATATGACATAAAAATGCCGATTGATGAAATCGAGATGAAGGCTGAGGCTTTTGCTCTGAGCCGTGGTGGACGTTCACCTCGTATTGCAAAGCAATTTATTGAATATCTGAAAGGCTGTGAAGATTAATGCTGGTATTTAAAAAGGTTGAGACTCCCGAAGATATAAAAGTTACTGCACAGATGGCAGTAGAGGTATGGAACGACAGCTTTGTTGATATGATTGGGCAGGCTCAGGTTGATTATATGTTGGATTTATACCAATCTGAGAAAGCTATGACTGAACAGATTGCTTCAGGATATGAATACTATCATTTTACTCTTGGGGAAACGGTTATAGGTTATTTTGCCATACGAGAGGAAGATGACAACACATTATTTCTTTCAAAGCTATATCTGAAAAATGATTACCAGGGCAACGGTTATGCACGTCAGGCTTTTGAATACATAAAAGAGATTGGTAAGAAAAATGGTAACACTCTTATATGGCTCACCACCAACAAACGAAATTTCAAAGCTATTACCGTTTACAACAAGTTCGGAATGAGAATTATCCGCAGTCAGGAGACAGACATCGGCAACGATTTCATTATGGACGATTATGTCTTCGGCTACGCACTATAAAAAACAATGCACACTACCAGAAATGATAGTGTGCTGTTTTTAACAGATGGCAAATTTTACGGAGCGTTCAACATACGTTGTATGTCAGAACACACTTCCCTACACTACAGTTTATTACGAATAGCAATTATAATATTTCGG
>DEPR01000086.1:30406-33627 GCA_002358895.1 Ruminococcus sp. UBA3387 | reverse complement strand
TGTCGGGGACGCCAGCCCCTACGATTGCTTATTACAAGTAAATATACAAAAAAACAATATTTTTGTTGCTTAAAGAATAATGCACACTACCAGAACTGATAGTGTGCATATTTTTTACTCAGATTTTTTGAAGCAAGTAAATACTTCTTCTACATACTCTTTGTCTTTATTCTTAACCCTTGTAACAAGGCTTACTACAGGAACAAGCACCAGGCCAAAAATCATTGCGAATGCACCTGCATTAAGTGGAGACATAATATTAAGTTTCCAGCCTAATGATGCTACCTTTTCAACCAACTGTGGGAACCAGCCGAGGCTGAACAGGCACATATGTACTACTGTGATACCAACGCCTGAAATAAAGCTTGCCCAGACAGCAGGTTTTGTAATCTTCTTTGAATACAATCCATACATAAACGGAGCCAGGAAGGCACCAGCCAAAGCACCCCAGGAAATTGACATCAATGTTGTAATATAAGCATTCTTGTTCATTGCGATAACTACTGACAAAAGCAAGAAAATTGCTATGAACACTCTGATACAAAGAACCTGTTTTTTCTCATCCATACCCTTCTTCATAAACGGTTTCACAAGGTCAACTGTCAATGTTGAGCTTGAAGCAAGCACCAGAGATGAAAGTGTTGACATTGATGCTGAAAGCACAAGCACGATTACTATACCCATAAGGATTTCAGGGAGTGCTGTATCAAGGACCGCAGGAATGATTGAGTCATAGTCAGGCTTGTCATTGGCAAGTGTTGAAACGGCATATTTGCCCTCTTCACCTGTCATTGTAGCAAACAACCTACCGAAGCCACCAAGGAAGTATGAGCCACCTGCTACAACAACTGCAAACAAAGTTGAAATAATTGTACCTCTTTTTATAGCAGTATCGTCCTTTATAGCATAGAACTTCTGAACCATCTGTGGCAGACCCCAGGTACCGAGAGATGTAAGGATTACTACACCGATAAGGTTAATCGGGTCAGGTCCGAACAATGCACTGAACTTACCTGTTTCGCCACTTGCGTCAGGAATGAGGCTCATCTGCTCAACTGCTGATGAAAGTCCGCCCTTGTTATTCAACGCACAAATAACTACTGCAGCAATACCCACAAGCATAATAACACCCTGGATAAAGTCATTAACTGCCGTTGCTTTATAACCACCGATAATTACATAGATTGCTGTAAACACTGCCATACCGATAATACACCAGTTATAGTCAATACCGAACGCTGACTCAAAAAGTCTTGAGAGCCCGTTATAAACCGAAGCTGTATAAGGAATCAGGAACACGAACACGATAATTGCTGAACAGGTTTTCAGTGCTTTTGAGTTATATCTCTTTTCAAAGAACTCAGGCATAGTTGATGCATTAAGATATTTTGACATAACTCTTGTTCTTCTTCCCAGCACAAGCCAGGCAAGAAGTGAGCCGATAACTGCATTTCCTATACCAATCCAGGTTGCAGACACACCATAAAGCCAACCGAACTGACCTGCATAACCAATAAACACAACGGCTGAGAAATAAGATGTACCATACGCAAAAGCTGTAAACCAGCCACCGATATTTCTTCCACCAAGTACAAAATCATTTACATTTGATGTTTTCTTTCGGCAATAGACACCGATTCCAATCATCAGAATCAGATAAGCTACAAGCGTTATCCACAATACCATAACATTTTCCTCCAGACTTTAATTTGTAAAAACATTTTAGCGATTTAAACCTTTTATGCTTTTATGCTTTTACTCGCTAAATCACAAAACTAATTATACGACTTTTTTACACATTTGTCAAGTGTTTTTCCACATTTTCAGATAATATTTTTACAGCACAAGCCTTTTGTCGTTTTCAGTCGCAAATTAATTAATATTTTTTTGAAAAAAGTATTGACAAATGATTTTCAAGGTGATATAATAAATAAGCACTCATTTGAGGAACATATCGCGGAGTGGAGCAGTTCGGTAGCTCGTCGGGCTCATAANNATTATCGAGCGTGAGATATTCGCATACGGGTTTCGACTCGGTGGGAGATTTATGCTCGAAACACTCACGGGATTGAGCTTTGAAGAGTAATCCTTTAAAGATGAAAATGCAACGCTCTTTATGAAAAGCGTAAATTGTATTATTTTAGGGAGTTAATGCCATAACTTTAAAGGCTTTGCAGATAATGTAAAGCCTTTTTTATTTATTTCTAATTTAACATCTTGCAACATTTGGATTTTTATGGTATAATTTAAAAAAGGTTGTTTTCAGCAGAAAGGAGCTTTTTATGAAAAGAATTGTAAAGCTTGAATGTATAATACTGTGTATTTTATTTGTGTTATCTTTGTGCAGTTGCAGGAATATCAATTTTGACGATTCAAAAGAACAAAAAGCGTATAAAGAAGTTGTTACTACATTCTTTAACGCACTTGACAACAGGGATGAAGATGCAATATATAAATTGTTCTCTCCTGCTGTAAGGGAACAAGCCGATGATATTAAAGAGCAAATCAGTCACTTAATGTCAGTATATGAAGGTCCGACAAGTGATATCGGTTACGATGAACTTTTGACCGGTGAATATTCTAATGAATACGGTGATAAAGTCAGTAAGGTCAGCAACACAATTCCTTTTCGCTCAGACGACTCATATTATTGGTGTTATATCGAACTTATGTATGAAAATGACTCCGACCCAAAACAAATAGGTGTTACTAAAATTGATTTTTATATAGAAGATGACTATTTTTTCAAATGCTATATTGAAGATGATCCCAAAATATATAATTCTGTTGGAATTCAGGTTCATGCCAATGTAATAGCTGAAGACTATATACGTTGTATTAATGGAACTCCATACAGTTTCTCCACAACTGAACCAGTCAAGATTGATGACGTAAATGATTTTTTAAAGAACTCCACCAGCTTTGAAAAATTTAAAACACGCTTTGGAGAACCTAATGCTGAATCTACTATGGTATATTATTACGAGTTGCCAAAAGAAAAAGGTAAACCACGTTATATTGAACTTCATACTGAAGGTGACGAGATATGCTGTGCAAGTCTTGTAGATGATTTTAAATTCATTGAATATATTTACGATGATGATTGTCACTAAATTGCAGATGCTTCGGCATCTGCTTTTTTGTTGTTGGCACTTTACATAAAAACAAATTTGTGGTAAACTTTAATTGTAATTATGTATTAAGGAGCAATTCACTTGAAG
>DEPR01000086.1:30194-30340 GCA_002358895.1 Ruminococcus sp. UBA3387 | reverse complement strand
ATTTGCGGTACTACTGACATTGAGCTGACAGAGCTTGGCAGACGACAGGCTATGGAGCTTGGTAATAAAATCAAGGAACGTGGGCTTCAGATTGACAAAATTCTCTGCTCTCCTCTTATTCGCGCAAGAGAGACAGCACAGCACAT
>DEPR01000086.1:29570-30032 GCA_002358895.1 Ruminococcus sp. UBA3387 | reverse complement strand
AGCTACGAGGGTGGCGAATCTATGCTCAGGCTGGCACAGAGGATATACAACCTTCTTGACGAGCTGAAGGCTGATAATAAGGTTTATCTTCTCGTTGCTCACAACGGTATTGCAAGAATTATAACCTCATACTTCAAGGATATGACCAATGAGGAATACGCAAAATTCGGTATCGGCAACTGCGAGATTTTAAAGTTTGATTTATAGGAGTTATTATGAAGGATTTACCCAGAGAAATAGAAAGAAAATATCTTATTATACGCCCGACTGATGATGAGCTACGAAGTTTACCGCAAGCTAACAGAAGTGAGATTGTTCAGGTTTATCTGACTTATACCACCGAAAACACCAGTCGCAGGGTAAGAAAAAGAGGCACATCCAAAAGTGGGTACAGGTATTATTACACAGAAAAGACGCCTGTTTCATTCGGTGAAAAGATCGAAATTGAACGTGAAATCAGTG
>DEPR01000086.1:27486-29465 GCA_002358895.1 Ruminococcus sp. UBA3387 | reverse complement strand
AAAAATCAGTTCTTTGAACTTGATATTTATGAATTCAGCAAGGACCTGGCTACACTTGAAATCGAGCTTGATGACATAGACGCTCCTGTTGAGTTACCTGATTTTATAGGCATTATCAAGGATGTAACAAACGACAACAGATACAGCAACGCTTCCCTTGCAAGGACGCAGAAACTTAATATTATATAGAAAAAACGCTTCGGAAATCCGAAGCGTTTAATCTTTACAATGTATTCGTAATAAATGTAATAAACCTGATTTATAATCCTATTGCTGTAATGCTCTCATTTTATAGAATTCACCCTGCTTTTCCATAAGCTCATCAAATGTACCGAATTCAAGCAGTCCTCCATCTCCGATAACTGCAATCTTATCGGCATTTCTTATGGTAGATAGTCTATGGGCAACAACAAGTGTTGTTCTGTTCTTGACAAGGTTATCTATGCTATTCTGAATTTTCTGCTCGGATATTGTATCAAGAGCCGAGGTCGCTTCATCAAGAATTAAGATTTTCGGATTTCTGATAAACGCTCTTGCAATACAGATACGCTGTCTTTGTCCTCCCGAGAGATTTGCACCGTGTTCGGTTACCATTGTATCAAGACCGTCAGGCAATGAATCTATAAACTCATCAAGATTTGCTGACCTGATTATCTGTGCAAGGTGCTCCTCAGACACTTCATCTGAGCCATAGGTTATATTCTCCCTTATTGTACCCGTAAACAAAATCGGCATTTGTGGCACAACGGATATATTCTTTCTGTATTCCTTCAAATTCAGATTATTTATATCTTCACCGTCAATATAAATATTTCCTGAGGTAGTTCTTAAAAAGCCTATAACAAGGTTAAGTATTGTTGATTTTCCTGCTCCTGATGCACCGACAAAGGCTATTGTTTCCCCAGGATTTACGGAAAAGCTCAGATTTTTAAGTGTTGACCCGTCGGCTTTTCTGAACTTGAAGCTTACGTTCTTAAACTCAATACTTCCTTTAAGATTTTTCAGCTTTCGTCTTCCACCTGTATCCTCGATATCATTATTAAGCAGTATATCGCCGATAGAATCCACAGACTCAAGACCTTTAGAGATAATCGGCAGTAAAGAAATTACGCCACTTACCTGATGGACGATTGTTGCAAAATAGGTCTGATACATAACAACATCACCAGGCAGAATTGTTCCTTTTACTGCAAGATAGCCTGTAAAGCCAAGGCAAAGCACCTGGAAAAACTGAAATGCAGCCCAGCTTATTGATGAAAAGAACGACTGTATCATATCAAGCTTAAAGCCTTTATTAGCCACTCTTTTAAGCTGTTTATTAATCTTTACTGTTTCGGTATCTTCCAAAGCGTGGGCTCTTGTTACAGGAATAAGCTCCACCATTTCCATAACCCTTACCGAAGTTTCTTCCATTTCCTTACGGAAATCACGGTTACTTGTATTAATTCTGTCTCTGAAAACATTTCTGATTATTACAGCCACAGGAATTGTTGCGATAAAAAACAGGAAAACTGTAAAAGATGAACTCAGAACTACACCAAGGGCAACTATTACGTTCAAAATAATACTTAAAATTGTTATGAAAATCTGTGCAGACAAGTTCTCAACCTGCTCAACGTCACGCATAATCTTTGACTGGAGTCTGCCTGACTGCATTTCGTTATGATATGTAATTGAAAGCTGCTGGAGCTTCCACACCATTGAACTTCTCAGTCCACACTCCACATTTCTGATAACTTTTGCATAGAAATAGGTGTGAAAATAGTTTGTAAGCACATTCTGTGCAATAAGCACTGCCATAATCACAACGTTTATTGTAATGACCTTCCCTGCGTTATCAGGCTTTGTTGTAGCTACATTGATTATACTTGATGTAACAATAGGCAAAACCCACACGGGAGTATGTTTTATTGCAAAGAAAAGCACAGAAAGAAAAATCTTGAAATACTGGCCTTTATATAATCCTATAAGCGTTTTCA
>DEPR01000086.1:21473-27397 GCA_002358895.1 Ruminococcus sp. UBA3387 | reverse complement strand
TAAATCTGCCATAATATTTTTCAACCACCTTTTCAGCAGGTTTTTCATAAATTCTGTAGCCTTTATCCTTCAGGGCTTTTGAACGGGAAAGCAATTTACTGCCCCAATCCCAGGTTGCAAAGCCATTCACCCAATCTCTTTTCTCACAGGAGCTGAACATTGCTTCATACCATTCAGCCTGACCTTTCAAGTCCACATTCCCCTGAACTGACCAGTCGTTTGGTGTAAGATTGGACTTTTCAGTTGACATACAGCCACACTCTGCGAAGAAAAAGGGTTTATTGAATTTCTTAACCACTTTTTCTATTCTGTCAAGTTGATTTTCCCAATCATTTACAGGATAATAGCCACTTGATGATATAACGTCAACAGCGTCCCACCATTTAACATTATGCTCCTGATACTTATCTGTATTATATGACACAAGTCCGTTAAAGACCTGACGAATATCGGATATGAGCTTCCGCCACTCGGTTTCTCTTCTTTCGGTTTGCACCATTTCACAGCCTGCTATAAACATTTCGCAACCTGTCCGTTTGGCGATTTCTGCATAATGAAGCTGGAACTCGGTATATGATTTAAACCAGTTTCCCCACTTAGGCTCGCAAGGTACATCTTCATCAAAGAAGTTTATATGTGCTCTCCAGGTACCGTTACGGCAATTTGCTGTTGGCTTCAAGGCTACACGAAGTCCTTTACTTTTAGCATAAGCAATAAATGCAACAAGTTCATCATCGGTCATAGTTGCATCGCTTTTATAGTCAATAGTTTCCGACTGAGGTGTTCTCTGAATACCATTAGGTACTAAAACAATAAAATCTGCATTTGTTCTCTCTACCAATGCATCGAGGCTTATTTTTGTATCTTTCTTAGATAACACGCCTTTTCTTGCAAACGGAGCAAAGGTTATTCCTCTTATAAAATCCACAATAATACCTCCCGAAAATTTTCTTTATAAAGTATAGCAATTTGCAGGACAATATGATATAATATATATGTTTAAAAATTGTAAAAATCTATCCTCGGAGGATTGTTATGCATTATTTGTTTGAACAGAATGATTATCTTGACAGACCCATAGAATGTTTTTATTTCAACTCTGCTGATGAAGACTTCCCTATCCGTCCTCACTGGCATTATTTTATGGAAATCATACTTATGCTTGACGGAACTGCTGAAATGCGTGATGGCGAAAACAGCTATATTGTTGACGAAGGTGATATGATTATTTTTCACCCCAAATCTGTACATTCTATTTTTGCCGTTGATGAGAGACCGTTAAAATATGCTGTAATCAAGTTTGACATCAACCGACTCAACCTCACTCCTGCTTATGCTCCAAAGCTGAGAAGCATTTTCAGACACGCTGAAAAAAATCGTATGAATATTTTCTTTCCTGCTGAAATCACTTCACAGATAAAGGCTGAAGAAATAATCAGACAATGCATTAATGAAATGTACGGGCAGGAATACGGCTATGAGCTTATAGTTCAGGGGCGAATTTATCAGCTTTTGATTGACATACTCAGGATATGGCAGGACAACGGCTTTGTTATCGGCAACGAGGTTTTTAAAGATGACGACACATACACAATCTACAACATCACGGAATTTATAGATTCTCACCTTAACGATGGCACAAAAATAACCGACATTGCAAAGGAATGCGGTATGAGTTACTCATACTTCGCAAAAAAGTTTTTATCCGTTTACGGCAAGACCTGCAAGGAATACATAGAAGAAATGCGTGTTATCAAGGTTGAGGATTTCCTGTTGTTCACAGATTTTGACCTGAACTACATCAGTCAGGAAACGGGATTTTCTGATTGCAGTCATATGATTAAATGCTTCAAGCGACACAAAGGCATAACCCCTAAAAAATTCAGACAACACAAACCAAATCACAAAAACCTGTCTTAGCACAGGTTTTATTTTTTATACAATGAAATCGACAAAATCATCATCCTGCATTTGATATAATTAAGTCATAACGGTTACGGGAGGCGATTTAATGAAGATATATCTTGACGTTCTCATAATCACAAATGCCGTTATAACTATAGTTTACATAAAATGCATTTCCAAAATCACTCACTATGATATTAGCAAGCTTAGGGCCGGCATATCAAGCATAATCGGTGGGATAGCTTCTTTGCTTGTAATCGCTCAGAGCGACAGCTTTATTAAATCAGCACTGATTGCTATTATTAAGATTGCTGTATCCTCTCTTATAGTGCTGATTGCTTTCAAGGTCAACAGCATAAAGAAGTTCATCAGATATATTTTTCTGTATTTCTTTATGAATCTGATTTTTACAGGAATTTGCTTCATCATCTGGCAGGCTGTAGGAAGCAGTATAATTTACATAAAAAACTTTACTGTTTATTTTAACATTTCCCTGTTGCATATGACTGTTGCAACTATACTTATTTACTGCATTATTTCAATTTACGAGTGGTTACTATATAAAAAATTCAGCTTATCCGAAAGCTACAAGGCTATATACTCTATCGGTGATTATCAGCTTGAGTTACCTGCAATATCAGACAGTGGCAACAGGCTTTGTGATCCGTTTACTGCAACACCTGTAGTAATATTCTGCTGTAATGAGCTATATGACCATTTTAATCTTGACAATGACAGAGTTCATTTACAGGCTGGTTTCAGGCTGACCCCTTGTTCAACCATATCCGGTGAAAGCGTTATACCTATAACCTCAAAGGGAAAAGTTACAATTACGGACAGTCGCAAAAACTCCAAAGTTGTAAAATGCTGTGTAGGAATTACAAGGAACGAAAACCAGAAAGCACGGGCTATATTTAACCCCGACTTATTATCTTGAAGCAGAAAGGACACTACATATGAACCTCTTACTTACAATCCAGCAGAAAATCACAGGCATTTTACGAAGGTGTTTTACAGATGAAACTGACACGGTTGATTACATAAACGGGTCAGACTCACTTCCCCCTCCCCTTTCAAAGGAAGATGAAGAAAAGGCTTTTGAGCTGATAAAGACTGATGAAAAGAAAGCCCGTGAATTATTGATTGTACACAATCTCAGGCTTGTAGTTTACATTGCCAAAAAGTTCGAATCAACAGGTGTGGGGCTTGAGGACCTGATTTCAATCGGTACAATCGGATTAATCAAGGCTGTCAGGACATTCTGTCCTGACAAAAACATAAAGCTTGCCACATACGCTTCACGTTGCATTGAAAATGAAATACTTATGTTTCTGCGTAAGGCGTCTCAATATCGTAATGAAATTTCCATTGATGAGCCGTTGAACATTGACTGGGACGGTAATGAGCTTTTATTGTCTGACATTCTCGGCACAGATGATGACACGGTAAACCGTGATATTGAATCCCAGGTGGAAAAGGAGCTGTTGCTGAAAGAAATCAGTCGTCTTGAGCCTCGTGAAAGGCAGATTATGGAGATGAGATTCGGCATTACAAACGGCAAGGAAATGACCCAGAAACAGGTTGCTGACATTGTCGGCATATCCCAGTCTTACATATCACGACTTGAAAAACGCATTATCAAGTCCATAAGAGCAAATCTTGAAAAAATCTGCTGAGGTCTGTAAAAATTTCCATTAAGCACAACTGCATATAAATATACTCCTGAGGTAATAATTTTATTATCAAAACCTCAGGAGTTAATATGCAATATAATAAAGTTGAAATAAGCGGTGTCAACACCGATGAGCTGACTGTTTTAAAAGAAGCTGAAAAGATTGAGCTTCTTAAACGTGCAAAACAAGGCGACAAGGAAGCCCGTGAACAGCTTATAAAAGGAAATCTAAGGCTTGTTCTCAGTGTTCTGCAACGCTTTGTCAGCCGTGGAGAATCGGCTGACGACCTGTTTCAGGTAGGTGTTGTGGGGCTTATAAAGGCAATAGATAATTTTGATATAAATTTAGATGTAAAGCTTTCAACCTATGCTGTGCCGATGATACTCGGAGAGTTAAGACGCTTTATGCGTGATTACCAACCCTTGAGAGTCAGCCGTTCACTTCGTGATATGGCTTACAAGGCTATGCAGGCAAAGGAAAAGCTGACAAATATGCATCAACGTGAGCCTACTGTAGACGAAATCGCTCAGGAAATCGGTGCAAAACGAAGTGAAGTCGTAACTGCACTTGAATCGGTAAGCGACCCTATATCATTATACGAACCTGTATACTCAGATGCAGGCGACACCCTTTACGTTCTTGATCAGGTGGGGGACAACAACGACGCTACCGACTGGATTGAGGAGCTATCCATCAAGGAAGCTATCAGCTCACTTTCCTCACGGGAAAAAACCATTATGTATCTTCGATTCTTTCAGGGAAAGACACAGGTTGAGGTAGCAGAAAACATCGGCATATCCCAGGCACAGGTTTCAAGGCTTGAAAAGGGTGCATTAAGTAAAATTAAAAATCAGATATAAAAAAGGGGCTGCGTTTGCAGTCCCTTAATTTTTAGTCTTTAACATATACAGCCTTGATTTCACCAATATACTGAATATGATAGTCCTTTTCGGCATACCACTTTTCATCTATTGTATTATCCTCAAAGCTTTCAGGTGTCATTTCCTGAACGTACAGCTTTTTACATACTATTACTGTTTCAGCCTGTTCAAATGTTGTTGTACCGTCAACAAACACAGGTGTCAGACCTGTTTCTTCAGCCTTATTCACATCACGTCCGCTATGGCTTCCACAATAGGACAAGGCTTTCCTCATATCCTCACCAAAAAAGCTGAGTGTGAAATAATCAGCCTTATCGGCAAATTCTCTTGTATATCTCTGTGGACGGATAACGGTTGTTGCAACATTCTTCCCCCACATTACACCCATAAAGCCCCAGGACGCTGTCATTGTATTCCAGCCGTTTTCATCTCCTGCAGTAACAAGCATCCAATCCTTTCCTATCATCTGAAATGGATTTATTTGCTCGGAAATAATATTTTCAGGCTCAATTCTTCTATAACCCAATGCTTCTAAATTGTTACCCATAAACTTACCAGCCTTTCTTGTTTTATAAAACACATATATTATAACTTAAAAATCATACATTTTCAAGTCGTTTTTAGGAGAATTTTTCTTGCATTTTCTTTATATATATGGTATAATTATTTGGTATGCTGAATGTGCATTTATATAATCTATATTCAGTTTGAGTTTTTATTATGACCTATGCATAAAATTTATTAAATTTGCATATTTAATTGTATATTGTATGTGTTTATACATAAAGAAATACGAATTTGTGCATATTTTTTAATTTTTTATGCAAAAGTGCTTGACAAAAATTCATAATGGTGTATAATAGTCATTGTAATGATAACGCAGTCAATGACTGTTACCATAAAATTTATTAACGGAGGATTTAATTATGGCAAAGGAAATCAAAAAGGTTGTTTTGGCTTATTCAGGTGGTCTTGATACTTCAATTATTATTCCGTGGTTGAAGGAAAATTACAATAACTGTGAAGTTATCGCTGTTTCAGGCGACGTTGGACAGGGTACTGAACTTGACGGACTTGAGGAAAAAGCTATCAAGACAGGTGCTTCAAAGCTCTATATTGAGGACCTTAAAGAAGAATTCATTCAGGATTATGTTTACCCGACTGTTCAGGCCGGTGCTCTCTATGAAAACAGATATATGCTGGGTACTTCTTTCGCAAGACCTATTATTGCAAAGAGAATTGCTGAAATCGCTATTGCCGAAGGTGCAGACGCTATCTGCCACGGCTGTACAGGTAAGGGTAATGACCAGGTAAGATTTGAGCTTGCTATCAAGGCTTTTGCTCCTGATATGGAAATCATTGCTCCTTGGAGAATCTGGGACATCAAGTCAAGAGAAGAAGAAATTGAATACGCAGAGGCTCACAACATTCCTCTTAAAATAAACAGAGAAACCAACTACTCAAA
>DEPR01000086.1:19783-21364 GCA_002358895.1 Ruminococcus sp. UBA3387 | reverse complement strand
GGCTTCCTTGAAATGGGCGTTTCTCCTCTTCAGGCTCCTGATGAACCAACATATATCACTCTTCACTTTGAAAAGGGTATTCCTACTATGCTCAACGGCAAGGAACTCAACGGTGTAGATATGGTTACTGCTCTTAACAAGCTTGGTGGAGACAACGGTATCGGTCTTGCTGACCTTGTTGAAAACCGTCTTGTTGGTATGAAATCAAGAGGTGTTTACGAGACTCCCGGTGGAGCTATTCTCTATCACGCACACGAAGTTCTTGAAACAATCACACTTGACAAGGAGACTGCACGAGTTAAGCAGTATCTCTCAATCAAGTTTGCTGACATCGTTTACAACGGTCAGTGGTACACACCTCTCCGTGAGGCTATGACTGCATTCGTAAACGAAACTCAGAAGACTGTTACAGGTGATGTTAAGCTGAAGCTCTACAAGGGCAACATCATCAACGCAGGCGTTACTTCACCATACACACTTTATGATGAAGAAGTTGCTACTTTTGATGAGGACAATGTTTACAATCAGGCTGATTCAGCAGGCTTTATCAACCTCTTCGGTTTGCCAATCAAGGTTCGTGCAAAGCTTGAAGAAAAGAGAAACAACAATAAATAATTTCAGTCTTATTGGCTGATAAACATATCAGGGCAGGATAATTACACGGCAGTCCTCACGGACTGCTTGTGGGTTGTTTTGCCCATACGCTTTTTTAATTTTATTTGAAAGGACAAGGATTATGGCTGGCAAGATGTGGGCAGGAAGATTTACAAAGGAAATTGATGAAAGGGTAAATGATTTCAACTCGTCCATTTCCTTTGATGCAAGAATGTACAAGCAGGATATTGAAGGCTCTATAGCTCATGCGACTATGCTTGGTGAATGTGGTATCATTGACCTTGAAGAAAGCAAGCAGATTATTGCAGGTCTTAAAGGCATACTTGAAGACATCGACGATGGCAAGCTGGATTTTGACCCGACTGCTGAGGACGTGCATATGTTTGTTGAAGCTGAGCTGACTTCCCGTCTCGGTAACACAGGAAAGAGACTTCACACTGCTCGTTCAAGAAATGACCAGGTTGCTCTTGACATAAGAATGAACCTGAAGGTTGAAATCAAGGAAATCGAAAAGCTTGTTCGTGAGCTTATTGAAGTTCTTGCAAATCTTGCAGAAAAAAATCTTACTACTGTTATGCCCGGCTACACTCATTTACAGAGGGCTCAGCCTATAACCTTTGCTCATCACATAATGGCTTATGCTCAGATGCTTCTCAGAGATCTGGGCAGACTTGAGGACACATACAAGAGAACTAACATTATGCCTCTGGGCAGTGGTGCTCTGGCATCGACTACTTATCCGATAAACAGACAGAGAGTCTGCGACCTGTTAGGTTTCGATGAAATAACACAGAACTCACTTGACGGTGTTTCTGACAGGGATTTCTGCATCGAGCTTGCATCAGCCATTTCAATTCTTATGATGCACTTATCACGTTTTTCTGAAGAAATTGTACTCTGGTGCTCCTGGGAATTCAAGTTCATTGAGCTTGATGACGCATATGCTACAGGTTCATCAATTATGCC
>DEPR01000086.1:19106-19645 GCA_002358895.1 Ruminococcus sp. UBA3387 | reverse complement strand
GAGGACAAGGAAGCTATTTTTGACGCTATTGACACAGTAAAGCTTTGCCTTATAACATTTATTCCTATGATTGAAACTATGAAGGTTCTTCCTGAAAATATGAGAAACGCTGCCGCAAAAGGCTTTATAAATGCTACTGACTGTGCAGATTACCTCGTTAAAAAGGGTATGCCTTTCAGAGATGCATACAAGATTACAGGTACTCTTGTTCACACCTGTATTGAAAAGAACCTTACACTTGAAACACTTCCACTGGAAGACTACAAGGCTTTGTGCGATGTATTTGATGAAGATGTATATGATGCAATCAGCCTTGAAACCTGCGTTATGCAGAGAAAGGCAGCAGGTGGACCTGCTCCTGAATCGGTTAAGGCTCAGATTGAATATGTAAGAAATAAATTAGCAAACTAAGGACTGTTTTAAATGAAAACAAAGGTATTTATTGACGGAAAAGAAGGTACAACAGGGCTTCAGATTTTTGACAGATTTGCTACCCGTGATGACCTTGAAATACTTACAATAGATGAGGATAAACGCAA
>DEPR01000086.1:1818-19037 GCA_002358895.1 Ruminococcus sp. UBA3387 | reverse complement strand
GATGCAGCGGCTATCGAAGCTGTTGCACTATGCGAAAATCCTGACACAAGGATTATTGACGCATCAACTGCTCACAGGACAAATCCTGCCTGGGACTATGGCTTCCCTGAGCTGTCTGCAATGCACAGAGAAAAGATTGCTAACTCAAAGAGGGTTGCAAATCCAGGATGCTATGCAAGTGGATTTATAAGCCTTGTTTATCCACTTGTACAGGCAGGTGTTCTTCCTGAGGACTACCCTCTTACTGCTCACGCTGTTTCAGGTTACAGTGGTGGTGGCAAAAAGATGATTGCAGCTATTGAGGGCCCTGACAAGACTTTTGAAATGAACTCCCCTCGTCAGTATGCTCTCACTCAGGCTCACAAGCACTTGCCTGAGATGCAATATGTTTGTGGCTTAAAGCACAGACCAATGTTCAACCCAATAGTTGATGACTATTACAACGGTATGGTGGTGTCGGTTCCCCTTATTTCAAGGGCTTTGACAAAGGCTTACACACCTGCCGACATACACGGGATTTTGTCCCAGCACTATGCAGGACAGAAATATGTGAAGGTTATGGAGCTTGGTGGCAGGGATACACTTCCTGACGGCTTCCTTCCTGCCAACACACTTGCCGGCACAAACGATATGCAGATTTTTGTGTTCGGTAACGATGAACAGATACTGCTCTGCTCACGTTTTGACAATCTCGGCAAGGGTGCAAGCGGTGCCGCTGTTCAGAATATGGACATTATGCTTGGCAAAGAATAAGAGGTAAAGATATGAAACAATTTGACGGATACAAATACATAGATGGTGGCGTTTGTGCTTCACAGGGCTTTAAGGCAAGTGGCGTTTATGCAGGCATAAAAGAGTCTGATATAAAAAAGAATGACCTTGCACTTGTTGTATCAGATATTATGTGCAACGCTGCTGCTGTTTACACACAAAACAAGGTAAAGGGTGCTCCTATCCTTGTTACAAAGAAAAACCTTGCACTTACAGGTGGCAAGGCAAAGGCTGTTATTGCTAACTCTAAAAACGCAAACACCTGCAATGCTGACGGTGAGGAAAAGGCTGAAAAGATGTGCCATCTGACAGCTGATGCACTGGGTATAAAGCCTGAGGAAGTTATTGTTGCTTCAACAGGAGTTATCGGACAGGTGCTTCCTATTGAGCCTATTGAAAAGGCAATGCCAAAGCTTATTCTGGGACTTTGCGTTTGTGGCAACGAGGACGCTGCTACTGCCATTATGACAACTGACACGGTCAAAAAGGAAGTTGCTGTTGAGTTTGAGCTTGGTGGCAAGGTTTGTCATTTAGGCGGTATGGCAAAAGGCAGTGGAATGATTCACCCTAATATGGCTACTACTCTGAACTTTATTACAACCGACTGTGCTGTTTCTTCTGAAATGCTTCAGAAGGCACTTAGTGAAGTTGTGAAAATCACATACAACTGTTTATCCGTTGACGGCGACCAGTCAACCAACGATATGGTTGCTCTTATGGCTAACGGAATGGCTGGAAATACTGAAATTACTGAAGCTAATGCTGATTTCAAGACATTTAAACAGGCTTTATACATTGTAATGATGAATATGACAAGAATGCTTGCAAAGGACGGCGAAGGCGCTTCAAAGCTTCTTGAATGTACTGTTTCGGGTGCTGACGACCTTGACACGGCGATTACTGTTGCAAAAAGCGTTATCTGCTCTCCTCTTTTTAAATGTGCTATGTTCGGTTCAGATGCAAACTGGGGCAGAATCCTTTGTGCAGTAGGTTATGCTGAGGCTGAATTCGACATAAACAAGGTTTCAGTTTCACTCTCATCTAAATCAGGCGAAATTCACGTTTGTGAAAAGGGCTCAGGTATTGAATTCTCTGAGGAAGTTGCAAAGACTGTTTTGCTCGAAGATGAAATTGCTATCAGCATTTCAATCGGTGATGGTGAATACTCTGCTACTGCCTGGGGCTGCGACCTGACATATGATTACGTTAAAATCAACGGCGATTACAGATCTTAATTATAAAGGATTGAATGAAATGAATAAATTAGAGAAAATTTCAAACAGCCTGCGTTCACAGGTGCTTATTGACGCATTACCATATATCCAGAAGTATCACAACAAGATTGTTGTTGTTAAATATGGTGGAAATGCAATGACAAATGAGGAGCTTAAAGAGGCTGTAATGAGCGATATTGTACTTCTTTCTGAGGTCGGTATCAAGGTTGTACTCGTTCACGGTGGTGGCCCTGAAATCAATCATATGCTTGAAAGAGTCGGCATTGAAAGCAAGTTTATCGGTGGTCTCAGATATACCGACAAGGAGACTATCGATATTGTGAAAATGGTACTTGCAGGAAAGGTAAACAAGGAGCTTGTTTCAGCTTTACAGCTTCACGGTGGCAAGGCTCTGGGGCTTTGTGGCTGTGATGGAGAAATGATTCTTGCTGAAAAGCTTGAGGGCGATGTTGACCTTGGATATGTTGGAGAAATCAAGAAAATTTCCACAAAACCGATACTCGATGCAATAAACAACGGATATATTCCGATTATTGCAACTGTAGGTACATCTGCTGACGGTCAGGCTTACAACATCAACGCTGACACGGCTGCTGCAAGAATTGCTTCCTGCTTGAGAGCAGAAAATTTAGTTCTTATGACTGACATTGTAGGGCTTCTTGAGGACAAGGACGATGACTCTACACTCATTCCTACTGTAAATGTGAGTGAAGTGCCTTATCTTAAAAATGCAGGCATAATCAGTGGAGGTATGATACCTAAAATTGACTGCTGTGTTGAGGCTGTAAGACGTGGTGTAAAGAGGACCTGCATCATTGACGGACGTGTTCCTCATTCAATTCTTATTGAGTTGCTTTCAAATGAAGGTATCGGCACTCAGTTTGTATAACAAGAAGGTGTAAAAGTGAATACAATAGAACAATTCAACAACCACGTTATGGGCACTTATGGGCGTTACGACCTGGTGCTTGATGATGGTGAAAATCGTACTGCTACTGATGAAGACGGCAAGAAGTACATAGATTTCGGTTCAGGTATCGGTACAAACAGTCTGGGTTTCTGTGATGATGATTGGGTTGACGCTATCTGCACTCAGGCAAAGAAAATCCAGCACACTTCAAACTATTATTACACAAAGGTTCAGGCTGATTTTGCTGAAAAGCTCTGCACTTCAACAGGCTACAGCAAGGTATTCTTCGGCAACTCAGGTGCTGAGGCAAACGAATGTGCAATAAAGCTTGCAAGAAAATACAGTTTCGACAAATACGGCAAAGGCAGAAGTGTTATAATTACACTTGTAAACAGCTTCCACGGAAGAACACTCGCAACACTTTCTGCTACGGGACAGGACGTTTTTCACAACTACTTCTTCCCTTTTGTTGAGGATTTTATAAACGTTAAGGCAAATGACATTGATGACCTTATGGCAAAGCTCAACGAATATGACGGCAAGGTTTGTGCTGTTATGTTTGAGTTTGTACAGGGTGAAGGTGGAGTTATCGCTCTTGAACAGGATTTTGTAGACACAATTTTTACTGAATGTGAAAAGCGTGATATTCTCACAATCGGCGACGAAGTTCAGACAGGTATCGGCAGAACTGAAAAGCTTCTTGCCAATGAGCATTACGGCAGACAACCTGATGTTTGTACCCTTGCAAAGGGACTTGCAGGTGGAGTGCCAATCGGTGCTTGTTTAGCCAATGAAAAATGCTGTGAGGTGCTTTCTAAAGGTACTCACGGTTCAACCTTCGGTGGCAATCCTATCGCTTGTGCAGGTGGACTTGCTGTGCTTAACAAGGTTACTAAAGACGGTTTCCTTGACGATGTTGCAAAAAAGGCAGAATATTTCCGTGAAAAACTTGCTGAAATTCCTGAAATCGAAGGCGTTGACGGGCTTGGACTTATGATTGGTGCAAGACTTAAAACAAAAAAGGCTACTGATATCTGCAAGGCTTGTCTTGATAACGGTCTTCTGATACTGACAGCCAAGGAAAAGCTGAGATTTCTTCCACCTCTTACTATTACCTATGAGGAAATTGACGAGGGAATTGAAATATTGAAAAAAACTTTAGAATAACAGGAGGCAATTATGAAACATTTACTTAAAATGCTTGATTTATCAAAAGAAGAGATTATTGACATTCTCAACCTTGCTGACCAGCTTAAATATGAAGTAAAGAATGGTATTGCTCATCATCATCTCAAGGGCAAGACTCTGGGTATGATTTTCCAGAAGTCATCAACCCGTACAAGAGTTTCATTTGAAACAGGTATGTACCAGCTTGGTGGTCAGGCCTTGTTCCTTTCAAACCGAGACTTGCAGATTGGACGTGGTGAGCCTGTTCAGGACACTGCAAGAGTTCTTTCACGTTATCTGGACGGTATTATGATTCGTACCTTTGAACAGAAAGAGGTTGAGGACCTGGCCGAATACGGTTCAATCCCTGTAATCAACGGTCTTACTGACTTCTGCCACCCTTGTCAGGTGCTTGCAGACCTTATGACAATCAGAGAATTCAAGGGGCGTTTTGACGGTCTGAAAATGTGCTACATCGGCGACGGAAACAATATGGCAAACTCACTTATCGTAGGTGGACTCAAGGTTGGTATGGAAGTATCAATCGCTTGTCCTAAGGATTATCAGCCAGACCAGGAAGTGCTTGATTTTGCTGCACAGTACGGCGAAAAATTCTCAATGACAGACATTCCACTTGAAGCTGCTAAGGATGCAGACGTTTTGTTTACAGACGTATGGACTTCAATGGGTGAAGAAGCTGAGACCGAAAAGAGAAAGATTGCTTTCAAAGGCTATCAGATAAATGACGAAATTATGGCTGTAGCTAAGCCTGATGCAATGGTACAGCACTGCTTGCCTGCTCACCGTGAAGAAGAAATCACCGAAAAAGTATTTGAAGCTCACGCTGATGAAATCTTTGAAGAAGCTGAAAACAGACTTCACGCTCAGAAGGCTGTTATGGTCAAGGTTATGGGCTAACAGGTAACAGACAAAAATTAATCCTTTCACTGAAAACAGTGAAAGGATTTTTTATTGCTATATAAAACGATAAAGCTACACTCATCTCTCTTCTCGGAAGTAGTTGATACCACAAGATGCAGGCATTGATTTTTCTCTTGACTGCCTGATTGAGGTAACTATAAGCACCAAAGCTGTAATGATAAACGGTAACATATCGAAAAATGCATTCGGAATTGCAAAATTATCAAACTTTGGAACATAATATTTCAGCACGCTGAAACCACCGAATACAAACGCTCCGAACATTGCTTTAAGCGGACTCCACAAAGCAAAGATAACAAGTGCAACTGCAATCCAGCCAAGTCCGTTTACGCTGTTAGCCATCCACACGCCACCACAGATAATCATTGAACAATATGCTCCACCGATACCACAAATTCCACCACCGATAAGAACATTAATATACTTATACCTGATTACGTTGATACCAGCGGCATCTGCAACGGCTGGATTTTCACCGATAGTTCTCAGATTAAGACCTATTTTTGTCTTGGATAGATAAATAAACAGAATTACTGCTATAACAACGCCAAGATAAGTGAAAATGCTCTGGTTGAACAGAATTTCGCCCACAACAGGAATATCGCCCAGCAAAGGGATTTTTATATTCTTAAGCTGTGCAGTAATTTCTTCAGGAAGCTTCAGGTTATTTGTCGGTGAATGTGTAAGCATAAACTCACCGATAAAGTTTGAAAGTCCAAGTCCGAAAATTGTAAGTGTAAGCCCTGTTACGTTCTGGTTTGCCATTAATGTAATTGTCAGAAATGCATAAATCAGAGCTGTAAGTACGCCTGCACCGAAAGCAGCAAGCAATGCAAGCACAAGGTTATTGGTTGTATAACCAACCATAAACCCTGCACAGGCACCCATTGCCATCATACCTTCAACACCGAGGTTAAGATGACCTGACTTTTCATTGAGAATTTCACCAAGTGTGCCGAAAAGCAATGGTGTTCCCATATAAACTGCGTGAGCAAGGAGAGTTACAATCTTATCCATTGTTTTTTCCTCCTCTCAGCACAAATTTATATCTTATAAAGAATTCACAGCCCAGCACAAAGAACAATATGATACCCTGCAAAACGTCTGCAGAATACACAGAAAGTCCGAAGTCTGACTGGATTACGCCACTTCCCTTTTCAAGTACTGCAAAAAGAAATGACACCACAAGAATACCAAATGGATTCAGATTTGCAAGCCAGGCAACAATAATTGCTGTAAATCCCACGCCTCCTGCTACGGAAGTAGCAAGTGTGCCGTCTGAGCCTGTTGCCTGCACCATACCTGCAATACCACAGACTGCACCA
Organism: Ruminococcus sp. UBA3387; assembly: GCA_002358895.1. Lineage (GTDB taxonomy): Bacteria > Bacillota > Clostridia > Oscillospirales > Ruminococcaceae > FB2012. The sequence goes on along the minus strand of DEPR01000086.1, from coordinate 12,687 downwards.
CTGAGGAAAACTGTTTTCAGCATAATTTTCTTAGGGTTCATACCTGCATATCTTGCAGTTTCGTGGCTTTCAGAAACTACGGAAATTTCATATCCACTCTTTGTAAACTTAAGATAAATAAATATCAGAACCACAAGGATAAGTCCGATTACCCAGCCGATTTGTATTCCGAAAAGCTTATCAAGCTGTGCATTTAAATCAAAGGTTGCAATCTTGGGATAGCCACCTGACTCAGGGTCTGCCCAAGCACCATCTCTCAGCCAAACAATAGTATGCAATGCAATATAGTTAAGCATAAGTGTGAACAGGGTTTCGTTTGTATTGAATCTTGCTTTGAAAAACGCAGGAATAAGTGCATAAAGCCCACCACCTACGATTGAAGCAAGGAACATTACAACAAACAGGACATAATGAGGCAAATCTGCGTGGAACAACGCAAAATAGGACGCAAAAATCGCACCCATTATAATCTGACCTTCTGCACCGATATTCCAGAACTTCAGCTTGAACGCAAGGGTTACACCGAGTGATGAGATAAGCAGAGGAATCATAATTTTTATAGTACCCTGGAAAGCCATCATAGGGTTTGTAACACTCTTGCTGATAAACGAGCCTCTAATCATTGTTGAATACACACTTATCGGGTTATTACCAAGACAAAGCAGGAACAGGCCACCTGCAATAATTGCAAGAAGTACTGAACACAATCTCAGCACCATAATCTGCTTGCCTGTCAGTTCAGAACGCTTGGTAATTCTGATAAACGGCTCTTTTACAGCCTTGATTTTTGTATCAGCCATTTTCCATTACCTCCTCAAGCGTTGAACCTGTCATCATCATACCAATCTGCTCTTTTGTTATGCTCTTTGCATCGGCAATACCTGAAATCTTACCGTGGCAAAGCACCATAATTCTGTCGCAAAGCTCAAGCAGAACGTCCAGGTCCTCACCGATATAAAGCACGGCAACGTTATTTTTCTTCTGCTCGTTAAGCAGGTGATAGATAGTATATGATGAATTAATGTCAAGTCCTCTTACAGGATAAGCTGTAATAAGCAGATTAGGGCTTGACTCGATTTCACGTCCGATAAGCACTTTCTGCACATTACCGCCCGAAAGCAGTCGCACAGGTGTTTCGATAGACGGAGTTTTTATCTCAAGTTTGTCCACAAGATGCTTGGACAAAGCCTTCGCAGGCTTTCGGTCCACAAACGGGCTTTTGCCTGTTTTATAGCTTTTAAGAAGCATATTATCCGTCATACCCAAAGAAGCTACAAGCCCCATACCAAGTCTGTCCTCAGGGACAAAACTCATACTTATACCCATTTCGATAATATCCTTAGGAGATTTACCGATAATATTTTCTTTGTTATAAAGGATAGCACCCTTTTCTATGCTCTGAAGTCCTGCTATAGTTTCGCAAAGCTCTTTCTGCCCACTGCCTGCGATACCTGCTATACCAAGGATTTCGCCTTTATTTATAACAAAACTTATATCGTCCAACGCCAATGAGCCGTCAGACTTTTTAACTGTCAGGTCAACTACATTTAAAATAGGAGAAACATTTTCAGGCTCAGGTCTGTCGATTGAAAGTTCAACAGCCTTGCCCACCATAAGCTCGGTAAGCTCTTTTTCGTTGGTTTCAGCAGTATTTACAGTCGCAACGCTCTGCCCTTTACGAAGAATTGTAACTCTGTCGCTTATGGACATAACCTCATTAAGCTTATGTGTAATAATTATAATTGCACTACCGTTATCACGCATTTTACGCAGAATAGCAAAAAGCTTTTCGGTTTCCTGTGGTGTCAAAACGGCTGTAGGCTCATCAAGAATAAGTATTTTTGCACCGCGATAAAGCACTTTCATAATCTCAACTGTCTGCTTTTCACTTACAGACATATTATAGACCTTTTCCTCAGGATTTACTGCAAGTCCGAGTTCTTTGCAAATCTCATTAAGCTCGTTTTTAAGCTGGCTTTTTTTCTTCAGCTTGCCTTTTGTACCTGTAACAATATTATCCATAGCAGAAAAAACATCTACAAGTTTAAAGTGCTGATGAATCATACCTATACCAAGTTTAATTGAATCCTCCGGGCTTTTGATTGAAACAAGCTCATCAGACACATAAATTGAGCCGTGGTCAGGATGATAGATACCCGAAAGCATATTCATCAATGTGGTTTTACCTGAACCATTCTCACCCAGCAAAGCCAAGATTTCGCCATATCTTACGTCAAGGTTGATATTATCATTAGCTACAACTGAGCCAAATACTTTTGTCAGCCCTTCGCATCTTACAGCAGATTTAAGCTGTACATTTTCGGATTTGTCAGCCATGCCGAATCAAGTCCTTTCCTTATAGAATTAAAAAGACGGCTTGGTATAAAGACTAAGCCGCCTTTGTATAGTCAGATTAATTTAAAATTACTTGAGTTCAACGTTCTTGAAGTACCAGTTGATTCCTCCTGTAATTGTTGCATCGTCAAGAGTCTTTCCTTCTTCGCCAACTGTATTGCCGTCGTTTGTTTCAATAACGCCGTCAAATACATTGAATGAACCGTCAACAATCTTAGCCTTAGCTTCATCAACTGCCTTCTGCATTTCTTCTGTGCAGAGTTCTTCGCTCAATGGTGCAACGTCAAGGAGTCCTTCTGCCATACCACCGAAGTAGTTAGCACATTCCCACTTGCCGTCAATGATTTCCTGAACCTGTGATGTATAATAAGCTCCCCAGTTCCACACTACTGATGTAAGTGTAGCCTTTGGTGCGTCCTTAGACATATCTGAGTTGTAACCTACGCCCCATACGCCTGCATTTTCAGCTTCAAGCTGTGGGTTTGGTGTATCACAGTGCTGAGCAATTACGTCGCAGCCTTCAGAAATAAGTGCCTTAGCAGCATTTGTTTCTTCTGTTGGTGAATACCAGCTGTTTGTAACCTTTACATAAACCTTAGCATCAGGATTTACTGAATAAACGCCCATTGCAAATGCGTCGATACCACCTGTACACTCTGAGTTTTCCTGTCCCATAGCTGATACATAACCGATAAGGTTGGATTCTGTCTTCATACCAGCAACGATACCTGAGAGATATCTTGCCTGATAAATTCTACCGAAGTAGTTGTTCATATTAACGCCGTTGTTCTTATATCCTGTACCGTGGCAGAAATATACATCAGGATAATCAGGAGCAAGCTTCTCCATTGTATCCATATATCCCCAGCTTGTACCAAAGATTACGTTACAGCCATTTTCGATACATTCAAGAATAGCTGTTTCTGTAGCTGTAGGGTCTGTGTCGTCAACGTTGTTCTTTCTTACAATCTGCTCGTCCTTCAATTCAAGATTTTCCTGCATTGCAACGATACCTAAATCGTGTGCATAAGAATAACCTGAACCGTCAGCAGGGTTACCGATATGGATAACACCAACTTTAATGTCTTCCTTTGCGATACCTGCTGTTGCATTTGTGTCAGGCTTGTCTGCTTCTTCCTGAGCTGTTGTACAAGCTGTTGCAAAAAGCATAGCTGCTGACATAAGCATTGCAAGAACTCTTCTCATCTTCATAATATTTTTCCTCCTAAAAAATATAATTGACGCAGTTTAACTGCAATCTTACCTGAATGTTAATGAATCATCGCTCATAGAATCTATAATTGCCAATGATTCAAGCTTTACTCCCATATCACGGATAGTTTTTCCACCCACCTGGAAGCCTTTTTCAATCACAATTCCTGCTCCCACAAGCTCTGCACCCGACTTATTGACTATATCAATAAGTCCCATCAAAGCACAGCCGTTTGCAAGAAAATCATCTATTATAAGTATCTTATCGCCCTCACCCAAAAACTTATCCGACACCATTACATCATATATAGCACCTTTTGTAAAGGACTTGACCTGTGTTGTATAAACTCCTCCGTCAAGATTTTTGCTCTTGGACTTCTTTGCAAAAATAACGGGACAATTTCCGAAATGCTGTGCGGCTACACAGGCAATTCCGATACCTGAAGCTTCAATAGTCAGAATTTTATTTACGCCCATACCTTCAAATCTTTTAGCAAACTCTTTGCCGATTTCATCGAAAAGTGCCACGTCCATCTGGTGATTAAGGAACTTGTCCACTTTAAGTACATTACCTTCTTTAACTATACCATCTGTCAAAATTCTGTCTTTAAGAAGCTGCATAAAATCATCCCTTAGATTTTAGTTTAATTTATTAAAATAATTATACTACATTTTTTCCTAAAATTCAATAGAAAATTTTAAATTCAGACAAATATTTTTAAATATAATCACAAAAAATTATTCAAACACTTTGGAATAGTTTATTATGTTCAAAATTATAGCAAACTATTGACAACAACTTTAAAAAGTTTTATCATAATATTAGATTAAATGAAAGGAATATTTATATGTCGAATAAATATGATGTTATAGTTGTTGGTGCCGGTGCTGCAGGCGTCTTTATGGCTTACGAGCTTGTTACCATAGGAAAAGATATTAAGGTTTGTATTGTTGACCAGGGTGGACCTGTCAGCCAAAGAAAATGCCCTATTGACGGCAAAAAGATAAAATCCTGCATAAACTGCAAGGTATGTTCCATTATGCACGGCTTTGGTGGTGCAGGTGGTATGTCAGACGGCAAATACAACATCACCAATAATTTCGGTGGGGATTTATACACATTCACAGGTAAGGACGAAGCTCTTGAGCTTATGAGATATGTTGACGAAATCAACCTGAAAATGGGTGGTGAGGGTGCAAAGCTTTATTCCACCACAAATTCTGCAATCAAGGCTGAGGCACTCAAATATGACCTGCATCTTCTTGACGCACAGGTAAGACATCTCGGCACAGACAGAAACCTGAAAATCCTGCAGAACATTTATGATTATGTCAAGGATAAGATTGATTTCAAGTTCTATGAAACCGTAAAAGATATCACAAAAGACGGAGAGACTTTCACCGTTATTACAGACAAGGATACTTATGAATGCTCCCAGACTGTTGTAACAGCCGGGCGAAGCGGTTCAAAATGGATTTCTGAAATCTGCGACAAGTTCGGTATCAACCGTCAGTCAAACCGTGTAGACATAGGTGTGCGTGTTGAAATTCCTGCTGCTGTTTTTGAGCATATCACAAGCAAGGTATACGAAAGTAAAATTGTATACCGGACAAAGAAATACGGCGACCTTGTAAGAACCTTCTGTATGAATCCTTATGGTGAAGTAGTAAATGAAAACACCAATGGTATTGTTACTGTAAACGGCCACAGCTATTCCGACCCTGCTTTACACACAGACAACACCAACTTTGCTCTGCTGGTTGCAAACACCTTCTCAGAGCCGTTCAAGGATTCCAACGCATACGGCGAATCTATTGCAAGGCTTTCAAATATGCTGGGTGGTGGGGTACTTGTACAGCGATTCGGCGACCTGGTATCAGGCAGACGCACAAACGAACACAGATTCAATCAGACCTTCCTGAATCCTACTCTGAAAGCTACTCCAGGCGACCTTAGTCTTGTTATCCCGAAGCGTCAGCTTGACGATATTATCGAGATGATTTACGCTCTGGACAAGATTGCTCCGGGTATGGCTAATGACGACACTCTGCTTTATGGAGTTGAAGTCAAGTTCTACAACTCAAGAGTTGAGGTAGACGAAAATCTTGAAACCACAGTCAAGGGAATGTACATTCTTGGCGACGGTTCAGGCGTTACGCACTCATTATCACAGGCTGCTGCTTCAGGCGTTTATGCGGCAAGGACTATATCAGATAAATACTAAAAAAGCCTCCGATTATCTTTCGATAGTCGGAGGTTTTATACTGTCTGTAAATGTTTTTTGTTTCTCATAAAATCGGCATATTCTTTCAGGCTTCCTGAATAGACTATTCTCCCTTCAGGAATTTCAAGAAAACTCATTGGCTTTATTATTTTCTCGAATCTGTTTTCAGATACTATATCAAACTTATCAAGCATTGCTCTTACAAATTCGGAACAATAATAGCTGTTCTTTCCTGCATACACGATTTTAAACCAGGCAAGGAACAACCCCAGATAATTATAATGATATTCCCTTTTATGCTCATACATATACTGCAAAAACACGTTTAATTCTTTATACTGCTCCTCTGTTACAGGAACACTAAGAACTACTGCTTTTGTTTTATGGAAACGCTTGAACGTACCGAAAAAAGGGCTTTCTTTCACAAAGCCACCCCAAATCGGGTTATATGCATTAAGCCTGCCAAATGAGTACATTGTGCTAAGACTCTTATCCACACTTATGGAGGCGTGATTATATTTAGCTTTGGTTATCAGCTTCAGTATTCTTGACAAAACAGTTCCCGTCTGGCTGATAACGATATATATTTCTTTTTTCTCTGTCATAAGTTCAACACCTTTATTGTCTTATACCTTGACTTTTTCTCTTATATAATAACAGATTTCTCCTTATTTTTCAAGCCTTTTTATAAATATAAAGATAATTTCAAGAAATTGAACATTTGTTCTTGACAAAACGTTTGTTCTGTGTTATCATATATTTAAAGGAACGTTTGTTTGATTTGGTGATTATTATGGATAGAAAAATTCTGCACGTTGACATAAACAACTGTTATGCGTCCATTGAATGTTTATATCATCCTGAGCTTCAGGGAAAACCCGTAGCAGTAGCAGGCGACACGGAAGAACGACACGGCATTATACTTGCAAAAAATCAGATTGCCAAAGAATATGGCGTTAAGACAGGTGAGGTCATATGGCAGGCAAAGCAGAAATGCCCTGAGCTTGTTACACTAAAGCCTCATTATGACCGTTATCTTGCTTTTTCAAAGGCCGCACATCTCATATATGAACGATACACTGACAGAATAGAGACTTTTGGCATTGACGAATGCTGGCTTGATGTTACCTGTACAAGGCGAGATATAAAAGAGGTTGCTGATGAGATAAGAGAAACGGTGAAAAAGGAACTGGGGCTGACCGTTTCGGTGGGAGCGAGCTTCAACAAGATTTTTGCAAAGCTGGGGTCTGATATGAAAAAGCCTGATGCAACCACAGTTATAACCCGTGAAAATTTCCGTGAAAAGGTATGGGGGTTGCCTGCGTCAGACTTACTTTTTGTGGGACGTGCCACTTCAAAAAAGCTCCACGCTCACGGAGTTGACACCATTGGCGAACTGGCAACCACCCCTCTTGATGTACTCCAGAGCTGGCTTGGAAAATGGGGAGAGTATCTTTACAGCTATGCAAACGGCTTGGAAAACAGCGAAATCCCTTTGTTCACCGATGCAAAGGCTCCTGTAAAGTCAGTATCAAACGGCACAACGGCTTACAGGGATCTGGAAAACGACGAGGACGTAAGAATTCTTATATTTGCACTTGCTGAAAGCGTTGCTTCAAGGCTCAGGAAAATGGGGCTGAAAGCCAATGGGGTTTCCATTATGATTAAAGACAGCAAGTTCCGCACCTATTCAAAGCAGACCACTCTAAACTGCCCTGCTGATGACGGAGTAAGGCTTGCAAGGGTTGCATTTGAGCTATACAAAAGCTCCTATGACTGGGAGCAGGAAATTCCTATTCGTTCAATTTCTGTGGGCACTTTTCAGCTTTACGACAAAAACGTCCCTGTTCAGCTGGATTTATTCACGCCTATAAGCAAGACAAAACGGAAAGAAAGCCTTAATAATGCCATAGATAAAATAAGAGCGAGATATGGCTACTCAAGCATAAACCGTGCTGTTGTAATGGGCGACTCAGGGTTTAAATCCTTTGACGCAAGGCTACAGAATGAAATTCACCCTGTAGGCTTTTTAAATGGAAAAGCAGGAGCTTAAAACCCCTGCTTATTTTGTAATTTCAATTTTTCGTCTGTATTCATTTACAGGCTGATAGCTACCCGTTACGCAGGTCTGCTGAAAACTGACTGCTCTGTTTTCAAGCCGTATAATCCTTTTCGCTTGTTCAGATGTACTCTCAAGGGCTTTCAGGGATGTATCAACAGGTATTGTTGAAGCCTTGCATTTTGCCAGAATTTCTGCTCCCTTGTTATTGAAAGCAAGGACTCTTACAAATGGTGGGGAAACAAGGTCTGACTTTTTCACACCCAATACAGCATACATCATAATTCTACGAAGTCTTGCCATAGTTATGTTTTTACTCTTACATTTATCAAGGAACTGTTCAACAGTTTTCGGGCAATCAGACACAGCCATCATAATTCTGTCGGCTATATCCTCACTGCAATCGGGCAACTCTGCAAGTGCTTCCTTATCCATACAGCTAAGTCGGAAAAGAATTTCACGCTCCATATTCTTCAGGCTATGGACAGGCACAAGTTTTGTACTATACGGACAAAGATTAGACACGGATTGTTCTTTGTCCAGCAGTTGACGGACAGCAGAAGCTGATGCAAAACCCTCTGAAATTTCGTTACTATCGTGGGCAACACTTTTACGCTTGACAGGGATAAAGTCAGCATCAGGTAGAAATTTCCCTGCTGATTTTATATATTCCACAGCAAGGGTATTATTTGGAGACCGGAGTATTTCTCCCACCGCCTCGCCATAAATCTGTTTTACTGTTTCACACACTGCTGACGGATAGCTTAATCCCTCTGACAACTTCTGCTTCACCAACGGATTGTCCTTCAGATTACTTAAAGCCTTTGCAGCTTTTTTCAGCAGTTCAATATCATCACTCTCACATCCGAAGGCAAGGCTATTTACTACATTATTACCAAGACCAGCAAGAATTCCTACGGCAGATTTTCCGAAAATCTCCCCACTTGAACAGGAGTAAGGAACAGGAAGTTCAACCACCAGGTCCACACCGTTTTTCACAGCTGTTTCGGCACGGAAATGCTTATCAAACACAGCTACATCGCCACGCTGTACAACAGCTCCACTCATAACTGCCACGATATGTGTTGCACCCTGCTGTCGGGTTTGTTCAATCATATACTTATGTCCGTTATGAAACGGATTGTACTCTGCAACAATTCCTGCTATACGCATCTTCTTCCCTGCCTTTCCTTAAAAATTATATGTAGAATTTGTATAATTATCTGTTATACCCCTTGAAATTTGTAAAATAACTTGATATAATAAAAGTATATTATATCATAGGGAAAATGTCAATCGCCCTTTGATATTAATTTTTTTGAGAGGAGATTTTTCAATGAAAATCTTAGTTGTAAACGCAGGTTCTTCATCACTTAAATATCAGCTTCTTGATATGACTGATGAATCTGTAATCGCAAAGGGTAACTGCGACAGAATCGGTATCGGTGGGCACGTTTCACACAAAACAGGTGATGGCAGAGCTTTTGAAGCTGACTGCGATTTCCCGACACATACTGAAGCTTTTGAAAAGCTGGTTGAAGTACTTACTACAGGTGATGCAAAGGTTATTGACTCAATGTCAGAAGTATCCGCTGTTGGACACCGTGTTGTACAGGGTGCTGAAATTTTCAAGGAAACCTGTCTTGCTACTGACGAGGTAATCGACAAGATTGATGACCTTGCTGAGCTTGCTCCTGTTCACAACCACCCACACGCTCTTGCACTTCGTGCTTGCAAAGCTGTTCTTCCTGAAGGCACTCCTCAGGTTGTTGTATTCGACACAGCTTTCCATTCAACAATGCCAAGAAAGGCTTTCCTCTATGGTCTTCCGTATGACTGCTATGAGGAGCTTAACGTAAGAAAATACGGCTTCCACGGCACATCTCACAGATTTGTTTCTGCTGAGCTTGCAAACGTTCTTGGAAAAGACATCAAGGACCTGAAGATTGTTTCCTGTCATCTCGGCAACGGTTCTTCAATTACAGCTGTTGACGGTGGAAAATCTGTTGACACATCTATGGGCTTTACTCCACTTGATGGTCTTATTATGGGTACTCGTTGTGGTGCTGTTGACCCATCTGCTATTGAATTTGTTGCTAAAAAGAAGGGCTTCACACCTGACGAAATGACTGACTATATGAACAAGAAGTCAGGCTTCCTCGGACTTTCAGGCATCGGCTCTGACAACAGAGATATTACTGCTGCAGCTGAAGCAGGAAACGACCGTGCAAAGATCGTCGGCGAAGTATTCTGCTATCAGATAAAGAAGTTCATCGGCTCATACGCTGCTGCTATGAACGGTCTTGACGCTATTATTTTCACCGGTGGTATCGGTGAAAACGCACCTGACATTCGTGAAAATGTATGTTCTGATATGGACATTTTCGGTATCGAAGTTGACGCTGAAGCAAACAAAGCAAGAGGCAAACTCACAAAGATTTCTACTGAAAACTCAAAGGTTCAGGTATGGGTTGTTCCGACCAACGAAGAGCTTCTTATTGCTCGTGATACACTTGCACTTATCAGCAAGTAATCTGAAAAATATAACTGCTGTGCAACCTAAGTTACACAGCAGTTTTTTTCTGTCTTTTTCTTATTCTTTTCCAGTTGAAATAGCCATATATATCATTCGCAAGGAACATTACAAAGCAAAAAATCATCGGCATATAAGGAACATTGGGCTTTGCAACAAAATCTTAACAGAATCGACATTAAATATACTTTAAATCTTGCTGAAGATAATATAAAATTGTTTCATTACCTGTTCAATAATGTGGTTTCAATAGAGACTGCAAGCTTTGGACAGAATAAAAGACTGCTTCATAATTCCAATGCTTATGAAACAGTCTTTTTTATTTTACTCAATTTCATATTCTTTCATAAAATCTTCTGTAGACACAAATGCAGGTCGGTTAAATCTCCCCATATTATACAGACAGGCTTCGTTATCTCTTGACAAATAATTGATTTTCGGCTCCTTACTGAGAGATGCCTGAAAGCCTGAATTTTTCACCAGTC
>DEPR01000086.1:1458-1762 GCA_002358895.1 Ruminococcus sp. UBA3387 | reverse complement strand
TTTACAGTTTTCCTCAAGGAGATGCTGTGTTTTAAAAACATCCGTGAGAAAGATATGGCGATAATCCTCATAGGTTTCATTTTCAAGCATTGCCACTCCTTTTCTGTCATCCCTTCTATTAAGGTCATAGGTCTGATTTGCAAACTCCACAAGACCAGTTTTACGCATTTCTATTATATCCTCCCAATCGAGGTATGAGCTTAAAGGGCTTGGTGATGCTTCTTCACAGGCAAACTCAGAATACGAGCCGACTACTGACACGGTAGCTTTTATTTTATACTTTTCAAGCAGGGGCAGAACATAA
>DEPR01000086.1:0-1387 GCA_002358895.1 Ruminococcus sp. UBA3387 | reverse complement strand
GTCGGAAGTGCCATTTACATAGCTTATCAGCTCACCTATGGACACGGTTTCATAGCCGTGCTCCAGAAGCCATATTATATCCTTTTCAAGCTCCACAGGCGACAGGGCATCATCACCCCACAAGGATTCTTCTTTTACTATATTATTATATGAAATTACAGGCACTTCAACGCTGGTGATTTTCTTCACGCTTTCTTTTACAGTTTCAGGACCTTTTACACCCAAAGTTATCAAAATTACAAGCAACAGGCACAGTGCTACGATGGTAGCCTTTTTCAATCTGACGCTGACAAACATATTCTGCCTCCGAAGTTTTTCTTAATACAGAATATGCAGAAATACAGGCTTTATTACTGCAAAAGCAGGACAAGCTTTTTATTCTGTCGGCTTTGGTCGGCGTACACTGAATTTACTGTATTTACCTTCTTGACAAGGGTTTTAAAAGGTGTTATAATTAGTTGCAAATCATTTTAAGGCAGGTGTTTAAGGACAATGGCAATCGACAAAAAAGGCACAAAGCAAATCGCTGACAACAGAAAAGCAAGACACGATTACTTCGTTCTTGAACAGCTGGAATGTGGTATTGAACTTGTTGGCACAGAAGTGAAATCAATTCGTAACGGTGGCGTAAACCTAAAAGACTCCTGGTGCAGTATTGATGACGGCGAAATGTGGGTCAAAGGTATGCACATATCCCCTTACGAACAGGGTAACATTTTTAACCGAGACCCTATGCGTGTTCGCAGACTTCTTTTACACAAAAAAGAAATTATGCGTTTGCTTGGCAAAGTTCAGCAGGAGGGCCTGACTTTAATTCCATTATCGCTATACTTCAAAGGAAGCAGGGTTAAGCTGGCTCTTGGATTATGCAAGGGTAAAAAGCTTCACGACAAGCGTGATGATATGGCAAAAAAGGCTGCTCAGCGTGATATTGACCGTGCTATAAAAGAGTTCAACCGATAAAAGGTAATTCAAAAAAATGATTGCATAATTTTTAATTTAACATTGTCAATTGTTAATTATTATATGGGGATGCAATGGTTTCGACGGGGATTATGAAGCACGATAAGCGAGTAGAGGAACGCACTCTCTTAAAACGGCGTACGTTTTTAAAATTAAACGACAAAAATAATTTTGAATTAGCAGCTGCTTAATTGCTGCTCGTCTTACCTTTGATTACCACGGCTCAGGATAAGGCGTCGATTAGTGGTGAACGTCTCTGGGTGACGGCTGTAGCCCTTTGATGCATTACGGTCTACCGTATTTAAACGCCTGTCTGTTTGCGTTTATTTTCGGAAAATGGGTTTTCCACAATAACAGACTACACTCGTAGAAGTTCGTGGGGATTGGTTTTCGGACAGGGGTTCGATTCCCCTCATCTCCACCA
>DEPR01000095.1:11770-13519 GCA_002358895.1 Ruminococcus sp. UBA3387 | reverse complement strand
GCAAAGTCCACAAGGTCAGGAGTTTCGTCAAGCTCACCTCTCTTACGGAGAGCACCTGTCCACGCAAACAGTGTAGCAACTGAGTTTGTGGAGGTTTCCTCACCCTTGAGGTGCTTGTAGTAATGACGCTGAACAGTACCGTGAGCAGCTTCGTATTCATACACGCCGTCAGGTGAAACGAGAACAGATGTCATCATAGCAAGTGAGCCGTAAGCTGTAGCAACCATATCAGACATAACGTCGCCGTCATAGTTCTTGCAAGCCCAGATGTAGCCACCGTTTGAACGGATAACTCTTGCAACTGCGTCGTCGATAAGTGTATAGAAATATTCAATGCCTGCAGCTTCGAATTTTTCCTTATATTCTGCGTCGTAAATCTCCTGGAAAATATCCTTGAAAGTGTGGTCATATTTCTTTGAGATTGTGTCCTTTGTAGCAAACCACACGTCCTGCTTTGTATCAAGGGCAAAGTTGAAACAAGCTCTTGCAAATGAGCCGATTGAGTCAGCTCTGTTGTGGAGACCCTGGATAATACCGTCTGAGCCGTTGAATTCGTGGATAGTTTCCTTGGTAACGTTGCCGTCCTTGTCGGTCAGCACAAGCTCAGCCTTTGAGCCTTCGGCACACTTCAATTCAACGTTCTTGTAAACGTCGCCGTAAGCGTGACGGGCAATAGTAATAGGCTTTGTCCAGGTTGGGATATATGGTGTAATGCCCTTAACGAGGATTGGAGTTCTGAAAACAGTACCGTCAAGCATAGCTCTGATAGTACCGTTAGGGGACTTCCACATTTCCTTCAGGTTATACTCAGGCATTCTTGCAGCATTTGGTGTGATTGTTGCACACTTTACAGCAACGCCGTATTTTTTTGTAGCATTAGCAGAATCAATAGTAACCTGGTCGTTGGTTTCGTTTCTGTGAACAAGACCGAGGTCATAGTATTCTGTGTTAAGGTCGATATATGGTGTGAGAAGAATGTCCTTGATTTCCTGCCAGATAATTCTGGTCATTTCATCTCCGTCCATCTCCACCAAAGGTGTTTTCATCTGAATTTTTGCCATTTCTTTTCCTCCTATTCAATGCACAATTCACAATTGATAATTGACAATTGACAATGGTCGATTAAAATATTTCAAACCCTGTGAACCATTTTGTAGGGGACGTGCATCCAAAGATACTTCGTATCTTCGATGTCCCGTAATAAAATGTGTTTTGTTGAATTACGGGCTGATGTGGGCATCAGCCCCTACTATTTTTAATTTACTTCAGGCTTTCTCTTGTGTAGTCAAGCAAGCCACCTGCAAGGATAATATCCTTTGTACGGCCTGTAAGCTCACAGAGTACAGGGATTTCTTCGCCTGTTGTCTTGTTTACAACCACAAGCTCAGTCTTGTCAGCTTCTACAGCCTTTCTTACGTCGGCAAGTACAATCTCATCTCCCTGTGAAATCTTGTCATAGTCAGCCTCGTTCACAAAAGTGAGAGGGAGAATACCTGCGTTTATGAGGTTAGCTCTGTGAATTCTTGCGAATGATTTCACAAGAACAGCCTTGATACCGAGATAAAGCGGTGCAAGGGCAGCGTGTTCACGGGATGAACCCTGACCGTAGTTTGAACCACCTACGATAATTGACTTTTCAAGGTTCTTTGCACGTCTTGGGAAGTCCTCATCGCATACAGTAAAGCAGTGCTGTGAAATTGCAGGAATGTTTGAACGGAGTGGCAGAATTTTTGCACCTGCAGGCATAAT
>DEPR01000095.1:11452-11715 GCA_002358895.1 Ruminococcus sp. UBA3387 | reverse complement strand
ACCTTCAGTGAAACTGCACATTCAATGCTTTCATCGAGAGGTGAAGTTTCAGGGAACGGCTTGATGTTCGGACCACGGAGCACTTCAACGCTGTCCATTTCCTCAACAGGAGCAGGAGGTGTTACCATATTGTCATTGATAACGAACTGCTCAGGAAGCTTGAATTCAGGCATATCGCCCAAAGTTCTTGGGTCTGTCAGGTAGCCTGTAAGAGCTGAAGCTGCTGCAAGCTCAGGAGATACAAGATAAATCTGACCGTCCTT
>DEPR01000095.1:10784-11416 GCA_002358895.1 Ruminococcus sp. UBA3387 | reverse complement strand
CCTGAACGTCCTTCAAAGTTTCTGTTGAATGTTCTGAGAGATACGCCCTTTGAGTTAGGGGACTGACCCATACCGATACAAGGTCCGCAGGCTGATTCAAGAATTCTTGCACCTGCGTCAATCATATCTGACAAAGCACCGTTCTGTGCAAGCATATTAAGTACCTGCTTTGAACCCGGAGCAATAGAAAGTGAAACGTCAGGGTGAATAGTCTTTCCTTTAAGTATATGTGCAACCTTCATCATATCAACAAATGATGAGTTTGTGCAGGAACCGATACAAACCTGGTCGATTTTAAGCTCACCGATTTCTGCAACAGTCTTTACATTGTCAGGTGAATGTGGGCAGGCAGCCATAGGTACGATTTCTGAAAGGTCGATGTTAAGCTCCTCGTCATAAACAGCGTCCTCGTCAGCCTTCAGCTCAACCCACACGTCAGCTCTGTCCTGAGCCTTCAAAAATTCAAGAGTGATTTCATCTGAAGGGAAGATGGATGTTGTAGCACCAAGCTCAGCACCCATATTTGTGATAGTAGCTCTTTCAGGAACTGAAAGTGTCTTAACACCTTCACCACAATATTCAATAACCTTGCCAACGCCACCCTTAACGGACATTCTCTTGAGCACTTCAAG
>DEPR01000095.1:9905-10637 GCA_002358895.1 Ruminococcus sp. UBA3387 | reverse complement strand
CCTGCACCAATGGCAATCATACCGATACCACCACCTGTTGGTGTGTGGCTGTCAGAGCCGATAAGCGTCTTGCCCGGTACACCAAATCTTTCAAGGTGAACCTGATGGCAGATACCGTTACCCGGTCTTGAGAAATAGATGCCGTGCTTTTTGGCAACTGAGCCGATAAAACGGTGGTCGTCAGCGTTTTCAAAGCCTGACTGCAATGTGTTGTGGTCAATATAAGCAACAGAACGCTCTGTTTTTACTCTCGGAACGCCCATAGCCTCAAATTCAAGATAAGCCATTGTTCCTGTTGCGTCCTGTGTCAGAGTCTGGTCAATTCTGATACCGATTTCATTTCCCTTTACAAATTCGCCGTCAACAACGTGATTTTTCAGGATTTTTTCAGTTAATGTCAAACCCATTTTTATCATCCCTTTCATACAATTAAAAATATACATACTATTGTAACCTAAAAATCCCTTTTTGTCAAATACAATTACAATGCACAATTGATAATCGACAATGGACAATTGACAATAAAACATTTCAAACTCTGAAAACCATTGTGTAGGGGTCGGCGTCCTCGACGACCCGTTTATAAAAATACAACAGCCCCACCTACACTCAAATTGCGGGTGGTTGTGGGCACGCCTTATCAGTAAACAGATACTGAAACTGACTTTCGACAGCGGGGTCGAATCGTGCATGCATCACAAATAAATATCGTGAAATGGTGCAGGGGCACGC
>DEPR01000095.1:6448-9789 GCA_002358895.1 Ruminococcus sp. UBA3387 | reverse complement strand
ATATCGTGAAATGGTGCAGGGGCACGCCCCTGCCGTGCATACAATTCACAATGCAGGTTTGGTTGGTGTTCGGGGTTAAAAATGCACATATGAATTTTCTGTGAAGTTTTTGCAAGAGAGTGTCGTATTCCTGCAAAATCAGGGCTTTTTTGGGGTGCGTTCTGCTTGACTTTTGGGGCCGTGTATGGTATCATTATATATGTATGGGAGATTTCCTGCATATTCATTGTTTTAAGGGGAAAAATAGCTTTTGAAAGATATTTTCGGAGGCGTTGAAAATGATGAATAATGATAACAGGGAAGCCCGTGAAGAACAGGGGAATGAAGAAAATATTCCTGCAAGCCAGCAGGATAGTATCAAGGAATACGGACAGGTGGCTATTCCCAACGCAAAGCACCTTATCCATTGCCTTAATATTATCGGTCAGGTTGAGGGGCATTATATTCTTCCACCTCAGAACAAAACAACCAAATATGAGCATATTATACCTGCACTTGTAGCCATTGAGCAGGATTTGTCTATTGAGGGGCTTGTGATTATACTCAACACCGTGGGGGGCGACGTGGAAGCAGGATTGGCTATAGCTGAGCTTATTGCAAGTATGAAAACGCCAACTGTCTCACTTGTGGTTGGCGGGGGACACTCAATCGGCGTGCCGTTGGCTGTGTGTGCAAAGCAGTCGTTTATCGTTCCGTCAGCAACAATGACTATCCATCCTGTGAGAATGAACGGGCTTGTGCTGGGAGTACCCCAGACGTTGTCCTATTTTGACAAAATGCAGGAAAGGATTGTCCGATTTGTTACGGACAACTCAAATGTGAGTGCTGAAAAGTTCAGGGAGCTTATGATGTCAACGGGAGAGCTTATGATGGATGTGGGGTCTGTGGTTGACGGTGAAAAAGCTGTGGAAATCGGGCTGATTGACAGGCTCGGAGGGCTGTCTGACGCTGTGGATTGTCTTTATAAGATGATTGAAAGCTCACCGAAAGGCAAGGAGTGAGGTGCGATATGCTGTATACAATAATTGATTTATATGAGGTACTGCGAACAGATGAGATTTATCCTGAGGAATATGAGCCTGAGGATAAATCAGTTGGTGTCTGCACAAATCCTTATGATTATTTGAAGAATACAGATTTCGGAGGTTTATTATGGAAACTTTAAGTACAATTTTGCAGGCTATTATACAGGGGTTGACAGAGTTTTTACCTGTGTCAAGCTCAGGACATCTGTCGCTGTTCCAGCACTTCACAGGAAAAAGCGGTGAGGGAGCACTTATGTTCTCAGCAGTGCTTCACCTTGGCACATTGCTGGCTGTGTTTATCTGCTTCAGACAGACAATAATAGAGCTTGTCAAGGAGTTTTTTGTGATGGTTAAGGACATCTTCACAAGGAATTTCAAATGGAGTGAAATGAACGGCTATCGCAGAATGATAATTATGATTGTTATTTCAACTGCCTGCCTGCTTCCGTTTTACATATTCAAAGACTGGTTCACAGGAATTTCTGAGGACAACAGCATTTTTGCTGAGGGGCTTTGTTTCCTTTATACTGCTGCAATTCTCTATATGTCCGATAAGTGTGCAAAGAAGAACAAAAGGGAAGAAGACATTACCGTTAAGGACGCAGTTACCGTGGGCTTCTTCCAGGGCGTAGCACTTCTGCCCGGTGTGTCAAGATCAGGCTCAACAATTACAGCAGGTCTGTTTTCAGGCTTCTCAAGAACAATGGCTGTACAGTATTCGTTCATTCTCGGTATCCCTGCAATTTTAGGCTCTTGTCTCCTTGAAGTAAAGGACGCAATCCAGGAGGATACTGTATCCGTAAGCTTCGGACAGTGTGTTCTCGGATTTATCGTTGCAGCCGCAGTCGGCGTATGTGCTATAAAAATGGTGAACTGGCTTATCAAGTCTGACAAATTCAGAATTTTCGCATATTATACACTCGTTCTCGGTATAATCGTGCTTCTTATCTCAATAATTGAAATGATTATGGGACACCCGATTAAACTTTAATATGAAAAGATATAAATTGTGCATTTAATTGAAAGGATAGGTTTTTAAATGGCGACAAAAAAACCAACGTCAGCAAAAAACACAAGCAGAAATAAATCAGGTAACACAAAAAACAGCAGTCAGAAGAATACTGTAAAACAAAACCCTGCCGATGTTGAAAGACAGCAGGAAAGCAGACGCTTCTGGTCATTGATTCTGCTGTCCTACGGCATACTTGAAATCTGCATTACATTTATAAAAGGTGATGGCCTCTGGGAAAAGCTCTATGAAATTAACAGGGGCTTGTTCGGCGTGTCCGTTTTTCTCTTTGCACCGCTGATTATCTATATTGCCGTGATGATTGCTGTGGATAAATCCCGTCAGACGGTGAAAACAAGGGTAATCGAGGGTGGCATTTTTATGCTCCTTATAAGTGCAATGGCACAGATATTTATGGTGGGACAGGTTGACGGTGGAGATTTTATCACGAAAGTAAGAACCCTGTTTTTTGACGGCGTAGATTTGCGTGGCGGTGGACTTGTAGGCGGAATTATCGGCTGGCCACTCCTTGCGGGATTCAAGCGTGTGGGCAGTGGAATTATCGTTGTAATTCTTACTTTGCTGTTTGTAATGCTTCTTACAAATCTCACTATTCCACAGCTCTGGAGCTTTATCAAGAAGCCTTTTGTCAAGGGCTATGAAACCGTTTCTGAGGAGCATAAGGAACGTGTAAAGATTAAGGAAGAAAAGAAGGAAAATCAGAAGAAATCTGATGACGACGTAAGGGTTGATATTGCAAAATATTATACCGAAGAGGAGAAGAAGCAGAAAGAAAATAAGATTGTTTTCCCTTATGACGCAGTGCTTGACGCTGAGCCTGAAACAGCCGAAGAACCAAAGGCTGAAAAGACAAAGGAAAAGGATGAGCTTAAAAAGATTGCTCAGAAGGCTGTTGTCCGTAGTTCAAGGACTAAAAAGGAAAAGCCTGCAACTGAACCTGAAAAGAAGGAAGTTTTCATTGAACAGAACGGCCAGACAACCCTGTTTGAAAAGGGAAGCTCTGTGTCTACATATACATATCCGCCTGTTGACATTCTGAAAAAGGCAACAAACGGCGTATCTGATGCACTTATTCAGAAAGAAATTATGGAAAAAAGCGAAAAACTTGTTGAAACACTCAAGACTTTCGGTGTAAATACACGAGTTATCGGTATCCACAGAGGTCCGTCAGTTACAAGATATGAGCTTCAGCCTGCAGCAGGTGTCAAGGTAAAGCAGATTACAAACCTTGCTGACGATATTGCACTTAATCTGGCTGCAAACGGCGTAAGAATAGAAGCACCAAT
>DEPR01000095.1:5623-6363 GCA_002358895.1 Ruminococcus sp. UBA3387 | reverse complement strand
ATGCGTGAGCTTATAGACAGTGATGATTACAGAAACGCAAAGAGCAAGCTGAGCTTTGCAGTAGGCAAGGATATTGAGGGTAAAATCGTTATCGGCGATATTGCTTCAATGCCTCATATGCTTATTGCAGGTACCACAGGTTCAGGTAAATCCGTGTTCACAAACTCAATTATCCTGAACATTCTTTATCACGCTTCTCCTGAGGAAGTAAAGCTTATTCTTATCGACCCTAAAAAGGTTGAGTTCCCGATATATAACGGTATTCCTCATCTGCTTATCCCTGTAGTAACCGAGCCATTGAAGGCTGCAGGTGCGTTGGGCTGGGCTGTAAATGAAATGATGAGAAGATATAAGCTGTTTGAAGCAAACGGTACAAAAAATCTTGAGGACTATAACAAATTCGTTGAGGAAAATCCTGAACTTGAAAGACAGAAACTTGCACAGGTTGTTATTATTGTGGACGAGTTTGCTGACCTTATGCTGGCTGCAAAGTCGGAGGTAGAAGAATCCGTAATGCGACTTGCACAGCTTGCCCGTGCAGCAGGTATGCATATGCTTATTGCTACCCAGTCGCCGAGAGTTGACGTCCTCACAGGTCTTATCAAGGCTAACATTCCAAGCAGAACAGCCTTGTCGGTGTCCAATAATACGGACTCAAGAGTTATCCTTGATGAAGTTGGTGCCGAAAAGCTTCTGGGTAAGGGCGATATGCTTTATAAGCCTGTTGGTATGCCGAAGCC
>DEPR01000095.1:5186-5470 GCA_002358895.1 Ruminococcus sp. UBA3387 | reverse complement strand
AAGTCTAACACAACTGCCGAAGTATCGGTGAATACAGATGACGACCTGACAAATCAGGCGATTACAATAATTGTGGAGACAGGAAATGCATCAACAGCGTTCCTGCAGAGAAAGCTGAAGCTTGGTTTCCCTCGTGCTGCAAGAATTATGGACGAGATTGAGGAAATGGGTATTATCGGTCCACAGGAAGGCTCAAAGCCAAGAAAAATCAACATTACCAAAGAAGAATGGTATGAAAGACAAGGACTTAGTTAATTGACAGTTGACAATTGACAATTGACAAT
>DEPR01000095.1:0-5159 GCA_002358895.1 Ruminococcus sp. UBA3387 | reverse complement strand
ACGCATTGTGCATTGAAAAGAGGTGGGAGATATGGCGTTTATGCCAATAAGCAAGCAGGATTTAGCTGAGAGAGGAATAGAGCAGTTGGATTTTGTGTATATAATCGGCGACGCATATGTTGACCACCCAAGCTTTGGTGTTGCCATTATATCCCGACTTCTGGAGCATCACGGCTACACGGTGGGTATCATTCCCCAGCCAAAATGGAATGACGTAAACGATTTTTTAAAGCTGGGTAAGCCAAGGCTTGCCTGGCTTGTTACGGCTGGAAATATTGACTCTATGGTTTCCCACTATACCGTTGCGAAGCGTAAGCGTTCAGATGACGCATATTCAGCAGGTGGCAGAAACGGAAAACGTCCCGACAGAGCTGCAACGGTCTATTGTAAGATGTGCAGAAAGGCTGCACCTGAGATACCTGTGCTTTGTGGTGGACTTGAGGTGTCGTTGCGACGTTTTGCACATTATGACTACTGGAATGATAGCGTTATGCCATCAGTACTTGTGGATACGGAAGCTGACCTGCTGATGTACGGTATGGGTGAGCATCAGATAATTGAAATTGCTGACAGACTGAATAGGGGCGAGGCTGTTGAAACAATCCGTGATGTGAGAGGCACTTGTTATCTCTGTGAGCCTGTTGATACGCCTTTTGGTGCTGTGCAGTGCCCATCTTTCAAGGAAGTTTCGGAAAACAAGGAGCTTTATGCGAAAGCCTGCAGAATACAGTATGACCAGCAGGACGAGGTGTATGGAAAGACTGTAATTCAGCGTCAGGGTAATAAAATGCTGGTGCAGAATCCACCTGCCTATGCTCTGACAACTGAGGAGCTGGATATGGTGTTCTCCCTGCCTTATGAGAGGACATATCACCCTTGCTATGAAAAAGAGGGTGGGGTGCCGTCCATTGAGGAAGTGCAGTTCTCCCTGACACATAACAGAGGTTGCTTCGGCTTCTGTAATTTCTGTTCTATTGCGTTGCATCAGGGCAGAAAAGTTACTGTGAGAAGTGAGGAGTCGGTGTTAAAAGAAGCAGAAATGCTGACAAAAATGCCGAACTTCAAAGGATATATTCACGACGTTGGAGGACCGACAGCGAATTTCCGTGGTCCGTCCTGTGAAAAACAGCTGGAGCACGGGCTTTGCAAGGGTAAAAAATGCCTTGCACCGACTGCCTGCAAAAATCTCCACGTTGACCATAAAGAGTACCTTGAAATGCTGAGAAAGCTGAGAAAAATCAAGGGGGTTAAAAAGGTTTTCATCCGTTCAGGTATAAGATATGATTACCTGATTGAGGATAAGGACGACAAGTTCATAAGAGAGCTGATTGAGCATCACGTCAGCGGACAGCTCAAAGTTGCTCCCGAGCATTGTTCAGCAGCTGTCCTTGATAAGATGGGTAAGCCACATATTGAAGCGTATAAGCGTTTCCAGAAGAAGTTTTATGAGATTACAAAACAGGTGGGCAAGGAGCAGTATCTTGTGCCATATCTTATGTCGTCTCATCCGGGCTCAAAGCTGAGTGATGCAGTGGAGCTGGCAATGTTTTTAAAGGAAAACCGCATTCATCCCGAACAGGTCCAGGACTTCTATCCAACACCGGGTACCCTTTCAACCTGTATGTTCTATACCGAGCTTGACCCATACACTATGGAGCCTGTCTATGTGGCGAAAAATCCACAGGAAAAGGCTTTGCAAAGAGCCTTGCTTCAGTATTACAAGCCTGAAAACCAGCACAGGATAATCGAGGCACTCATAAAAGCAGGCAGACAGGATTTAATCGGCCACGGTCAGGGCAAGCTTGTTGCACCCGACAGGGAGTATCTGAAAATCCAGAGGGATAAACAGGCTAAAGCCAAAGCAAGACCAAAGAATAATAAACGACCAAATAAAAAAAGACGATAAAGGATAAAAATATGGCAAGAAGAAAACAAAAAGCATCACTTGGCTCGATGATAGTGCTGGCAATAATCGTAGCTATTGTCTGGGCTGTTGAGAATGTTGACTTCAGAAAGGACAAGGAGCCTGCTGAAAATCCCACTACAGAAGTCCATTTTGTGGATGTTGGGCAGGGTGATGGAGCACTTGTTATTTCAGGTGATGAAGCTATGGTTATCGACACAGGTGAACGTGATGAAACGGACAAGTTCCTTGAATATCTCCGTGAACAAGGCGTAACAGAGCTGAAATATCTTATAATTACCCACCCTCATACCGACCATATGGGTGAGGCTTCTGACATTCTGAATGCAATTCCCACAGAGAATATAATTATGCCAAAGGTGTCAGCTGATATGACGCCGACCAATTCAACATATAAGTATTTTCTTAAAACCGTGCAGAGGCAGGGAATGAAGATTACTGCTTCAAAGGACGGCACATATAAGCTGGGAGACATTGAGTTTGAGCTGTTCACAACAAAAGAGGAACACGAGGACCTTAATAATTATTCTACACTTGTCAAGGTTGTTGACGGTGAAAACAGCTTCCTGTTTACAGGGGACTGTGAGGACGAGGAAGAATATGAAATGCTTGAACAGGGCTTTGATTTGTCAGCCACGGTGCTGAGTGCAGGTCATCACGGCAGTTCATATTCAAGTACATATGAGTTTCTTGACGCAGTAAATCCACAGTATGCAGTAGTTTCCTGTGGGCTGAATAACAGCTATGGACACCCACACGATGTGGCAGTTGAAAGACTTCAGCAGTATGCAAAGCATTATTATACAACACCTGAATGTGGAAGCATAGTGTTCTTGTCTGACGGTAAAGGTCTGACAGTTGAAACGGAAAAATAACGGAGGCATAATATGCTTAGTATAGATAGATTTGAAGGGGAATATGCCCTTTGCGTTGATGAGCAGGGGCACGTCGTTGAGATTGAAACAGCACTTATTGAAGACGGTGCAGACGAGGGAGATTATATCTTCGAAAACGACGGCAGATATTATGTTGACAGGGATAAAACCAAAGCTGAAAGAGATGAAATTCTTGCGTTGCAGGACGAGCTTTTTCAGTAAAACGGGGTGAATATATGGAAAGAGATTTGTTTGTAAAGATTGAACAGCAGATGACAAAGATGTCTAAGGGTCATAAGCTGATTGCAAATTATATATTGTCCCACTATGACAAGGCTGCATTTATGACAGCACAGAAGCTGGGCAAAAGCGTGGGCGTAAGTGAGTCAACAGTTGTAAGATTTGCGTCAGAGCTGGGATTTGACGGCTATCCTTCATTACAGAGAGCCTTGCAGGACCTGATGCGTAACAAGCTGACAGCCGTTCAGAGAATTGAGGTAACTTCCGACCATATGACAAGGGATAATGTGCTCGACAGAGTGCTTTCTCTTGATATAGAAAGAATAAGAAAAACTCTTGATACAACCTCAAAAGAAGACTTCAACAGGGCAGTTGAAAAGATAATAAACTGTAATGCAATATACATAATCGGTGCAAGAAGTGCAGCACCTCTTGCAAGCTTTCTGAATTATTATTTCACAATGATTTTCCCGAATGTAAGGCTTATAAGAAATACTACCACAAGTGAAATTTTTGAACAGGTTATGCATATCGGCAAGGGAGATGTAATAATCGGTATATCTTTCCCGAGATATTCAAAGCATACGGCGAAAATTCTGGAGTATGCCAACAACAACGGTGCAAACGTAATCGCAATCACCGATTCGGTTGACTCACCTCTGGCACAGTATGCCGATAATCTGCTTCTTGCAAAGAGTGATATGGCTTCATTCGTTGACTCACTTGTAGCACCGTTAAGCCTTATAAATGCACTTATAGCTGCAGTTTCCATAAGCGATGTGGACAAGATTTCAAAGAGCTTTGAACGTCTTGAACAGATATGGGAGCAGTATGACGTTTACGAAAAGAACAAGGAGATTTCCAAATGAACAATGCCGATGTAATTATAATCGGTGCAGGTGCATCAGGGCTTTTTGCCTCAATTCAGCTTGCCTGGCAGGGTGAAAGTGTTCTGGTAATAGAGCATATGCACATTCTTGGCAAAAAACTGCTGATAACAGGCAAGGGCAGATGCAATGTTACAAATAATTCAGACGTGCAGAATGTCCTTGCAAACATTCCGAGAAATCCAAGGTTTCTCTATTCAGCCCTCAGCAGGTTTGCCCCTGAGGATACAATGGCTTTTTTTGAAAGCATCGGAGTGCCTCTGAAAACCGAGCGTGGCAACAGAGTTTTTCCCGAAAGTGATAAGGCCGGGGACGTAGTTGACGCACTTGTGAGGACAGCAAAGGACGCTGGTGTCCGTTTTGTTACAGACGACATAACAGAGCTTATTATTGAAAATGGCGTGGTAAAGGGCGTAAAAAGCCTGAAGGACAGCTATTTTGCAGATAAAGTCGTGGTTGCAACAGGTGGCAAGTCATATCCGAAAACAGGTTCGACAGGCGACGGGTATGAGTTTGCAAGGCAGGCAGGACATAATGTTACCGAAATTCTGCCGTCCCTTTGCCCTGTGGTAACCGAAGAAAAAGAGCCTGCTGAAATGATGGGGCTTTCGTTGAGAAATTGTACCCTGAGCCTCTATGAGCAGGGCAAAGCAAAGCCGATTTTTTCTGAGCTGGGGGAAATGCTGTTTACCCATTTCGGGCTGTCAGGTCCCTTGGTGCTTTCGGCTTCAGCTCATATGGACAAAATCCAAACGGGCAGGTATGAGCTTTCAATAGATTTGAAGCCTGCACTTTCATATGAGAAGCTGGACGAGAGAATTCTCCGTGATTTCGGTGAGTTCCCAAACAGGGATTTTTCCAATGCTTTGACAAAGCTTCTGCCGTCAAAAATGATTGATACCATAGTGAAAATGAGTGGTATCCCTGCATATAAAAAGGTTAATCAGATTACAAGAGAAGAACGTGAGGGGCTTTTGAAACTGCTGAAGGATTTGCGTTTCAGGGTGAAGTCGCTCCGTCCTATAGATGAGGCAATCATTACAAGAGGTGGAGTTGACATTAAGGAGATTGCACCGAAAACTATGGAGTCGAAACTTGTTAAGGGACTTTATTTTATCGGTGAAGTGCTGGACGTGGACGGCTATACAGGGGGATATAACCTGCAGATTGCCTTTGCAACGGCTTATGCTATGGCAAACGGATAATAATTGACAATGGATAATTGACAGTTGA
>DEPR01000029.1 GCA_002358895.1 Ruminococcus sp. UBA3387 | reverse complement strand
TGGTACGCCTGATGCGATTCGAACGCACGGCACATAGCGTCGGAGGCTATTGCTCTATCCAACTGAGCTACAGGCGTGAATATCAAGACAGCAGGCTTTGGACCTGCTGTCATTTTTTATCTTATTTTTGCACCACAAGGGAGGTCGGAGTCAGGGAATATAACCTTTGCAGAGCCGTCAGGCATATCTGCAGCACAAACCATACCGTTTGACTCAACGCCACAGAGTGTTACGGGCTTTAAGTTTGCAACAAGAATTACTTTTTTGCCGATAAGGTCATCAGGTGTGTACCACTGAGCAATTCCTGATACAACTTGTCTGCCACCCATACCGTCATCAAGCTGTAAGCAGAGAAGCTTCTTTGATTTCTTTACCTTTTCAGCTGATTTTACTAATGCAACTCTCAGGTCTACCTTTGTGAAATCGTCAAATTCAATCTCATCAGCAAGAGGTGCAACTTCGGTTTCTTTCTCTTCTTCTGCCTGAGCTTCTGCAGCCTGAGCAGCCATTTTAGCGTTTGCTTCCTCCATAAACTTGTCTGCGTCAATTCTTGCAAACAACGGAACAGGGTCGCTTACATATGAGCCTGCTTCAAGTCCTCCAAAGCTTTCAAGGCTTTCAAGACTTGCCTTGTCAGAACCAATCTGTGCAAGTATTTTTGCAGATGTTTCAGGCATAAACGGTGTGAGAATTACACCGATAAATCTGATAGTTTCCAGGAGGTTGTAAAGAACCGTACCCAGTCTTTCAGCCTTAGTCTCGTCCTTGCCGAGAACCCAGGGAGTTGTTTCGTCGATATATTTGTTCGCACGGCGTGCAAGGCTCATAATAGCTTCCATTGTGTCAGCCATTTTGTATTCGTCCATAAGCTTTGCAACCTGTTTCGGTGTTTCAAGTGCCTTTGCAATAAGCTCGTCATCAACAGCCTCAGCACAGGTAGGTGCCTTTATTTCTCCACCAAAATACTTCTTTGTCATAGCAACTGTTCTGTTGACAAGATTGCCTAAAGTATTTGCAAGGTCGGAGTTGTATCTCTCAATAAGTGCTTCATAGGTGATTGAGCCGTCTGAGTTCAATGGCATTTCGCTGAGAAGATAGTATCTTGCACCGTCAACACCGAATGCTTCCACAACATCATCGGCATAAATCACATTACCCTTTGATTTGCTCATCTTGTCTTCACCGAAAAGAATCCAGTTATGACCGAAAAGCTTTTTAGGCATTTCAAGACCAAGTGCGTGAAGCATAATAGGCCAGTAAATAGAGTGAAATCTCATAATGTCCTTGCCGATAACGTGGCAGTCGCAAGGCCAGTATTTTTCAAACTGTTCACTTGAGCCGTCAGGGTCATAACCCATAGCTGTGATATAGTTTGAAAGTGCGTCAATCCAGACATAAATTACGTGCTTAGGGTCAAATGTTACAGGAATACTCCAGGTGAAAGTTGTTCTTGAAACGCAAAGGTCCTGAAGTCCCGGCTTGATAAAGTTGTTGAGCATTTCTTTCTTTCTGCTTTCGGGAACAATAAAGTCAGGGTGCTCCTCGATATACTGTTCAAGCCAGTCCTGATACTTTGAGAGCCTGAGGAAGTATGCTTCTTCGTTTGCAGGATTCACTTCACGGCCACAGTCAGGGCATTTTCCGTCAACAAGCTGTGAAGATGTCCAGAAGCTTTCGCAAGGTGTACAGTAAAGCCCCTCATATGAGCTTTTGTAAATGTCTCCGTTGTCATAAAGCTTCTTGAAAATTTTCTGAACAACCTTTTTGTGCTGTTCGTCTGTAGTTCTGATAAACCCGTCGTAGGAAATGTTCATAACACGACAGATGTCCTTGATTTCACCTGCAACCTTATCAACGTGTTCCTGGGGGGAAATCCCTTCGTTTTTAGCAAGCTCTTCAATTTTCAGACCGTGTTCATCTGTACCGGTCAGGAAGAAAACATCAAAGCCCTGCATTCTTTTAAATCTTGCAATAGCGTCAGTAAAAACGACCTCATAGGTGTTACCGATATGAGGCTTTTTGGATGCGTATGCAATAGCAGTTGTAATATAATATGGCTTTTTGCACATAAAAAATCACCACGCCTTTCCAAAACAAATAAATATTATTTTAATTATATAACTTTTTGCCCTTTCCGTCAAGAGTACACGGCAAATTTCAAGAGGCAAACAAAGTATAAAACTGAAAAAATGTGAAAAGTGCAAAAAAACAGTTGTACTAATGAATAAAATATGTTATAATACTAATATATATTGCCTAAAAAAATTATTTGTAAAGGAGGCTCTATTATGAGTCAGGTAGATAAGAATATCAATAAGAGTTTGCAGGTAAGCGACAGCGTTGTAGCAGGAATCGTTACAAACGCTGTAAAGGACATTAACGGCGTGTATGGTATTGCACCGATGAAGAAGACTATTCGCCAGCTGATCCTTAAAGAAGAAAGTGTGGGAGATATTAAGGTCGGATTGGTTGACGACGTGCTTTCTTTGACAGTAGGCATTATTGTAAAAGACGGAGTGAACGTGGTTTCTGTGGCTGAACAGGTGCAGGATATTGTTAAAAACTCTGTACAGAGTATGCTGGGTCTTACTGTTGCAAAGGTTAACGTTACAATAAGAGGAATCAAGTACGAATAAAGGAGTGTTTTTGTGTCAGCAAAAAGACGTGATGTCCGTGAAAGTGGTTTTATTTTAACATTTGAAAAGCTTTTCAGGGACGATACAATAGACGAAATTATTGAAGTAGCAGAAGAATATGGCGATATTCTCGTTGATGATGAAGTAGTTGCACTTGTAAAGGGAATCTGCGACAAGGCAGATGAACTTGACGCAGTTATTTCACGTTTCAGCAACAAGAGAGCAGTTGAGCGAATTCCTAAAATAAACCTTGCAATACTCCGCCTTGCCATCTATGAAGCGTTGTATGATGACAAGGTGCCTGTGAATGTTGCAATCAGCGAGGCAGTTGCTTTGGCTGAAAAGTATGCACAAGAGCCTGATATTGCGTTTATAAACGGTGTGTTGGGTTCATATTCAAGGAGTGATGAGGCACCGAAAAATGAGTAAATATTTCGGTGTTGATACCAGCAATTATACAACTTCCGTTGCGTTGCTTGATACAGACACAATGGAGGTTTTGCAGGAGAAAAAGCTGTTGCCCGTTAAAAAAGGCGAAAAGGGCATAAGACAGTCGGACGCTGTATTTCACCATACCGTTCAGCTTCCTGAACTTGTGGAAAAACTGTTTTCGCAGGTGGGAGATAAACGCTTTTCAGGTGTTGGCGTTTCATATGCACCAAGACTTGTGGAAGGCTCTTATATGCCTTGTTTTACTGTTGGGGACGGCTTTGCAAGGTCGCTGTGTGCAACAATGAATATGAAACCTGACAGAACATCTCATCAGGTGGGTCATATTCTTGCAGGGATATATTCCTGTGGGAAGTTTGATTTGCTCACAAGCGAGAAGCTTTTTTTAGCTTTTCACGCAAGTGGTGGCACTACGGATTTACTGATATGCAGACCTGACAGGGATAATATTATTTCTGTTGAGCAGGTGGGAAGATCACTTGATTTAAAGGCAGGGCAGGCTGTGGACCGAGTAGGAGTAATGCTGGGAATGGAGTTTCCTTGTGGAAAAGAGCTTGACAAGCTGGCTTGTGAAAGTCAGAAGGAATATAAACCAAAGGTGGTGCTGAAAGGGACAGATTGTTGCCTTTCGGGACTTGAAAACCTTTGTGAGAAGATGTATAAAAACGGGGAAAAGTATGAGGATATTGCAAAGTTCTGCCTGAGCTTTCTGAGCAGGACTTTTGAGGTTATGATAGAAAATGCTTTTTCTGAATACGGACGAATACCTTTGCTTTGCGTTGGTGGGGTAATGTCTGATAGTCTGATAAGAGAAAATCTTTCAGAAAAGTTCGGAGCATATTTTGCGAGACCTGAGTTTTCCTGCGATAATGCAACAGGGCTTGCAGTATATAGTGCTTTGAAAAAAGGATTGATATAGATTGAGTTCGATTTTGTCGGTTTCACAGCTTAACAAGTATATTCACTTAAAAATCCAGTCGGATTTGAAGCTGAAGGGTATTGCAGTTAAGGGTGAAATATCAAATTTTACAGTCCATTATAAGTCGGGACACGCTTATTTTACATTAAAAGATGCAGATTCAGCAATAAAAGCTGTTATGTTTGCAGGTAATGTGAACAAGCTGAGATTTATGCCTGAAAACGGTATGAGTGTTCTGGTTGTAGGCAATGTGGACGTATATGAACGTGACGGCGTATATCAGATTATTGCTACTGATATGCAGCCTGCAGGTGCAGGAGCTTTGCATAAGGGTATAGAACAGTTGAAAGAAAAGCTGTCAAAAATGGGACTTTTTGATGAAAAGCTGAAAAAACCTGTGCCGATTATGCCGAGAAAAATTGCAGTTGTAACTTCT
>DEPR01000037.1:1397-3336 GCA_002358895.1 Ruminococcus sp. UBA3387 | reverse complement strand
CTTTTTTATTGGGTTCAAAAGGGAAGATACACAAAAATGGATAGGAATTTTTGTATAAATTCACGAATACTTTTTTATATAGAAGGTCTTGCTATTTATGGTGAAATAGTATATAATTAATGTATGCAGTTTAATGTTTTTGGTAATTTAGCACAATAACACTATTCAACTCTGCAAATATCTCAATCAGAATGGAGTGAGCTGTCTTGAAAAAATATGACAGTACAAAAATCAAAAATATTGCTATAGCAGGTCATGCAGGCTCAGGTAAGACATCATTGACTGAAGCTTTGCTTTATAAGAGTGGTGCAACTGACCGACTTGGTAAAGTACTTGACGGCAATACAGTTTCAGACTATAATGCCGAGGAAATAAAAAGAAAATGCTCAATTTATACTTCACTTGCAACTCTTGAAACAGATGATCTGAAGGTGAACATCCTTGACACACCCGGTCTTTTTGACTATGAAGCAGGTATGGTTGAGGGTATCTCGGCAAGTGGCTGTGTAATGATTACCGTATCAGGTAAATCAGGCGTTAAGGTTGGCACACATAAGGCTTATGACTATGCAGTTGAACACGGCAAGCCAAGAATGTTTGTTGTAACAAAGCTTGATGATGACAACGCCAACTTCAATAACGTGCTTACTGAGCTTAAAGCTGAATTCGGTCCTACAGTATGCCCTGTAGTAGTTCCTGTTATCGCTGACAGAAAGATTGTTTCATATGTAAACCTTATTGAAATGAAGGCTTATAAATATGACGATAAGGGCAACGCTGTTGAAACAGATATGCCGACTGCTGATGTTGCAGCTAATATGGAATACCGTATTGACGGTCTTGTAGAGGCTGTGTCAGAAGCTGTTGCTGAAACTGACGAGGCACTTTTCGAGAAATTCTTCTCAGGTGAGGCATTCACACAGAAAGAGCTTATTGACGGTATCCACAAGGGTATGAACGAGGGTATTATTACTCCTGTAACTTGCGTATCCTCCACAACTCTGGCGGGTATTGATATGCTGATGAAGGAAATTTCTCTCCTTCTTCCTGCACCTACTGACCTAAAACCAAAGGCTGCTGAGGATAAGGACGGCAACATTGTTGACGTTGCACTTGACGCTGACGCACCACTTTCTGCACTGGTATTCAAGACGGTAGCTGACCCGTTTGTGGGCAAGATGTCATACATCAAGGTGCTTTCAGGTGTTCTTAAAACAAATGGTGAAGTTGTAAACGCTACAACAGGCGAAACCGAAAAGGTTGGCAAGCTTGTTTCACTTTGTGGCAGAAAGCAGACTGAAGTTGCTGAAGCGGTAGCAGGTGATATTGTTGTTGCAACAAAGATGAACGTGAACACAAATGACACAATCTGCGACTCATCAAGAGTAGTTAAATTTGAGGCTGTTACATATCCTAACCCTTGCTACAAGATGGCTGTAAAGGCTAAGGCACAGGGCGATGAAAGCAAGATTTCAAACGCTATTTCAAGACTTCTTGAAGAAGACCTCACATTGTCTTACGCTCAGGACGAGAACACACTTGAGCAGATTCTGAGCGGTCTGGGTGAACAGCATCTTGCATCAGCACTTTCCAAGCTGAAAAACGATTTCGGTGTTGAGGTTGAGCTGAGCGTTCCAAAGATTCCATACAAGGAAACAATCAAGAAGAAAGTCAAGGTTCAGGGCAGACACAAGAAGCAGTCGGGTGGCCACGGACAGTACGGTGATGTATGGATTGAATTTGAGCCTTGTATTTCTGACGAGCTTATTTTCGAGGAAAAGGTATTCGGTGGAGCAGTTCCTAAGAACTTTTTCCCTGCAGTTGAAAAGGGCTTGCAGGAATGTGTTAAGAAGGGTGTGCTTGCAGGTTTCCCTGTAGTAGGTCTTAAGGCTATACTTGTTGACGGTTCATATCACCCTGTTGACTCATCTGAAATGGC
>DEPR01000037.1:931-1301 GCA_002358895.1 Ruminococcus sp. UBA3387 | reverse complement strand
GACGACAACACAGGTGATATTATCGGTGAGCTTAACAAGCGTCGAGGCAGAGTACTTGGAATGACACCTGCTGAAAAGAAGGGTATGACCGAGGTTACAGCTGAAGTTCCGTTGTCAGAAATGGCAGACTTCACAATGCTCCTCAGACAGATGACTCAGGGCAGAGGCTTCTTCACCCTTGAGCAGGAAAGATACGACCAGCTTCCAAGCAACCTTGTTGCTGAAGTTATCGCAAAAAATGCAGTGAAATAGCATAAAAATAATCCCCTTGAGTAAAATCAAGGGGATTTTTAGTTGACATATCCATTTTCTTTTATTATTTCAGCAGTTACTTTTACGGGCTGATGTGGGCATCAGCCCCTACATTTTT
>DEPR01000037.1:0-901 GCA_002358895.1 Ruminococcus sp. UBA3387 | reverse complement strand
CATCGACCCGATTAAAGAAAATAATCCCCTTGAGTAAAATCAAGGGGATTTTTGTGTTTAAGTGATAATATTTGCACCGTATGTAAGTGTCAGCAGGCTGTCGCCGAGGTGGACGTTCTGCACCACAATATTGTCATAGTCAATGCTCAGGTCGTAGTGTGAGAAGTTCCAGAAAGCCTTGATGCCCAGGCTCACCAGCTTGTCGGCAATAGCCTGAGTGTTAGCCTTTGGTATGCAGAGAACAGCCACGGTAGGGGAATTTTCCTCGCAGAACTTTGCAATGTCATCGGTGTGCATAATCTTTATACCCGCAACTTCTTCGCCTGTCAGTTCAGGTTTCACATCAAAAATGCCCACCAGCTGACAACCACGAGTGCCGAAGTTTATGTGTGTAGCAATAGCCTTGCCTAAGTTACCTGCACCGATAAGTATTGTCTTGAAATTCCTGTCAACGCCTAAAATCTTGCCGATTTCTCTATGCAGGTCGGCAACGTGGTAGCCATAGCCCTGCTGTCCGAAACCACCGAAGCAGTTTAAATCCTGTCTTATCTGTGAGGCAGTCAGCTTCATAAGCTCTGAAAGCTCACGGGAAGATATGCGTTCAACGCCTTTGTTTTTCAGTTCGCCCAAAAATCTGTAATATCTCGGCAGTCGGTTGATTACCGAGTTAGAGATTGAACCGTTCTTTGACATAATCTATTCTTCTTTCTGATACACATTGATAAATAAATAACAATCTAACTATATCACTTTATATAGCATTTGTCAAGCATCAGTAGCCATAAAACCACTCGGTTGGCAACAAAAACAGCCAGGGGCAGGTGATAATTGCAAAAAGCAGTGAAATCTTCCTCTGCTGAGCAGTCTCAAGGTCAGTTTTTCTGAAAGAAAATCTGCTGTC
>DEPR01000012.1:5610-7313 GCA_002358895.1 Ruminococcus sp. UBA3387 | reverse complement strand
CACAGACAGAATTGTTTCCCCACTACTCTCATTACAAAGCTCATTATAGGCATTACAAAGCTCGGCAGAAGAATTTTTCACAAGCTGTCTTGCTTCCTTTATAATTTTCAGATTATCGTTCATTTGCTTATCCCCTTACTGATTACTGCTGTCAAGCAAGGACAGCAATTTACTCTTATGATTCTGCACAACAGCATACATTTTCTGAAATTCTACTCTCAGCTGAGGCTCTTTCAGCTGTCTGGCATACTGCTCAAACCGATAAATCAGGTTGTTCTGTGTTTCAAGCAGGCACTTCAAGCCGTTCAGTTCCTTTACGGTGATTTTTGTTTCCACACTATCACCTCCCTGATTTAGTATGTTCAATTAATATTTCACCATACATAAAAAAGGACGGCAAGCATATTTCTATGCTTATCGTCCCTTTATAATGTAATTTCATCTTTATTATTAAGCTCTACCAGCATATTTTTAAGGCAGGTATAACGCAGGGTTCTTCGGTTATTGTCAATCATAAACTCCACACGCTTTTTCGTGCCGATAATTATAAGCAGTTTCTTTGCTCTTGTAACGGCTGTATAAAGCAGATTTCTGTAATATAGCTTATCAAAACCTCCGTAAACTGTAAGTATTACTGCGTCAAACTCACTACCCTGGCTTTTATGCACAGTTACTGCATAGGCAAGCTCCAGATTATCAAGCATCGGCAAGGAATAGGTTGCTACCCTGCCCTCAAAGTCGATTGTAACCGTTTTCAATATCTTATTTACATTGGTGATTATACCGATATCGCCATTGAAGATACCCGTGCCACTTTCGGTTTTCTCATCATCATCGGTTTTCTTCCAGATTATATCGTAGTCATTCTTCGTCTGCATTACCTTATCGCCTTTACGGTAGGTATACAACGGGGTTTTTATCTCCGACTTTCCTGCCGCAGGTGGATTAAGCTCCTGCTGAAGCCTTTTGTTCAGCTCAACAACTCCACTCGGGCCTTTTCTTGTAGGAGAAAGCACCTGGATATCCTCAACAGGTGAATAACCATAGGCAGACGGCAGACGGGTTTTGCACAAATCCACCACAAGCTGTTGCAAAGCAGGAAAATCCTGACGCTGGAAGAAAAAGAAATCCTTATCCTTTTCAGTCAGGTCGATATGCTCACCGTTGACGATTTTATGTGCATTTGTAACGATTGCACTTTCCTGTGCTTGTCGGAAAATTTCCTTCAAAGTAACCACGGGCATAACGCCACTGTCGATTATATCCTTCAGCACATTTCCTGCACCTACAGACGGCAACTGGTCGGAATCCCCTACAAGCACCAGCTTACAGGTAACGCTGATTGCTCTCAGCAATGCTTCAAACAGGCAGGAATCCACCATTGACATCTCATCAATTATCATCACATCACAATCAAGCTGATTGTTCTCGTCGTGGACAAATCTCAAGGTTTCTCCGTCGGCGTGCTTTACTTCAAGAAGTCTGTGTATAGTCTTTGCTTCAAAGCCTGTAAGGTCGGAAATCCTTTTCGCTGCACGGCCTGTCGGGGCAGCAATCATAACCTTCATACCCTGTTGCTGATAGAGAGAAATTATTGCATTGAGGGTTGTGGTTTTACCCGTACCGGGACCTCCTGTCAGCACCAGAAAGCCTTTTGACAGAGCAAGATTTATTGCTTCACGCTGATGCTCCTCATATGTAAT
>DEPR01000012.1:4025-5565 GCA_002358895.1 Ruminococcus sp. UBA3387 | reverse complement strand
GCAATATCTATCACTGCTGAAAAATCAATACGATTATCATAGGAACAGGCTGACATAATGGAAAGACGGCGTGAGATATAATCCTCAGCCTTGAAAAAATCACGGAGCATTACAAAAGGTCTTTCGTTTTTATAATAATAAAACAGGTTTTCCTCCTCCACCTGTTCATTCAGCACTTCCCTGAATTCCTCGGGTGTAATCTGCAGGAACTCGCAGGAAATTTCCTCGAACTTATCAAGTGGCAGGCAGGTATGACCTGCATTTGCATTCTCTTTCAGCACACAGCTGATACCTGCTTCGACTCTGCATTTAGCGTGTCGGTCGATACCCACTTCTTCGGCAATCATATCAGCCTTCACAAATGGCAAATCCACACCGAAAACACACAGCACATACGGATTTGACTTTATCATTGCTTCGGCACTTTCGCCCCAGCGTTTCCACGCACTTATACCCACAGATGTCGGTACATCAAAGCCCGAAAGATAAATCATAAGCGACCTTACGGCAAAGGTAGTCTTGAACTCCTGAGACATTTTCAAAGCTTTTTTCAGAGTTATGCCCTCAATCTGCACCAGTTTTTCAGGCTCATTCTCAATTACATCAAGTGAATCCTCTCCGAATTTTGACACAATTCTCTTTGCAATTACTGCACCAACACCTGTAATTACGCCACTTGCAAGATACTTTTGTATAGACGCTGAAGTTGTTGGCAGGCTTCGTTCACAAAGACTGCATTTGAACTGCTCGCCGAACTTCTGGTGGACGATAAACTCACCTGTACAGACAACCTCTTCGCCTTCCTCGATGTTACCCATTTCGCCTACAACGGTTATCAGGTCATTATCGCAGGCAAGCATAATTACGGCATATCCGTTTTCTTCGTTACGGTATATTACGCTGTCAACTTCGCCCTGAATTTTCTCCAACTTACTCATTTAATCAACCTTAAAACTTTATTTTTCTCTATAAAACTCTGCTCTTTTTATGTAATCCTCAACGGCAGTTATGTCCACAACCGACACAATGGGAAGCTCTGCGGAAAGCTGTTTTGCAACAAAATCGTTCTCGCTCTTTTCAACAATAACAATAAGAATTTCTCTGCCTAAGCTTTCTCTCTCGAAAACCTCTTCCCAGAAATATGCCTTTACTGTTCTCTCAAGCTCTTTTGTTCTGCTGCTGCAGGGTATTATTATAAATCCGATTTTATCAGTTTTCCTTTTATAAAAACGGAGTATTTTCACCACCAGAGCTGTTATGACACATACACAAATCAATGCAAAAATAATTATCCCTTCCACACAAACACCTCCCGATAAATATACTCCATAGTATGATTTTCGGCAAGTTTATGTGAATATACTTTTATTTTACACCATTACCGTAAAAAAAGCAACAAAAAAGCGAACGAAATTTCGTCCGCTTTAATATTAATCGAAATTCATTTTAATACAATCAGTATAGCTAAATATATAACGGGACGTCGAGGACGCCGTCCCCTACAACTTTGCAACTGAATTAACTAACTATAACGGGAATT
>DEPR01000012.1:2358-4003 GCA_002358895.1 Ruminococcus sp. UBA3387 | reverse complement strand
GGCCACTGAAGTGGTCTTCCCGCAAGGAGGTGAAAATGAATATGGAACACGCTTTGTCCTGCATTTTCCCCACAGTTTGTTACTACTCTGAAGCCGTCTTTCAAATCCAGCTCCTTAGCCAGCTTTGCGATAACCTCATAGATATGAGCTATAACTGCTGAATTTGTTTCATCTATCTCATCAAGCTTTGAGATATGCTCCTTCGGGATACACAGATAATGGATAGGTGCTGTCGGGGCAATATCCTCGAAAACATATACAAGCTCGTCTTCATAGATTTTCTTTGACGGAATTTCGCCCTTTACAATTTTACAAAACAGACAATCATTCATACTTACACCTCAATCTTATTTAATGAAATCTGCAACAACATCTGTTGCTTTTCCAAGTGCTTCGTCAATCTTTGTGATGTCGCCCACACCAGCCATAGCTGAATCAGGACGTCCGCCACCCTTACCTCCTGTAAGTGCCGAAACCTGACCTGCAATCTTTCCTGCGTGGACGCCTTTAGCTACTGCATCTTTGCCTGCAACAACCAGAAGGTTAGCCTTATCTCCGTTTACGCCTGCAATTACTGCAACTATATCGTTCTTATCAGCCTTAATCTGGTCGCCCATTTTTCTCAGCATATCAGGACGCATATTCATAAGCTTTGCTGTAACAATTCTTACGCCGTTTATTTCAGTTGCATCTTCAAACAGGTTCTTTGCTTTCATATTTGAAATTTCAGCCTGGAGTGAGTCTCTTTCTCTTTCAAGCTCCTTAACCTCTGCCATTACAGCCACGCACTTCTTAACAAGCTCCATAGGATTGCCAAGCTTCAGCACATCTGCAGCCTGTCTTGCAAGGTCAATCTGTTCTCTCAGAAGTTCAAGAACTCCTGCACCTGTTACAGCTTCAATTCTTCTTACACCTGAAGCAACTGAGCTTTCGGAAATAATATTGAAAAGTCCGATATTAGCTGTATTTTCAACGTGTGTACCACCACAGAACTCAATTGAAACAGGTATATCGTTACCCATTGTAACTACTCTTACTGTATCGCCGTATTTTTCGCCAAAGAGTGCCATTGCTCCGAGTTCCTTAGCCTCATCTATAGGCATTTCCTTAACTGTAATATCAAGGGCTGAGAAAATATAGTCATTAACCAGTCGCTGAACCTTATTCTTTTCATCATCAGTCATTGCATCAAAGTGTGCAAAGTCAAATCTCAGTCTGTTTGCATCAACAAGCTGACCTGCCTGATGAACGTGGTCGCCGAGGACCTCTCTCAAAGCTGACTGCAACAGATGTGCACAGGAATGATTTCTCATAACTGCAAGTCTGTTTTTCTTATCTACTGCAAAATGAGCTGTCTGACCAACTGAAATGCCACCCTCGACTACTTTAATCTTATGTGCAAGCTTTCCTGCAACAACCTTCTGTGTATCAAGCACTTCACACTTGCCACTTGCTGTTGTGATTGTACCGATATCGCCTACCTGTCCACCACTTTCAGCATAAAAAGGAGTTTTCGATGACACGATATAATAAACATCATTGCCACAGCCTGCATTATCAATCAGCTCGTCCTCAGTAGCAATAAATGCGATTTCAGCATCACATTCAAGTGTGTCATAGCCGACAAATTCAGTATGGAAATCTC
>DEPR01000012.1:1389-2258 GCA_002358895.1 Ruminococcus sp. UBA3387 | reverse complement strand
CGAGCCTTTTCACGCTGTTCGTTCATAGCCTTTGTATAGCCTTCTTCATCAGCCTTAAAGCCCTTTTCTTCAAGAATTTCTCTTGTCAGGTCAATCGGGAAGCCATAAGTGTCGGAAAGCTTAAAGCAAGCTTCACCGTCAAGGACTGTTTTGTCCTCTTTCTTCATCTCTTCCATATAGTCATCGAGAATTTTCATTCCACGGTCGATTGTTTTATTGAAGTTTTCCTCCTCGGTTGTCAGGAGCTTAACGATATAGTCATACTTTTCCTCAAGCTCTGTATACTCACACTTTGAGTTATCTACAACTGTTTTAACTATATCCTTGAGGAACAGTCCGTTAATCCCCAACA
Source organism: Ruminococcus sp. UBA3387 (assembly GCA_002358895.1). Taxonomy (GTDB): domain Bacteria; phylum Bacillota; class Clostridia; order Oscillospirales; family Ruminococcaceae; genus FB2012. The sequence goes on along the minus strand of DEPR01000012.1, from coordinate 1,906 downwards.
ATTTGCCGTGACGTACTGCACGTCTGAGAAGTCTTCTCATTACATAGCCTCTGCCTTCATTTGATGGCAAAATTCCGTCTGATGCCATAAATGTAACTGAACGGATATGGTCGGTAATTACACGGATTGAAATATCCTTTTTCTTATCCTCACCATACTTACAGCCTGCAATTTCGCAGACGTGGTCACGGATAGCCTTGATTGTGTCAACGTCAAATATAGAGTTTACATTCTGCATCATTGCAGCAAGTCTTTCAAGTCCCATACCTGTGTCGATATTCTTCTGCTCAAGTGGGGTATATGTTCCGTCCTCGTGACGTTCAAACTGTGTAAACACCAAATTCCAGAACTCCATATATCTATCGCAGTCGCAACCTACTGTACAATCAGGTGAGCCACATCCATACTCCTCACCTCTATCGAAATAGATTTCGGAGCAAGGACCACAAGGACCGTCAATTCCAGCTTCCCAGAAGTTATCCTCTTTGCCCATTCTGAAAATCTTTTCCATAGGCAG
>DEPR01000012.1:0-1310 GCA_002358895.1 Ruminococcus sp. UBA3387 | reverse complement strand
ACGAAAAGTCTTTCCTCAGGCAGTTTAAGCACGTCGATACAAAACTCCCAAGCCCACTGGATAGCTTCTTCCTTGAAATAATCGCCGAATGACCAGTTACCCAACATTTCAAAGAAAGTACCGTGACGTGCAGTTTTACCGACATTTTCGATATCGCCTGTTCTGATACATTTCTGGCAGTCAGCCATTCTTCTCTTTGGAGGCTCTTCCTGCCCTGTAAAATATGACTTCAGAGGAGCCATACCTGCATTAATCAGAAGCAAGCTGTTATCGTTTCTTGGCACAAGTGGAAAGCTCTTGATGCAGAGGTGTTCCTTACTTTCAAAAAACTCAAGATAGAGCTTTCTAAGCTCATTAAGTCCCATCCATTTCATAATCAAAACTCCTTAAAATAAATTTTTACAACAAAAAAGTCCTCGTCCCTGAATATGGGACGAAGACATAAGTTTCCGTGTTACCACCCAAATTACTATCATAGAGCATTTATGCGAATATGATTAGTCACTCGAACCCTTTAACGCAGGAGATACGCCGTTGTTTTCACAACGATACTCAGGTTAGCCACCAAGCTTCTTGGAAAGACTTTCACCAGCCGTCTTTTCTCTGGACCAATCTTCTTGGATAATTCCCTCATCGCATTTAAAATATTAAATATATTATAAACCTAACTACTCATATTGTCAAGCATTTTCCTCATTTTTACGCTTATTTTCACGCAAATTCCTGAAAAAATCAGACAAAACCTCACTACACTCCTGTTCCATAACGCCCTCAGTCAATTCGGGTTTATGGTTATATGGAAGCTCAAAGAGATTTGTAACCGAACCACAGGAACCTGCCTTAAAGTCCTTTGCACCGAACACAACTCGTTCAATTCTTGAATTTATAATAGCACCTGCACACATGGGACAAGGTTCAAGGGTTACATACAGCTCGCAGTCTATAAGTCGCCAACCGCCCAGCCTTCTGCTTGCATTTTCAAGTGCAATTATCTCGGCGTGGGCAGTAGACAGCTTATCGGTCTCTCGTCTGTTATATCCCTCGCCAACAATTTCACCTGTAGACTTTTTCACCACAACTGCACCAACAGGCACTTCACCGATTTCAGCAGCCTTTCCAGCAAGCTCCAGTGCTTTTTTCATATAAAAACAATCTTTTTCAGCTGTCATATGCATTCTCCTAACTCATTCAGTATACAACAACAGCAGAGTCTTGTCAATAAAAAAACCGCCACCAAATGGCAGCGGTTTAATTTAACTATTAAATTAGTTCTTAACAGCTGTTACAACGCCTGAACCAACTGTTCTACC
>DEPR01000010.1:2375-3153 GCA_002358895.1 Ruminococcus sp. UBA3387 | reverse complement strand
ACTGCTCAGGTTGTTGCCTGAGCAGTTTTTTGTTGACTAAACAAGAGAAAAGTGGTATCATATTTTGTAGAATTCAAAAGAAAGGATTTATATAAATGAAATATAAAGCTATACTTTTTGATATGGACGGAACGTTGCTTCCTATGGATTATAATACTTTTACAAAAGGGTATTTTAAATTGCTTGCAGGGAAGCTTTCACCAATAGGGATTGAGCCCGAACAGCTTATTAATGCCGTGTGGGCAGGCACAAAAGCAATGGTTAAAAATGATGGCACAAAGCTTAACCGTGAAGTGTTCTGGAATATGTTTGCACAGGCAACAGGTAAGGATTATGAGCCATTCCTTCAAAAGTCTGATGAGTTTTATCTTAACGAGTTTGAGGGTGCAAAAGCTTTTACAGGCGAAAATCCATTGGCGAAGAAAGCTGTTGAGCTTGCGAGAAAAACTGGTGCAAAGGTAATCTGTGCAACAAATCCTATTTTCCCACTTAACGGACAGCTGAAACGCCTTAGCTGGGTTAATTTAGGTGCAGAAGATTTTGACAACATAACATCTTATGAGTCGGAGTGTTGTTCAAAGCCAAATCCTAAGTATTATCTGAATATTTGCGAAAAAATTGGTGTAGAACCTGAGGAATGCCTGATGATTGGTAACGATGTTGTGGAGGATATGAAGGCAGGCTCATCTGTGGGAATGGATTGCTTCCTTGTTACCGATTGGGCTATAATGAATGATGAGTGGAATGGCAAGAAAGGCACTTTTGAAGAGCTTGTTGC
>DEPR01000010.1:0-2304 GCA_002358895.1 Ruminococcus sp. UBA3387 | reverse complement strand
TTGACATAAGTAGAAAAATGTGATACAATAATACCGATGTAATAAAATTGTATACTAAAACGGGGAGCTGAATGGCTGAGAGGAAACAATTGAGTTTCGACCCATAACCTGATTCGGATAATGCCGACGTAGGAGAATATTAGTGTTATGTCTGCTGCAGGTTTAAAAGTCTGCAGCTTTTTGTTTTTTATGCGGTTTTTGAGCGTCATAATAAGGACATCGTGAAAAACAAAGGAAAAGAGGTATAATCCGTGCCGTAAATTTGCGTTGTTCTGAGGTGGCACGGATAAAAATGTATGAAAAATTCAAAAACCAAAATGTTAGTTGAAGGTGCCGTAATGGTTGCATTGGCAACAGTGTTAAGCTTTATTAAAGTTTACAAAATTCCTTGGGGTGGCTCAGTTACGTTGCTTTCGATGCTTCCGATTGCTTTGTACAGTATAAAATACGGAGTAAAAAACGGACTGATGGCATCTTTGTTGTATGCAATCGTTCAGTTGGGACAAGGTATCTTTATTGATGGTGTGTTAGGTTGGGGGCTGACTCCTGTAATGCTCATAGCTTGTATACTTTTTGATTACATTATTGCTTTTGTTGTTCTGGGACTTGCAGGAATGTTCAGAAAAGCAGGCTTAAAAGGCAATATTATAGGTGTCATTATCGCATTACTGTTGAGATTTTGCAGCCATTATATCAGTGGTGTAGTAGTATTTGCATCAGCAGGTAAGCTGTGGGAAGGATTTTCGACAGATAATACATATCTGTATAGTTTGCTTTATAATGGTTCATATATGCTTCCTGAAATTATTTTCACTTCAATTGGTGCAGTAATTCTGTTGAATATTCCGCAGACAAAAAAACTCTTCACACCAAATAAATAATCGAAAAAAACAGAATAATGTCAAAGGGCTTTGTGTGTCAAAATACAAAGTCCTTTTTTGTGTAAAAAGCCAGTTGACAAGGGGTTTTCTCTACTATATAATTATAGTACATTCAATATATGGAAAGGATAAAAGCCTTATGAAAAAAGTACTCAGTGTCCTGCTGTCAATAATAATGATAGTATCAGTTTTCAGTAGCTATACATATGCAGATAATAGACTTCTTGATGATGATATGGTGTCAGACATCAGAGAAGAAGTTAATAGAATTGTGGATAAATCCTTGTCAAGAACAGATGATAGAATTTTGAGATTTATCATTTCAGCTGATGCACATCAGGATAATGATAACATACTTGTTACAAGAGGAACAGCTGAGCTGGGTCAGGCACAGGGAGAAATCCTCGACCAGCTGAATGTTGATTTTGTTGCAAATCTGGGAGACCTTGCCTGGGGCTCAAGAACCAATACGGTGGCAGAGGTAACTGAGCAGATTGAAACTTATCATAAACTGATGGGGAATAACCTGAAAGGGCAGACTTTGCTGTATCTTGAAGGTAATCACGATGATGCTAATTATTCTTATGATGTGTCAGCTGATAATCCGAAATTGTCCACATCAGCAATCAACGATTTGATTTATAGTAAAAACACCGAGGTAATAGCAGACCCTGAGCATAAGACAGACGGGTATTACTATAAGGATTTTGAGGAACAGAAAGTACGGGTTATATGCCTGAATACAGAACAAGGAACAGGTGACGGAGCTTTTGTTGAAGGCTACCAGCTTAAATGGTTCGCAGAAACAGCCTTAGATATGACAGGGAAGAATGGTTGGCAGGTTATAACTATGGGACATCATCCATTGAGTTATGGTAATGTGAGCCTTTTTAAAGATACTGTAAATATAGTTGATGCATTTATTAATGGCAATAGATTCGATTATAAAACAACTGACGGCACAACAATTTCTGCTGATTACAGCAAAAACAATTCCACTTATGTGGGGCATTTTCACGGTCACACTCACGCTTTTTCAGTAGTTCCTATGCAGAAATTTGTTAATGGGAACTATGTTGATATTGATGCTTATGAAATATGTATTCCCAATGCTTGCTTTTTGAGAAATAATCAATATGTTGGAAATGCAAATGAAAGAGCAGCGCGTTATTCTACCGAAAGAACATATAATAAAGAAGATAAGGACGGAAGAAGAACAGCATTTAATGTTGTAACCGTATGTCTTGACAAACAAATAATCTATGCAGACAATTATGGTGCAGGAGTTGACAGAATTATCTCTTATGGCGACAATTATGTTGTATTTAAAAGGGATATAAATAATTGTACTATTTCAGGTGTATCTGATAAGATGGGTACGGGAACAGCTGTTTCTCAGGATATTATAGTTAATGATGAAGGA
>DEPR01000052.1:26738-27814 GCA_002358895.1 Ruminococcus sp. UBA3387 | reverse complement strand
GGAAGTATAACATATCTGCCGATTTCCTCAGGTAATGTGTTAATATGAAATTGTCTTTCATTATCCATAATACTTGCCATAAAACCACCTCCGTCAGGGTTTATAACAAATCTATTTGCTTATCTTCATTGATATGTCAAATGCTTTTACGGAATGAGTCAAAGCACCAAGCGAAATAATATCTACACCCGTTTCAGCTATACCTCTGATTGTTTCAGCTGTAACATTACCGGATGCTTCAAGCTTTGCTCTGCCTGCAGTAATTTCAACAGCTTTTGCCATATCCTCATTTGACATATTATCAAGCATTATAACTTCAACGCCAAGTGATAAAGCCTCCTGAAGCTGTTCAAGGTCGGAAACTTCAACCTCAATTTTTACAGTGTGTCCCATTTTTTCTCTGAGTGCATTAACTGCATTAGTCATACTTCCGTAAGCGTCAAGATGAGTATCTTTAAGCATTGCACAATCAGAAAGATTATATCTATGGTTTCTTCCACCACCAACAGTTACAGCATATTTCTGCAACACACGAAGTCCGGGTAAGGTTTTTCTTGTATCAGCTATAGATGCCTTTGTACCCTTAACAAGCTCTACACATTTATTTGTAGCAGTTGCGATTCCTGACATATGCTGAACAAGGTTAAGTGCTGTCCTTTCACCCTTGAGTAAAGCTCTTGTAGGGCCTGTAATTTCAGCGATTATATCGCCTTTTCTGACCTTTTCGCCATCGTGTATATAAACTTTTGACGTCATTCTATCGTCAAGCAAATCAAACACACGAAGTGCAACATCAATACCACAGAGTACACCTTCATCTTTTGAAACATACTTTGCAGTAGAAACTGAGCTATCATCAACAAGATAATCGGTAGTTACGTCAACATAATTAATATCTTCCAAAAGCGCTGTTTTAATTATATCATCGATCTGAAATTGCATTAATTTCATATTATTTACCTCCACTGTTATTAGTAGTCAGCTCAACGTTTTCAGAAGCAATTTTTGCAGCTTCCTCAAGAACAATATATGCTACAGTTGCCAGAGATTTTGCTTCAACATAGTCTCTGTCAATT
>DEPR01000052.1:22033-26614 GCA_002358895.1 Ruminococcus sp. UBA3387 | reverse complement strand
CTGATTTCACGTCGTACACCAACAGGAATATGTGGTGCATCACTATGCAAATCAAAATCATATGTATCAAACTTATCGTTGAGTTGAGTTGCTTTATCGTTTATATCTCCTGCAGCACGTCTTGAGAACACAAGGGCTTCAAGAAGACTGTTGCTTGCAAGTCGGTTGTTTCCGTGGACACCTGTGTGTGAACATTCACCACAAGCATACAAGCCTTCAATACTTGTTCTTGCAAAAGTATCAACGTTTATGCCACCCATAAGATAATGCTGACAAGGATAAATAGGAATCATATCTTTTGTCATATCAAATCCTGCCTGAAGCAGATTATTGTAAATCATAGGGAAACGCTGTTTAATGAACTCAGGGTCTTTATGAGAAATATCCAGATAGAAATTATCTGAACCTGTTTTCTTGGCTTCAAAAATTATGCAATGTGAGACTACATCACGAGGTGCAAGCTCCAGGCGTTTATCATAGTTATGCATAAATCTTTCCCCGTGGCAATTTTTAAGATATGCACCCTCGCCTCTGACAGCTTCAGAAATAAGAAAACATTCACGGGTATGCTTATTATTGAAAGCAGTAGGGTGAAATTGAATATAACTGATATTCTTTATGTCTGCACCCATATTATATGCTATTGCTATTCCATCACCTGTTGCAATAGCTGAGTTTGTAGTATACTCATATACTCTGCCGATACCACCTGTTGCAAATATTGCAAAGTGGGAATTATAAGTAATATACTCATCCTCTTTCAATACAAGAAATGAAAAGCCTGTATCTGTCTTTTTTACATTACATACAGTTGAATTTTCTAAGATTGTTACATTTTCAAGTTCTTTTACCCTCTCGATAAGAGTTGTTTCAATTTCGAAACCGGTAGCGTCTTTATGGTGAAAAATACGATGTTTGCTATGACCACCCTCAAGAGTGCGATGATAATTCCCATCAGCCATCTTGTCAAAGTCCACACCAAGCTCAATTAATCTTTCTATATCAATTTTAGCTTCATTCGCAAGTATCTCAGTAGAAACAGGGTCGTTTTCAAAACCCCCTGCCACAAAGGTATCCTCCATATGCTCCTTGGCAGAGTCAGTAGGATTATTATAAACTCCGGCAATTCCGCCCTGAGCCAGGGATGAATTGCATAAAGTAAGTTCTCTTTTTGACAAAACCAATATTTTTAAATCCTGCGACATATTTAAAGCAGCATAAAGTCCTGCGACTCCACTTCCTGCAATTATAACGTCAAAATTGTTCATATCTATTACCTCTTTTAAAGGATTATTCTTACACAAAACAATAAGTATACACTTATATAATTATATCACAAAACTTAACAGATTTCAACAATAAATCGCATTAATTTATTACATTTTATCAAAACCACCGCAAATATTTCAGCGTATTGATTTTTCAGCTTATCTGTGTTAAAATTAAGTATGATTATTTAGAAAGACGTGTTTATATGAACGATAAAAAACCAATCATTTTAAGAATTTTTATAATATCTATTGTTGCAGTGATGATGCTGGGGCTTGTTCTCGGTGCAGCTTCGGAGGTGATTTGATGGTGCACATAGGAAACAGTTGGGACGATATACTTGCTGATGAGTTCAACAAGGAGTATTATCTGAAACTGCGTGAATTTCTGAAGTATGAATATTCACATTACAAAATTTACCCCAATATGTATGACATTTTCAACTCACTAAAGTATACCGATTATCACGATGTAAGGGCTGTTATTCTCGGGCAGGACCCATACCACGGTGCAGGACAGGCTCACGGCTTATGCTTTTCTGTAAAAGAAGGTGTTACGCCTCCTCCATCACTAAAAAATATTTTCAAAGAGATGCAGACTGACCTCGGCTTAGCACCACCTATATCAGGCGAGCTGACAAAATGGACAAAGCAAGGTGTACTGCTTATGAATGCAGTACTTACTGTCCGTGAAGGGCAAGCTAACAGTCATAAGGGCAAAGGTTGGGAGCTTCTGACTGACGCAGTTATAAAGAAACTGAACGAGAGAGATAAACCTATAGCATTTATTCTATGGGGTGGAAACGCAAGGGCAAAAAAAGCCTTAATAACCAATCCGATTCACGGAATTTTTGAGTCAGCACACCCTTCACCACTGTCTGCATACAACGGTTTTTTCGGATGCAGACACTTTTCTAAAGTAAATGAATTTCTTATAAATAATGGAATGGACCCTATCGACTGGTCGCTGACAAAATAATATACATACAAAAAAGAGGCTCTTAAATGAGCCTCTTTTCTTATGGTTTTTTAGGTAATTGAATTCCGAATGTAAGCAATCCGAATACCAACTGATAAACAAGAATTAATGTAGGGTTAATTTCTGCAAATGCACCCATAATCATCATTATAAGTGATAAAACAGCTCCGAGAACCATTGCACCAAACTGCATTGCAACTCCGAGATGTGAAACAAATTTCAGCTTTTTTGCTCCCAATATAAGCATTGCAAAGGATGGAAAATGACCTGAACAAAGCATAGATGCAGACACTCTTGGCTTATAATCAGTTTCGTTTTCATAATCCTTATGATATCTGAATGACAAAAGCTTCAGAGATGAAGGATTTACACCGAATAAATCAGCTAACAAACTCAAGCTGATAAATCCGTCAACTGTTCTGATAACTGTAGTAACGCCTTCGTTGTCAAGCTTCTGTAACCAGCGTGAAACTGAAAGGCTCGGACTTGCTCTCAGGACAAACAATGTTGAAACAACGCCTGAAATTGAAAGATAAAGCACAATATTTCCCTTTGCATATTCCTTCTCTTTAGCAAGTGTAGGAATCCCCTCAATAGAATGATTTTCCATAAGTTCACGAGTACCAAGAAGAACACGTTTATTTTCAATCCAGCCTGAAAGTCCTAGACCATCTTCATAAATATAGCTTTCAACAGGATATAGCATTTCTGTCTTTCCACGAAGCATCTTATAGAATGTTGGCTTGAGAACGCTGTTAGCCTGGCAAGCAAGACTTGCTGCCATAAGTATACACTCTTCAATCATTGTTGAGCTTAACAGTTTGAGGTTCACAAAGTCGACCATTCCGTCAGGGAAAAGCTGTTGTGCATCAACGAGCACAGAGTTTGTATCAGCAAATTCCTCAACTGATGAATAGCCAAGCATTACAGCAGAATAGTGCAGATATTTTTTAGATGCCTGTGCAAGTGGAACATTTACAACAAGCATTAAAACCATAGATGAACAGATAGAAATAGTACCTGAAATTGCAGAAAGCATTACAAACAAATGCTCTGCAAAGCCTGTAGCGTGTCTGTCGCAAATCAAAGAAAGAAGTCCGATAGCAACACCTGCAAGAACAATAAGTGGAGTAAACTTTTGTGCGAATCTGTCTGACAAGTCAGAAGAATATGAATTCTTCATAAAATCTTCAACAAATTCAGTCTTACGCATAGTTGCAAGCTCAGGAAAATCGTTCAAAGAGCCTCTTGTAAACTTATTTGCAACATCCTCATTATCAATATTTATGAGCGCATATCTGTCATATTCCCCTGCTGCATATCTGAAGTTTCTTTCAGCACGTCTGACAATAAGCAATTTTCCTAATGTATTGAAAATCAACCCTGCAATCGAAACTGACATATACATATGGAAAAATCCATCCTGAATTATTTCAGGTTCAAAAAGCATAATGATTCCTGAAATAGTTGAAACGAAAATACCAAGTGCAGCCAGACTATCACAATCCGCATTTTTCTTAATCAGCTTTTTTACACCTTCCAAAAGCACTGTATAAGATATGCCGATAGAAATGATACCGAGGATTGTGTTTGTGAAAACATAAGCAGATGGATTTACCGTTCTGTCAAATGCCTTCACAAGGGACCACCCAAGGTCATTACCCAATGAAATGAGAATACTGAAAGCTCCAGTTACAAGAAGCACGCACATTCTCAGTATAAGGTTACTCTTCACCTGGATAATATCTCTCAGAATTTTACCTGCCTGATCATAGCTTTCAAATTCCTTCTGTCCTGTAGTCTGCTCAACGTCAGACTCATTTGCTTTTTTCTTATCCTCAACGGTTTTCAACTTAAAGCTGTCAATTTTCTTTTTCCTGCGTTCATATATAATTCTTGTTTTTTCCTCATATGTAGCATCTTCAGGAATGTCAACAGCCTTGTCAAACTCCTCAGTTTTAGGGATAATCTTTCCGGTAAGTCCCATATCAATATCCTTCAGATTAGGACGATTAACAGGTGTTACCTGCTGATTTTTACGAACAGTTCCACGTTCTTTTCTAAGCTTCATAAGATTGCTGATAATTGCCGCATTTTCAGCATTTCTTGCAGACTCACGACGTTTTTCAGCATTCCTTGCTGCAACATTCAACGGGTCAAGCTCTTCTTCCTTTTCTTTGTGAAGATTGTGCTTGAAGTGAGGCTTTTTATGATTTTCTTTCTTTTCTTCCTGCATTTCATCAACAGGAGTTACATCTTCAACAACCTGTTCCTGTTCTTCAACAGCTTCAGTCGGCAAGACTTCAACCTCTACTGTTTCCTCTACAGTCTCTG
>DEPR01000052.1:19179-21937 GCA_002358895.1 Ruminococcus sp. UBA3387 | reverse complement strand
CAACAGTTTCAACAGGTCCAGCTACAATTTCTTCAACCATTTCCTCGCTATTTTCAAAAGCTTTTTTATCTTCTTTTTCAGTATATGAACGTTTGGAATACTCAGCAATTATATCATCTAAAGAAAATTTATCAGCCATTTTATTCACTCCAATACGAAATTATTTATTTCTTTGTCTTACTACTTCATACATAAAAATTCCTGCAGCAACAGAGGCATTCAAAGAAGTAATCTTCCCTGCCATTGGCAGACTTAAAAGAAAATCACATTTTTCCTTGATAAGTCGTCCCATTCCAAAGCCTTCAGAGCCTATAACCAGCCCTATAGGTCCGGTCAGGTTAACGCCTGAATAATTATCCCCTGCACCGTCAGTTCCATAAATCCATACACCACAGCTTTTCAGCATATCAATAGTTGATGCAAGATTTGAAACTCTCGCAACAGGCAACCAGCTTGCTGCACCTGCAGAAGTTTTGAAAACAGTATGATTAAGTGATGCACTTCGTCTTTTGGGAATTATTATTCCATCAGCACCGGCCGCTTCAGCTGTACGAATAATCGCACCAAGATTATGAGGGTCTTCAACTTCATCACATATGATAATAAAAGGGTCTGTTCCCTTCGTTTGAGAAATCTCAAGTATGTCCTCAACGGTTACATATTCAGCACAAGCACCCATCGCAATCACACCCTGATGAGATGCACCATTACTCATATTATTCAGTTTCTGTTCATTTACCTGCTTTATAGGAATGTTTCTGTCCTTGGCAAGTTTACAAATCAGGGAAATAGAGCCGCCAGCTTCTGAATTTACAAAAATCAGGTCTATAAGCTTATCAGCTTTAAGTGCCTCAATTACCGGATTTCTTCCGATAATTAACTCATTGCTTATTTCTTCGTGAGTTTCCATTCTATTAACTCTGTTGTTTTTACTATAATTCTTCATAAAGTATTTCCTTAAGATATATTTACACACATACATTATAACATAAAAATCCTCAAAAGCCAATAGCAAATGAGGATTTTTTTATAATTTCAATATTTTTTACAATTAATTAAAGTTTAATGTCAGAAGCGTTATAACAATAACCACGCAAATAAAAAAGCTATAATTCCAGTCATCATTGCAAAGACTATAACCCAAGCTTTCCTCTGTTTGTAAAATGGTATCCGAACATAGCTTTTAGCTATTGAGTTATAATATTGCATAGATTTTTCCTTCAATACATCATTTGTCAGATTACTGTTATCAGATTTAACAAACAGCAGAATTTTTTCAAAGCATTCATTATTCGTACATTTTATTTCGATGATTTGTTTATTTATACCTCTCACCACTTGTATTTTTCACTCCAGTTTTACTTTTTTATGGTCATCAACTCTATTATTGGCACAAAATCAACGCTTAAACAGCCGTCTATTCAAATTTTTGTTGAAAACTCTGTTTAAAACGTGTTTTCAATCTTCAAAACTGTTGAAAAACCTGTTGAAAACGTTGAAAACTCCCTATTTGCGTTGTTTCAAAACAAGCGAGTTTCAACAAGTCTTAAAAAGTGTACAGAAAGTCAAAAACACTTACATAAATTTACAGTTATTTCAATAATAATGTGAAGAAAATATTAATCCTAATCGTATTCTGCACATAGAAAAAAATAAACCCCGAATATTCGGGGTTTAAATGCAATATTAATTTGTTCAATTAAAAATTTACAATTAAATTTCTCCTGTACGATTTTTTACCCTGTTGGCAACCACATCGCACAAATACTATGCCAACTATATTTCTGTACAAAAAATCAGACTAATATGCATTTTATGAATAAAATTATCTTGTTGTAAGAAATCTTATTGAACGTTCTATTGAGTCTTTTGAGTTACCCCAGTCTGCATCTTTACCTGTGTTTCTATAGTCATACATATCGCAATAATGAGACACATCAGCCTCAAGTACATCAAGATATTTTTTTACAAGCTGATTGCAGACATCAATAAACTGCTTCTGATACTTCTTGTCAATTTTATCGTTGCTGTTACCAACAAGCATCTCATAATGTGGCAGACAAAGCATTTCCTGCTCTGACAGCAGTTCTCGGAAATCCTTTGACTTCTCGAACATTTCATAGAATGTTACCATAAGTCTTGTCATCCCCCACTCAACCTTATTACAAACAAAACAGTCGTTGTTTATAACCGAAACCTTTTTTTGCTTAGCAGTCTTACCCTCAAAAAGGCTCTTTTTGTCAAATATGTTTTTCTGAAGACTTTGCAGGTGAGTCTGAAGCATAAGTGCTAAAGAAAGCCTGTTTTTGCAATTTCTCATCTGTTCAAAATGGGTTTTACAAAAGCCCTGACGATTAGTTTCAATTCTGACGTCAGGCTCCATCATAGCTGCACCCATTATGTATTCAACAGTTCTCTGCTCAAGCATATCTCTCATTCGGCAAATAGGACAGCCACATTTTGGCTCAAGTATTTCACTTATCGGAATTGTCAGTAAACTTTCACGCATAAATTTTACTCCTTTTTAATTGAAATTTATCTATAAGTATAGTATAATATTTTTAGTTGCATTTTTCAAGTAGAAAGGTGATATTATGGACTATAAAATTCAGAATAACGATATAATTATCTCACAAAGAGACTTCGGATTAGATGATACACTTGATTGCGGACAGGCTTTTCGTTGGACAAAAATTGCAGACAACACCTATACAGGCTTTTATTTTAACACTCCCTTAACCATATCTCAGGAAGATGA
>DEPR01000052.1:16306-19089 GCA_002358895.1 Ruminococcus sp. UBA3387 | reverse complement strand
CTTATTGAAAGAGCGATTTTCCGAGGACGAAACCCTCTCGGAAGCCTGCAAATTTGCAGGAGGCATCCGTATTTTAAAGCAAGACAGCTGGGAGACTCTGTCATCTTTTATTATATCTCAGAACAACAATATTCCCCGTATTAAAGGTATTATAAACAGGCTTTGTGAGCATTATAATGGCTATCCCCTGCCTGCTCAGATGTGTGATGAAACAATAGAAAGCCTGAGTTATCTTCGCTCAGGCTTCCGTGCAAAGTATATAATTGATGCTGTAAATCAGATTAACACAGGCAAAATCCACTTGAAATCTATAGCTGATATGCCGATAGATGAAGCCAGAAAAGCTCTTATGACTATTAAGGGAGTAGGCCCGAAGGTTGCTGAATGTGTACTCCTTTTCGGAATGTATCGTACTGATGCCTTTCCTGTTGATGTCTGGGTTAAACGTGTAATGGAACGCTGGTATCCAAACGGATTGCCTGAATGTGTCAAAGGCTATGAAGGTATCGCACAGCAATATCTGTTCCACTACATAAGAAATACCAACCTGGATTGATTTACTTTTTTGTATTCTTTTCTAAAAGCTCGTTTTTGACTTTCCACAGCTTTTCTGATAAATCAACATAGTAAGTATGCGGATTCTCAAATCGCTTGATTTCCTCCCACAGAGTATCAACCTGAGCTTTGCAATAGCCGCAAATTTCTGCATATGACGGCTTATCATACACGCATTTTCCTGCTTTGAACACAGGTATAAGCATTTCTTTTGCATAGAAATTGCTGAGCTTTTTCTTTTTCCAGGTGTAATTCGGGTCAAAAATCTCCAGCTCTTTGCTGTCATCAATAATCTCATCAAAAACACAAAGCTGATCGGCAAGGGCTTTTCCGCTAATTCTGTCATAGAGACGATAGAACTTCTTGAAATGTGGAGTTGTAATCTTGGTTACATTTTCAGAAATCTTGATTTTCGGTATAATGTTACCCTTTTCGTCCTCTACTGCCACCAGTTTATATACCCCACCGAAAACAGGGTGAGATGTGGAAGTAATAAGTCGCTCACCAACTCCGAATAAATCTACTTTTGCACCCTGAAAAATCATATCCCTGATAAGATATTCGTCAAGTGAATTTGAAGCAACAATCCTGCAATCAGGATAACCTGCATCGTCAAGCATTTTTCGCACTTTCCTTGACAAATAGGTTATATCCCCTGAGTCTATTCTTACGCCCTTTGGTCTTGCACCAAGGGGCTTTAAAATTTCATCAAATGCTTTTATTGCGTTAGGTACGCCACTTTTGAGTACATTATATGTGTCAATCAGAAGCGTTGTATCGTGAGGATAACATTCGCAATAAGTTTTAAATGCAGTATATTCATCATCAAACATCTGCACCCAGGAATGAGCCATAGTGCCTGTTGCAGGCAACCCGAACAGTTGCTCTGTTATTGTACAAGCAGTTGCACTGCACCCACCAATGCCTGCAGCTCTTGCACCCAAAATTGCAGCGTCAGGCCCGTGTGCACGTCTCGACCCAAATTCCGACACAGCTCGTCCGTCAGCAGCACGGACTATTCGGTTAGCCTTTGTTGCAATAAGCGACTGATGATTGATAAGAAGAAGCAGATACGTTTCAATCAGCTGTGCTTCGATGGCAGGGGCTCTTACTGTCATTATCGGCTCGTTTGGGAATACAACAGTTCCCTCAGGAACAGCATATATATCACCTGTAAATCTGAAATCCCTGAGATAATAAAGAAATTCATCAGAAAAGATATTTTTACTTCTGAGAAAATCTATGTCTTTTTCAGAAAAATGCAGGTTTTCAATATAATCAATAACCTGCTCAAGTCCACAGGCAATGGCAAAACCACCACCGTCAGGAATTTTTCTGAAAAACAAATCAAAATAACAAATCTTATTCTCCATTCCATTTCTCAGATAACCATTCCCCATAGTCAGTTCGTAAAAATCACAAAGCATTGTATAATTCAAATCGTTCATTCATCTCACCTACCTGATTACCTTTATGTGCAACCCTTCCATAATGTCAAGGCACTTGTTGTGAAGGCTTCTGTCAAAGCTATCTGTATAATTTGCATCAACTATTATCTCTGTGTCAGGTAAAGCAGATTTCACCATTATTGCGTTTGATAATACACAAATGTTTGACACCAAACCCACGATTTCCACACATTCATAAGCCTTGTCTTTAAGATATTCAGCCAACTCAAGAGATGGAAATGTTAACTTTTCAAACACCATGTCATTTTTACCAATTGAATTAGCCGTTTTACCATATAGTTTATGTCCATCTGTACCTTTTATACAATGTGGAACAGGCAGGTATTTACCTTCCAGGCTCTCTGAGTAATTCTTATAGTGAGTATCAAGCGTAAAAATAACTTCATCATTATTTTTATGATATTCCTTTATTTTTTGTGCAATTTTTTCGTCAAGTTTTTCTGCACCTGCAAATCCTAATGCTCCGTCAACAAAATCATTCTGATAATCCACCACAATCAAAAGTTTCATATTATCCTCCAATATACAAAAAAGTCAAAGCCATAACACAAATTACGGCCTTGACTTGATTTTTTAGTTTTTACCCGAAACAGTCAAACGATTTACTGCTCGTCTGAGCTTTTGTTCAGCTCTCTCAAACTCCTTATCGCTTTCGTGTTTCTTGATAATTTCCTCAGCCCTTGCTTTTGCTGCTTCAGCTCTGACGACGTCAATATCCTCAGCCCACTCAACAGCATCGGCAACAACTACAGTTTCATC
>DEPR01000052.1:15760-16223 GCA_002358895.1 Ruminococcus sp. UBA3387 | reverse complement strand
GCAACTTTAACCTTCAGTGAAGACGGATTGATGTTTGCAACATAAGAGGTGTGTCCGGCAAGAATACCAATATCGCCCTCTGCTGTCCTTGCAATTAACTGTACAGCTGTTCCATCAAAAAACATTTTCTCAGGAGTTATAATTTTCAGCCTGAAATTAGTCATAATCGTTCTCCAAAATAAATTTATTCAGCAGATTTCTTTGCTTTTTCAACTGCTTCATCTATTGTACCAACAAACAGGAATGCAGATTCAGGCAGATCATCGTGTTTACCCTCGATAATTTCCTTAAATCCTCTGATTGTTTCCTTAATCGGCACATATTTACCTTCCATACCTGTAAACTGCTCTGCTACTGAGAATGGCTGAGACAAAAATCTCTGAATTTTTCTTGCACGGCTAACCGTAAGCTTATCTTCGTCAGAAAGCTCATCCATACCCATAATAGCAATAATATCCTGAAG
>DEPR01000052.1:15433-15722 GCA_002358895.1 Ruminococcus sp. UBA3387 | reverse complement strand
TCTTTATATCTCTGAAGAATAGACTGAACCTGTCTTGCAACTTCATAATGCTCATTACCTACAACCTCAGGAGAAAGAATTCTTGAGTTTGACTCAAGAGGGTCAACAGCAGGATAAATACCAAGAGAAGAAATGCTTCTTGAAAGTACTGTTGTTGCATCAAGGTGTGCAAATGTAGTAGCAGGAGCAGGGTCTGTAAGGTCATCTGCAGGCACATAAACAGCCTGTACAGATGTAATAGAACCCTTTGTAGTAGATGTAATTCTTTCCTGCAAAGCACCCATTTCTG
>DEPR01000052.1:15034-15339 GCA_002358895.1 Ruminococcus sp. UBA3387 | reverse complement strand
TCAGAACCTGCCTGTGTAAATCTGAAAATGTTATCAATAAACAGAAGCACGTCCTGTCCTTCAACGTCACGGAAATATTCAGCCATAGTAAGTCCGGAGAGACCAACTCTCATTCTTGCTCCGGGTGGCTCATTCATCTGACCGTATACAAGAACAGTCTTGTCAATAACTCCTGACTCAATCATTTCGTTATAAAGGTCGTTACCCTCACGGGTTCTTTCACCAACACCTGTGAACACGGAAATACCACCGTGCTGTTTTGCAATGTTATTGATAAGCTCCATAATAAGAACGGTTTTACCAAC
>DEPR01000052.1:13249-15006 GCA_002358895.1 Ruminococcus sp. UBA3387 | reverse complement strand
CCTGCACCACCGAACAGACCGATTTTACCACCCTTGAGGTATGGTGCAATCAGGTCAACTACCTTGATACCTGTTTCAAGCACCTCGTTTGAAGCTTTCTGCTCCTCAAATGTAGGTGGCTCACGATGAATTTCCCAGCGTTCCTTTGTTTCAGGTGCAGGCTTGTTGTCAACAGGCTCGCCCAAAAGGTTGAAAATTCTTGAAAGGGTTTCTTTACCAACAGGAACGGAGATAGCCTTGCCTGTGTCTATAGCATCTGTGCCTCTTACAAGTCCATCAGTTGAGCTCATAGCGATACATCTTACAACATCGTCGCCAATATGCTGAGCTACTTCAAGTACTAATTTTGAGCCATTTAATTCAATTTCAATAGCATTAAGAAGGTCAGGAAGATTTTCTTTACTGAACTTAACGTCTACAACAGCTCCGACAATCTGCACAACCTTACCTATATTTTGATTTTCTATCATTTTGATCACCTTTTCAATGTGAAAATTAATTTATTCTACTCATCTCTCAAAGAAGCTGAACTGATTTCAGTCAATTCCTGAGTAATAACAGCCTGTCTTGCCCTGTTATAAAGCAATGAAAGCTGGTCAATCATCTCACCTGCATTATCGCTTGCTGACTCCATAGCAGTACGTCTTGCCGCCTGTTCAGCTGCATATGAATCCACAATAGCTGAATACAACAAACCGCTCATATACTGAGGAATCATTCCATCAAACACAGCCTCAGGAGACGGGTCATAAACGGTCAGAGCCTTAATCCCTTCAGTTTCACCTCTGTCAAGATTTTCAACAGGAAGTATCTGCACATTCACAGGCTCTTGCGTCAAAGCCGATACAAGTGTTGTGTAAACCAACTCAACCGAGTTATATTCGCCATTTTTAAAATCGTGAATAATCGATTCGGCAATATCATTAACCGTATAAGTGTCAATACCCTCAGCTATATTCTGATAGCTCATATAAAGCTCATAGCTTCTTTTTTCAAAGAACTCTACGGACTTTCTGCCTACAGCCATAATTTTAACAGACTTTCCCTTTGAAATCAAATCATCAGCACGTTGTACAGCAAGCTTCAGCACATTTGAATTAAAGCCACCTGCAAGTCCTCTATCACCTGCAACAACAATAAGCAAAACAGATTTGTCATCACCCTTGCTTGTGAACGCAGACTGAAAAGCCTTATCTTCGCAAATATCACTCATAGTGTCATAAAGTACTTTGAAAAATGGCTGTGCAGCTTCTGCACGCATTTTAGCTTTTCGCATCTTTGAGGATGCAACAAGCTCCATAGCTTTAGTTATCTGCATGGTGCTTTCAACGCTTTTAATCCGACGCTTTACGTCTTTCATATTAGCTGTTGCCATAAAACACCGTTTCCTTTCCCGATTTTTGCATTAGCATAAACCGTATTTTATGAACATATGCTTACTTGGATTTCAGGAACTTTTCCACAAAAGCATTGAGAGCTTCTTTCAAATTCTCTTCATTTTCCTTTGTAAGGTCCTTAGTATCACGAATTGACTGTGTAATATCAGGATATGCTGAATCAATATATTCAAACAAATCCTTTTCAAATTCTGCAATATCTTCTACAGCAATATTTTTCAGGAAGTTGTTTACAACAGCATAAATAATAATTACCTGATGTTCAACTGCAAGAGGTGAATTTCTTCCCTGTTTAAGCACCTCTACAATTCTTTCACCCTGAGCAAGTCTTTCCTTTGTATCCTTGTCAAGGTCCGAACC
>DEPR01000052.1:12512-13105 GCA_002358895.1 Ruminococcus sp. UBA3387 | reverse complement strand
CCTACACGGGATACAGAAATACCTGGGTTTACAGCAGGACGGATACCTGAGAAGAAAAGCTCTGACTCAAGATAAATCTGTCCGTCAGTAATAGAAATAACGTTTGTTGGAATATAAGCAGAAACGTCGCCTGCCTGAGTTTCAATAATAGGAAGTGCAGTAATAGAACCTCCACCGTAATCCTTGTTAAGGTTACAAGCTCTCTCAAGAAGTCTTGAATGGAGATAGAATACGTCTCCCGGATAAGCCTCACGGCCTGTAGGACGTTTCAGAAGCAATGACATAGTACGATATGCAACAGCGTGTTTTGACAAGTCATCATAAACACAAAGAACGTCTTTTCCCTGAAGCATAAAATGCTCAGCCATAGCAACTGCTGAATATGGTGCAATATACTGCAACGGTGCCATTTCTGACGCAGTAGCAGATACGATAATTGTATATTCCATAGCTCCCGCTTTAGTCAGAGTTTCAACAACGTTTGCAACAGTTGATCTCTTCTGACCGATAGCTGTATAAATACAAATAACATCCTTACCCTTCTGGTTGATGATTGTATCAAGAGCAATAGCAGTTTTACCTGTCTGTCTGTC
>DEPR01000052.1:0-12486 GCA_002358895.1 Ruminococcus sp. UBA3387 | reverse complement strand
ATCAGCTCACGTTGACCTCTGCCGATAGGAATCATAGAGTCAATAGCCTTGATACCTGTCTGAAGCGGTCTGTTTACTGACTGTCTTGTGATAATACCGAACGCAGGGCTCTCAATAGGACGAAAATCCTTAGCGAGAACAGCACCTTTACCGTCAATAGGATCACCAAGTGCATTAACTACTCTGCCAAGAAGTTCATCACCAACAGGGACAGAAACGATTTTTCCTGTTCTCTTTACCTGTCCACCCTCCTTGATTCCTTCATCAGAACCAAGCAATACAGCACCAACAAAGTCCTGCTCAAGGTTAAGAGCCATACCCATAGTGCCGTTATCAAATTCCAGAAGCTCACCCGACATACAGTTTTCAAGTCCGTGTACGCGGGAAATTCCGTCACCAACCGTAACAACAGTGCCGACATCTGAAAGCTCCAGATTTGAACGATAATCTTTAATCTGTTGTTTTATAATACCTGTAATTTCATCAGGACGTAATTTCATAACAAAAGACCATGCCTTTCACAAAAATTATGCAATAGTTGAATCTATTTGCTTTTTAAGCTTATCAAGCTTGCCTTTAACGCTTGAGTCAATTTCCACATTATCATATCTCACAATAATACCACCAAGCAAGGATCTGTCAATTTTTTCAGAAAGCAAAACCGACTTTCCTGTAACAGAACTCAGCTTTTCAATAAGCTTTTCTCTGATACCATCACTCATTTTCTCAGTAGTAGTTACATTGACCTCAAGAATGTTCATCTTGTCATTGTACATATTTCTGAACTCGTCATAAATACCCGAAAATGCATTAGCTCTGCCCTTATCAGACAACACACAAATAAAATCAAAGAACAAATCCGATATCTTTCCGTTAAAGGTTTTATCAAGTATACTATGCTTGTCCGAGTCATTTATCAAAGGAGATGACAACAGCTTTACGAACTCTTCGTTGCCCGAAAAAATATCATTAACCTGTCCCATTTCATCATATATTTCACTCAGACAATCATTTTCACAGCATAGCTCAAATAGTGCAGATGCATAAACTCTTTCTAACGTTTCTGCCATCACGCATCACCTACGCTGTCAATAAAGCTTTCAATAAGCTTTTCGTTATCCTTGGTATTGATTTCCTTTTCAATAACAGCTTCTGCCGCACTGAAAGCAATATCAGCAATTTCATCTTTAATCTGATTGATTGCAATTTTCTTTTCTCGCTCGATTTCAGAACCTGCATTATCAACAATACTTTTTGCTTCAGCCTTTGCGTCAGCAATAATCTCATCAGAACGCACCTGTGCCTTCTTTGTGGCAGCCTTAACGATTTCGGCAGACTCTTCCTTAGCCTGATTCAACTTTTCAGTATACTCAAGCTCCATCTGCTTGGCGTTAGCCTCTGCCTCATCAGCACGCTTAAAAGTTTCAACAACTTCATTTTTTCTATCGTCAATAACCTTGTTGACTTTGTCGAAAAGAAAATGCTTCAGAACCAGGAAAAGAATAAGAGTATTTGCCAATACAAGTATAATCGTGGCAGGATCAATAGTTAAAAAATCCGTTACCTTTGCATATACCATTTATCTTTCCTCCCGACCTTATATAAGGTTAATTTCCAAATTAAAGTTTTCCAATAAACGGATTTGCAAAAAGCAGAATCAAAGCTACAACGAATGCATAGATACCTGTTGACTCAGACATAGCAACACCTATAAACATAGTTCTTGTGCAGTCGCCCTGAGCTTCAGGCTGTCTTGCGATAGCTTCAATAGTCTTACCAACAGCATAACCTTCACCGATACCAGGTCCGATACCTGCGATCATAGCAAGACCGGCACCAATTGCTGAGCAACCCAATACGATAGCTTTTTCCATAATAATATCCTCCAATAAATAAAATACTTTTTTATATCAGTGCCGAAGCACTAAACTACATTATTCCTTTTCAGCAGCACTGCTGACATATACCATTGTAAGCATAGAGAAAATATATGCTTGTACGCAACCTGAGAACAAATCAAAATAGATTGACAATACAGCAGGTGTAAACAGCTGTGCCAGATCAAGTGTAAATGAGCCTATTGTAAATGAAATGTGCAATAAATTTGAAACAAAGCTCAATCCACCATATAAAAGTCCTGTGATAACTGCACCACCTGCGACGTTACCGAACATACGGAACGCCATTGAAAGCGGTGTTGCAACCTCACTGAGTAAATTCAGTGGCAACATTATCGGAATTGGAGCGCAGAAGCTCTTGAAATATCCCAACAAGCCGTTTGTTTTGATTTTGAAGAATGTAATCAATATAAACGTCATCAACGCCCAGGTTAGTGTAACATTAAAGTCAGCTGTCATTGAACGAAGTCCTAAAAGGCTGACCAATGCACCAAACACAGCATAAACAAGCAATGTTCCGATATATGGTGCAAATTTCATCCATTGTTTTCCCATAGTTGTTTCAACTGTGTTGTTGACGAAATTTACAAGCATTTCTGCAAGCACCTGTCTTTTCTTTTCAGGCACACGTTTCAAATCTTTGGTAAGATAAAGGCATAACAGCCATACAGCAACAATAATTGCCCAACCGATAACTACCGTTTCGGTTACGTCAATACCACCAAAAATCGGAATAGTAAACGTGACCTTCGGTCCCTGACCTATTCCATCCATATAATCATTCCTTTCTTTTAGCTCTGTTATCCATAAACGTAATCAAACCGATTGCCATTTTAGGATAAAACTGAGGAATAATAATCCCGATTACATTGAAAATCTTGAATTCCAATGCTAAAAAACAAAGCAGAAACAAGCCGAAACACCTGATAACATAACAGGATATAACAGACCTTTTAGCTTTTTTCTGAGGCATTTCAACAGCATTTACAACTGTCCGTGCAACAAAAACATAGCACAGACACACATATATAAATCCTACAACAAACCCCAACAGCATTTTTATACTAAAGCCCCATATAAGCGAAAGCAGATAAAAAAAAACATTGATAACGCCCATTATCAGTATCATTTTCTTTAAAAGCATATATACAGAACTGTTATTTTCTTTTTTCACAAAAAACCCCTCCGTACAGGGTTAATACAATGTCAAAATATAATACAAAACAAACAAAATATTACAGAATAATATGAAAATATTATACAATAAAACAACAAAATAGTCAATAGTTTTAGTAACAAAACAATGACCAATAGTTCAGATTCTTCAATGAACTATTGGTCTTTGATAAAAACGACTTTGTATTATCTGATAATATCGTCAACAACACTTTCTACAGTGTCCATACCATTATCAATTCCATCTCTTACATCATCTGCAAGTGTGTCGCTATCACTGTTGTCCATTGAAGATGAAGATTCATTCTCTGATGAGGAATCAGGCATTGAAGAAGATGTTTCAGACTGTTCAGTCTTTCTGGTTGTGCTTGTAGTTGTGTTGGAGCTTACATCTCTGTTGTCATCAACATTTCCTCCACCACAAGAAGCCATAAGACACATACAAGCAGTAATGCTCAGAACGCAAGCTAAAAGTTTTTTCATAAATATTATTCCTTTCAAAAATAATTTTGCCAAAAACTTTGACTGTGAATATTATGCCACCTGAAAAAACTTTTATACAACATTTATAAAAAAAGAAGCGACATAAGCCACTTCTTTCTGTTTTTATGAAATTCCGAGGAATTCGAAATACTGCTTCTGAGGCATATTTCGTTCATTAACTGAAGTCTGCTTCAGCTTGCCACCCTCAGTAAGTCTGTACTGTATACAGAGTGTCTGATTACCACTGTCATCAGTTTTCACAGTCCAGCCAACATCAGGAACAACACCTCTTGTACCCTTATTAGAAATAGTTTTTCTTACACCCTTTTGTTTTAACGTAAAGAATTTAAGTTCAATATCCTCACCATACGGTACAACATAAATTTTAACTGCACCTCTGTCACTGTCCTTAGCATCAACAAGATAGAAACGATATTTACCGTCAGGCGAGATAGTATTCTCTTCAGCAGTTACCGTAGCAATCTTATCCATACTTTCAGCATAAATACGATAAACGCTTGAATTCTGGTCAAGGTCTGTAGTCAGCTCAGTTTCAACAGTTGAGCCTACAAAAAGCATATTGCAAATTACATATAAAACAATACCGAGAACATAAACAAGCAGATAAATAGTACCCATAATAACCTTTAGAGTTTCGTGGTTGTCTGCTACAAAGAACATTACTGTTGCAACAACAAACGGTGGAATAATAAGTACCCAGTTACCAATATTGAATAAAACAAAACAGAAAACAATCAATGGAAACAGCATACTTATTACACAAGTAACAATTTCACGTCTTGTTAAAAAGAACAGCACAAGAAACAGAATACTTACAATCGTATATATTGTAAAGAATGCAGGCTCCATCCCTTTTGCAAATACAAGCTCATACAAAAATGTAGCATATGTTAAAAATCCGATAAACACAACATAAATAAGGCAAAAAATCGACATCGAACGTTTTACCCATACATTTTCAAAAAATTCTTTCATCTGAATTCCTCCAAAAGTTATAAGCAACAAAATTTATCCACTTATTATTTTATACCATATCTATAAAAAAATCAATAGCTGATAAGATTATTAAGAAATATGTTAATGATAGTCCAGGAACTCGCCGATAATAGCATTTGACACGAGAAATCCCTTTGGCGTCAGTGAAATATTCCCGTCTCTGACCTTACACAAGCCTTGTTTTTCAAATACTATTGCCTTGTTTTGAATATAATCGGCAACCTCTTTTCCACCAAGCTCAGATAGTTTGTCATATGCAATGCCCCATTTCAGTCTGGTTGAAAAGATTACATATTCCTCAAATTTATCAGGGCTTTCTTCCGATAAAAGCTCAATTTGGAAAGGAGAATTAATAAATTCCGGCAAATCTTTTGGTACGTAAAAACGCTTGCCGCCAAAATAAGAATGAGCCGAAGGTCCAAATCCGATATACTCCTTTCCCTGCCAGTATTTCAGGTTATGACGGCTGTATTTTTCATCGCTTGCAAAATTCGACACCTCATACTGTAAAAAGCCTTTTTCAGCCAGTCTCTCCACCGTTTTCAGGTACATATCACATTGCATATCCTCTTCAGCAATAAGTCTGCCAGCATTATTTTTATCAAAAGGAGTACCCTTTTCTATTTTCAGCATATAAGCCGATATATGGCTTACAGGCAAAGCTGTAATCCTGTCAACAGTATCACACAGCGACTCCATATCCTGCCCTGCAAGGCCAAGCATTATATCGCAGGAAATGTTATCAAAGCCAGCACTCTGTGCATCATATACAGCTTTTGTTGCTAAGTCAAAATTATGAAGCCTGCCAAGGAACTCAAGCTGACCGTTGTCAGCCGACTGAACACCGAGTGAAATTCTGTTTACACCTGCGTTCCTGTACCCTGCCAGCTTGTCAAAATTTACAGAACAAGGGTTTGCTTCAAGTGTTATCTCAGGGGAAACCGTGATAAAGTTATCGCTGATACAATTAAGTATCATTCCCACCTGCTCAGGTGTAAGCAACGATGGTGTACCACCACCAAAATAAACGGTGTCTACTTTCACACCCATATCTTTATACTTTTCAATATTTCGGCATACAGCGTATACATATTTCTGAACGGTTATATCATCATATTCAACAGAATAAAAATCGCAGTATGGGCATTTTCTCAGACAAAAAGGTACGTGAATATAAATCCCTACACTCATCTTTCGTCCTCGCTGTCAGAAAACGCATCAGCAATATATGAAGCTGATTTCTCCCTGTTGTTTTTCACCTGATTAATTGCAATAGTTACCCCTTTGCATATAAGACACACAATGTACATACCAAATAAAATCAATGCTGTATATAGTAAAAACATTGCCTGTTCTTTAAGAGACAACTGAAAATATACCGAACTTGCCTTTAAAGCATTTACAACAATCGGGTGCAAAAGCACATAAACAAGCATACCGAAAATTCCTGTATACGCAAGAGAAACTGTAATTCCCAGCAGTGCCGATTTCAGAGCAATCGTTGAAAACGCAACCCCTGCCACCAACGCAAAGCAACAAACCATAACCAATCCGATTGTATTACTTACATTAGCATATATCTCATAAAACACAGGTACAGCAACTGCACCTATGAAGCCAAAAATCATAGAAAATTTCATTGATTTCTGAATATCCTTCATGAAACCACCTTTCAAACAGCGACCGAAAACCAAACAGTTGATTAATCAAGCTTGAGTACCGACATAAATGCCTCCTGTGGCACCTGAACAGAACCAAGCTGACGCATACGCTTTTTACCTTCCTTTTGCTTTTCAAGAAGCTTTTTCTTACGGGTAATATCACCACCATAGCATTTTGCAAGAACGTCTTTTCTCATAGCCTTGACGGTTTCTCTGGCAATTACCTTTCCACCGATTGCAGCCTGAATAGGCACTTCAAACAGCTGTCTCGGAATATTTTCCTTTAGCTTTTCAGCAATCCTCCTGCCTCTTGCATAAGCCTTCTCGGTATGCACAATAAACGACAAAGCATCGACAACTTCCCCGTTAAGGAGAATATCAAGCTTAACCAGCTTACTCTGTGCATAGCCAAGCATTTCATAGTCAAAGCTTGCATATCCCTTGGTCCTTGATTTAAGTGCATCAAAGAAGTCATATACAATCTCATTGAGTGGCAGCTCATAATGTAAATCCACACGGGTTTCATCAATATACTTCATATCCTTGAAAACGCCACGTCTGTCCTGACAAAGCTCCATAATGTTTCCCACAAACTCAGACGGTGTAAAAATATGAGCTGTAACCATCGGCTCTTCAGCTGAAGCAATAAGCCCCGGGTCAGGGAAATTCGTAGGGTTATCAATGTAAACAGTTGAGCCGTCAGTCATATTAACTTTATATATAACAGACGGAGCAGTTGTAATCAGGTCAAGATTATATTCACGCTCAAGTCTTTCCTGAATGATTTCCATATGCAGAAGCCCAAGAAATCCACATCTGAAGCCAAAACCAAGAGCAATAGATGTTTCAGGCTCGAAAGACAAAGAAGCGTCATTAAGCATCAGCTTTTCGAGAGCATCACGCAAATCAGGGTACTTTGCACCATCAACAGGATAAATACCCGAATAAACCATAGGATTAACCTTTTTATATCCCGACAACGGCTCAGCACAAGGTGTCATAGCGTTAGTTACCGTATCGCCAACTCGTGTATCGCCGATATCCTTGATAGAAGCTGCAATATATCCGACCTCACCAGCGTGAAGCTCACCAATAGGTACCAAGTCCTTAGCTCCCATATACCCTACTTCAACGGTCTGGAATTCAGCACCGGTAGCCATAAGTCTTATTGTGTCCCCTGCCTTGATATGTCCTTCTTTGACTCTGACATAGATAATTACGCCCTTGTACTGGTCGTAATAGCTGTCAAAAATCAAAGCCTGAAGCGGTGCATTGTCATCACCTGTTGGTGCTGGAATATCAGTTATTACACGTTCAAGAATTTCTTTTATGTTTATACCCATTTTAGCTGAAACTCTTGGTGCATCAAGTGCAGGAATACCGATTACGTTTTCAATTTCCTCACAAGCACGTTCAGGGTCAGCAGATGGCAAATCTATTTTATTTACAACAGGCAGAACCTCAAGGTCGTGCTCAATAGCAAGATAAGTGTTAGCAAGAGTTTGTGCCTCAATGCCCTGCGATGCGTCCACAACAAGGATAGCACCTTCGCAGGCAGCAAGACTTCTTGAAACCTCATAGTTGAAGTCAACGTGTCCGGGAGTATCAATAAGATTAAACACATAGTCCTCCCCGTTATCAGCGTGATAATTCAGTCTTACTGCACGGGCTTTGATTGTAATGCCACGTTCTCTTTCAATGTCCATATTGTCAAGGAGCTGGTCCTCCATTTCTCGAAGCTCAACAGTAGAAGTCAACTCCAGGATTCTGTCGGCAAGCGTGGATTTACCGTGGTCAATATGAGCTATAATACAAAAATTTCTGATATTGTTTTCGTTCATTAATTTATCTCCATTCTTTTGAATGTGTATATTTATCCATAATAAAATATTATACCACGTTATTATCTCATTGTCAATTTGATAAAAAGAAAACTCAGGGCTTTTCACCCTGAGTTATATCTTATGAAATATTAAGCCTTAGCTTTTTTACCTTTGATAGCTCTTTTCTTTTCAGCACGCTTCTGCCACATTACCCAGAGTGTAGGAGCAACACAGTTGGATGAGTACACACCTGCGAGCATACCGATAATCAATGGGAATGCAAAACTGATAATTGAAGTAATACCAAAGATTGAGCATACAATACATACAACAACCATTGCCATAATAGTAGTTACATTTGTGTGGATTGAACGGCCCACTGTCTGTGTAATTGACTGGTTAACAAGGTCTTCAATAGCAAGCTTATTGCCATAAAGTCTGCGGTTTTCTCTGATACGGTCATAAATAATGATTGTAGCATTGATTGAGTAACCGAGAATTGTAAGAAGTACAGCCATAAAGTTTGCGTTAATGTCAAATCTGAAGATTACAAAGCAACCGTAAACCATAAGCAAGTCGTGGATAAGAGCCACTACAGCGAAGCAACCTGCTGAAAGTCCTCCGATTTTCTTAAATCTGAATGCAATATAAATAACAGTAATAATTAATGCAAATACGCAAGCCACAAGGCACTTGAAGAAGAAGTTAATACCGTTTGAAGCTGCTACGTCATTTGACTCAAGAAGTTCAAGCTTGTTGTCAGCGAAATCCTTTTCAAGAGCTTCCTTCAGATCATTCTGCTTCTGTTCACTGATACCTTCCTTGGAAGCGAACTGGAGCTTAACTGTTGTATCGTCGCTTGAGAAGTTAGTACCTGTTGTAACAATAGCCTTTTCGTTGATTGTATCCTTTACTACCTTGGCAACATCGTTTGTATCAATATCGCCTTCGTATGTGTATGTGATAATTGTACCACCCTTGAATTCAATAGCAACATTTGTGCCGAACACAAGAGTAATTACAGCAAACAATGCAATGAGTACACAAGAAACTGTGTAGAAAATCTTGCGATGTTCAAACACACGGATTGTCTTTCTTTCCTTAGCATTTTCCTTAGCACCGTAAAGTGAACGCTTCTTAAAGCACTTGAACTTTGAAAGTGAAGAAAGCATAAGTCTTGAACAGAAAATACCGAATACAAAGTTGAGGATAATACCTACAAGCAATGTGTAACCAAGTGAATAAATTGTACCAGCAGTTGATACACCGAATGAGAAGAACAACGGCTTGAGGAGCTTACCGAACAAGCTGTCTGTTGGTCCGAAAGCACCCATAAGAATAACTGCCACGAATACAACTGTGATGTTACTGTCGAATACAGCTGACCAGGCTCTCTTATAACCCAGCTCAATAGCACCTGTCAGAGTCTTACCGTTGTTAAGCTCTTCCTTGATACGTTCAGCAACAATAACGTTAGCGTCAACACCCATACCGATAGCAAGTATAATACCCGCAATACCAGGAATAGTAAGAGTAAAGCTTTCTATGTTTCCGAAGAAGCCAGAAACGCAAGCGATTGTACCTACAACCTGTCCGAACAAAGCAATAGTAGCAACAAATCCGGGAAGCTTGTAAATGAAAATCATATAAAGTGCGATGAGAAGGAATGCGATTGCACCGGCAATAACCATTGCATCTCTTGCACCTGAACCAAGTGTTGCAGAAATGATATTATTACTTGTTGTAACAAGCTTGAATGGCAATGAACCTGCCATAATCTTATCAGCAAGTTCCTTAGCTGAATCATATGTAAAAGGATTTGATGAGCTACCTGTAATTGTACATTCGCCACCGGTGATAGCTTCGTTTACCATAGGTGCTGAAATCTGTGTTTCATCCATCCAGATAGAAATCTGTCCCTGAGTAGCAGCAAGCTCTGTTGTAGCTTCAGCAAAAGAACCTGTACCTTCGCTGTCAAGCTCAAGAGCTACAACATATTCGGCCTGTCCGTTGTCGTTAGTAATCTGAGCAGCCTCAGCATTCTTTACGTTAGTACCAGTGATAACAGTTTCACCTGTTTCTTCAGTACCCTTTCTGAATGTAAGGATAGCTGTTTCACCAAGTTCAGCAACAGCAGCCTCAGGGTCAAAGTCCTTTTCGCCTGCCTGCCAAGGGAATGAAACCATTACCTTGTTAGTAGCTGTGTCAACATAAACTTCACTGTCAGTAATGTTCAGATTAACAAGACGCTGTTCGATTACTGATTTAGCAGCTTCCATTTCCTTAGCTGTAGCATCATATCCGTCAGCCGGTTCAAAAGTAGCATTTACACCACCCTGAATATCAATGCCCCAACGGATTTCGTCCACACCTTTAATATATGACTTTTCAACATCACCGTATTGTGTATGTACACCTGCAAATGTAAGATATGCAAAAGCAAGAATACAAGCTACAACGATGAAAAATACGGGTTTCTTTGCTCGACGCACGATTAATCCTCCTAAACCTAAAATTGCAGATACAAATATATAATCTGCCAAATATAATTACTTTTCTATTATAGTGCTTTTCTACATAAAAGTCAAGCATTATTTCCAAAAAAAACATACATTTTGCTAATATAGCACAAACCGTAAGGAATAACGAAACGTAAAGATTATACCGAAGTATCCACACTTTTTTCACGTTAAATAAAACAAAATCTTTCACTTATTTTTTTTGATTTTATATAATTCTACAAATCTTTATTTTATTTGCAGAAATTGGCATATTTTAATTGACAAATCCTGCATAAGAAGCTATAATACAACCAGAACAAAGGAGGCAAAAACAATGACAAGATCAGAACTTGTATCGGTAATAGCTGAAAAGAACTCGATAAAAAAGAAAGAATCAGAAGCTATTATTTCATCAGTAATCGACACAATTACTGAAACGCTTGCAAAAGGTGAAAAGGTTGTAATTTCAGGTTTCGGAACATTTGATGTGCGTGAACGTGCAGAGAAAAATGCAATTAACCCCACAACAAAAAAACCTATTGTAATTCCTGCAAAAAAGGCACCGGTCTTCAAATCAGGAAAGCTTCTTAAAGAAGTCGTAAACAAATAATTTTTTGAAAGGATTTTGATTATGGCAACAAAGAAAACTACAACAGAAACAAAGGCAGTAAAAGAAACTGCAACAAAAACAGCTCCAAAAGCTGAAACAAAGGTTGAAGCTAAGGTTGAAAAGAAGACTCCTGCAAAGAAGCCTGCAACTAAGAAAGCTCCTGCTAAAAAGGCTGCTAAGCCTGAAGTAAAGAAGGAAAACGTAGTTGTACAGTTTGGTGGCAAGGAAGTAGAAATTGATGCTATCGTAGCAGCTGCCAAAGCAGATTTCAGAGCAAACAACAAGGGTTGCGTAAGAACAATCAACGTTTACGTTAAACCTGAAGACAATGCCGCTTATTATGTTGTAAACAACAAGACAGAAGGCAAAATTGAGCTTTAATTAAAATTTAAGGGTATCGCAGATGCGATACCCTTTTTTTATCCTACTCTCATATTCTCAAACTCCGTAATACCACAGAAAATCGTAAATGCTATCTGTTTCTGATATTCCTCACTCTCAAGCTTGCTTGCCTCCTCGTGATTTGACAGGAAGCCACATTCAATCATAACTGCAGGACACTTTGCAAAATGTAACAGATAAAGCTCATCTCCTACCTGCTTGGTCTCACGCTGGTTATCAGGCTGAAGCTTGGCAACAAACTGCTTCTGCATTATATCTGCCAGCTGTTCACTTCCCTCAATATTTGGACTGTAAAACATCTGTGCACCGCTGTATTTTTCATCTGTAAACTGATTCTGGTGAATAGAAACAGCAATACCGTTTTCATTGGAATTTATAATATCAAGCCTGTTTTTCATATCTGACTTTTTCTGATTTGAAAGCCCTTCAATACCGTCATCGTGAATAGATTTATCCGTTTCACGTGTACATACAGGCTCATATCCCATAATCTCAGCCATATCACGCAATGTCAGCAGAATATTCAGATTTATATCCTTTTCGCACTTGTCATTTACGCTGACACATCCACCGTCAATTCCACCGTGTCCTGCATCAATGACAATGACAGGCTTTTGTTCGGTTACAAAGCCTTGGGAAGAAACTGTCTGAACGGCAATCCGATTGTCCGCCTTATATCCACTGACCCCGACTACTGCACACAAAGCTATAAAACATACGGCTGTCAAAAGTTTTCTCTTTGTCATTTAAAAACCTCTTTCCATATAATAAGTTTGTACATTTTATGCTTGTATGGAATAGAATATTCATATAACAAAACAAACCACACAGACCTGATAATCCGTGTGGTTTTAATATTGTTTGTAAATTATTTGTAAACAATCACAATAATTTTGTTCATAATGAGACGTTTGC
>DEPR01000051.1:23858-31294 GCA_002358895.1 Ruminococcus sp. UBA3387 | reverse complement strand
GGCTATACCCTTGCCTGGACAAGAGTTCAGGGTGCTACTGAATATCAGGTGCTTAAATATGATAGCTCAAAAGGAAAATATGTAGGCATAGCGAGAGGCCCGATTACTTCGTATAAGATTTCAGGCAAATCAGCAGGGCAGAAGGATAAATATGCGGTAAGAGCTATAAAGAATTATGACGGAGTGTATTATTACGGCGAGTTCAATAAGCGTAGTTTTGTAACACGTCCTCAGAAAGTCGCTACTGTAAAAACTACTGTTGACAGAGGAACATTAAAAATCAGCTGGTCAAAGGTGAGCAATGCCGAAGGGTATCTTGTCTATTATAGCACACAGAAAAACGGTGCTTATACACGCCTTGCACAGATTAAAGGGAATAAAACTTTTAGTTATACCACAACCAAGCTGGCAGGAAAGAGAGTGTATATCAAAGTAAAAGCCTATAGGATGGCAGATTCAACTATAATAGGCGGAACAGCTTCAAATGCTAAATATGCAAAGGTGTTCAATAATAAAACTTATAATGAAATAATAAACAGCTATATAAATTCATATACAATCAAAGGTGTAAATGCACAGGGGTATACTATTTCATCAGCAAAAAGATGGGAGCTTTATAATGCTCTGACATATATCGGAAAGACGGCAAGCTTTGCAATGCTTGATTTGGACAGTGGCGTGTTTATCGGGTATAACGCTAAGTCCTATCTGCCAACTGCAAGTACAGTAAAAATGCCATATATGCTCTATGCGTTAAAGCAGATGGAGGACGGGTATCCTACCCTTGATACTATGCTTACATATCAGAGCTGGGATTATTCCAGTGGTACAAGCGAAATTGTAAAGTATCCATATGGCACAAAATTCTCAATGCGACAGGTGATTCATTATATATGTGCATATAGCGATAACTGTGGCTATTATATGCTTCAGGACTATTTCGGTTACTCAGGCTATAATCGGTATATTGCATCACTTGGTTGTCGCACATCTGTGTCATCATCAGTGAGGTGGGGCGTTGTGTCAGCTGCAGATTCCACTCGTGAGTGGATTGAAATGTATGATTATCTCTATAACGGAAAATATGGAAGCTTTATGAGAGATGAGCTGAAAAAATCTCTTGCAAGTAACTTCCGTATTGGTCTGGGTTGGAAGTATAACGTGTATTCAAAGTGTGGCTTTACAGAGGATTATCACCACGATACAGCTGTGGTGGAAGCCGAGCACCCATATGTGCTTGTGTGCCTGACCGATGAGGTAAGTGCATACAGACTTCAGAGGGTTGCAAGAGCAGCAGACGCTATCCACGATGAAATGTGGCGTTATTTTGACGGAAAATAATTGGGAAAATCATAAAAAAGTGTTGCATTGAAACGGGAAATATAGTATAATAACCTAAGCAACTAAGATGTGCGTATTAAAATTCGGGAGGAAAAATTAAATGAGCTTTGAAGAAAACAAGAAGAAAGTAATTGACGAATATGAAGCGTTGATTGCAAAGAAAAATGAAGTAGCACCTTGCTATAACGGAATTTACGACAGATATGTAAATCCTGTTCTCACAGCAGATCACGCACCTGTTATATGGAAGTATGATATGAACCCTGAAACAAATCCGTACTTTATGGAACGTTTGGGAATCAACGCTGTGCTTAATTCAGGTGCAATCTATATGAACGGTAAGTATTATCTTGTAGCAAGAGTTGAAGGAAATGACAGAAAGTCATTTTTTGCAGTAGCAGAAAGTGAAAGCCCTGTTGACGGCTTCAGATTCTGGGACTATCCCGTACAGCTTCCCGATACAGAGCCTGATGAAACAAATGTATACGATATGCGTCTGACACAGCACGAAGATGGCTGGATTTACGGTGTGTTCTGTTCTGAAAGTAAGGACAAAACAAATCCTGACCTTTCTGCGGCAACAGCACAGGCAGGTATCGTAAGAACAAAGGATTTGAAGACCTGGGAAAGACTTCCTAACCTTATTTCAAAATCACCACAGCAGAGAAATGTGGTGCTTCACCCTGAGTTTGTAGACGGAAAGTATGCTTTCTATACACGTCCACAGGACGACTTTATCGAAACAGGTTCAGGCGGTGGCGTTTGCTTCGGACTTTGTGAGGATATAAATAACCCTGTTATCTGTACAGAAGAAGTGGTTATATCACCAAGGCAGTACCACACAATAACAGAAGTAAAGAACGGTGCGGGTGCAGTTCCAATCAAGACACCTAAGGGCTGGATACATATTGCACACGGTGTAAGAAATACAGCTGCAGGTCTCAGATATGTAATCTATGTGTTTGCAACTGACCTTAATGACCCAAGCAAGCTGATTGCTTCACCATCAGGACTTTTCATTGCACCACACGGTGCTGAACGTGTGGGAGATGTTTCAAACGTGTGCTTCACAAATGGTGCAGTAGTTCGTGAAAACGGCGATGTGTATATCTATTATGCATCATCTGACACAAGACTTCACGTTGCAGCAACTACAATTGACAAGCTGATGGATTATACATTCAATACACCATCAGATCCACTTCGTTCAGTTGACTGCGTTAAGCAGAGATGTGAGCTTATTTCAAAAAATCTGGAATATCTTAATAAGTAATAGAAAAACCTCTCTGATTTCAGAGAGGTTTCTTTTATAACCTTTTCTTTTTCATCTGTCCCTTGTTCCGAGGATATTTTTCGGGAGTCGGGGCGGTCTTTTTTATAACTATGAGCACACGCCCGTCTCCGTTGGGTAAAGCGTATTCCCTTGCCGTTTCCAGCTTACCACCCAGAGTTTTTATTGCGTTTTCCGCGTCTTTCAGCTCATCAAGTCCACTTGAGCCCTTGAGAGCAACAAAGCTACCTCCCATCTTTACAAAAGGCAAGCAGTATTCGCAAAGCTCTGTGAGGTTTGCAACAGCCCTTGCACAAGCAACGTCGAATTTATCACGAAAATCGCTATTACGTCCAAGCTCTTCAGCACGACCGTGTATACATTCAGCATCAAGGCCAAGAGTGTCGGAAACCTCCTGAAGAAAGTTTATCCTCTTGTTAAGACTGTCAAGAAGCGTAAGCCTTAGGTCATTACGGAAGATTTTGAGTGGACAGGAAGGAAAGCCTGCACCGGTTCCAACGTCAATAAGGCTGGCATTTTCCTTGATGTCAATAAAAGTGAAAGGATAAACGCTGTCATAGAAATGCTTGAGTGCAATACCCTCAGGGTCAGTAATCGCAGTCAGATTTATTTTTTCATTCCATTCCACAAGCAAACGGCTGTATTTTTCAAGCTTGTCATATTGCTCATCATTTACAGCCATATTGCCCTCAGCAAAAAGCTTGTCAAGTTGTGTTTTGTCTGTTAGCATAAAATCACCATTAAAGAAATAGGCGACAAGAAGTCGCCACTTGATTATTTTTCAATTATTTTTGTACCCTCGTTGTCAATACGGAACTCGTGTACCTGCCAGTCGCTAAGACCTGCATTATCAAGAGAGAACTTCATCTTCCCTGCAAAATATGTGTTTTCCTCGTCAACTATTGCCATAACCGTAGGACCTGCACCACTTATGTATGCACCGTATGCACCGTGAGTGTATGCAATGTCGAAAACTTCACGGCAGTTTGGAATAAGCTCCATTCGGTATGGCTGATGAAGTCTGTCGTGAACAGCCGTACGCAGATTTTCAAACTTGCCTGTAAGCAGGGAAGCTGAAAAAAGTGCGGCACGGGAAAGATTATAAACAGCGTCTTTGTGAGAAACTTCTTTTGGAAGACAAGCCCTTGCAGCATCGGTTTTAAGCTCGAAATCAGGAATAATCGCTACGAATTTAAGCTTTGTGAAAACCTCCTGCTTAACCCAGTGAACCTTTCTGCCGTCAAAAACAGCAGTAACAATTCCACCTAAAAGTGCAGGTGCCGTGTTGTCAGGGTGCCCCTCAATCTGTGCAGCAAGGTCTACAAGGTCGTCCTTTGTGAGAGGATTGCCCAGCATCTTGTTTGCACCCACAAGTCCTGCAATAATGCAGGCGGAAGATGAGCCTAATCCCCTTGCCATAGGGATGTTGTTTGTCTGAATTAGCTTTAATCCGTCAAGCTTTTTGCCACAAACGTTGTATAAGTCCTTTGCAGAAATATATATAAGATTTTTTTCATCGGTAGGGACCTGAAGTCCGTCAGCCGAAGAAATATCCAGAACATCGCTTTCTTCCATTTCAACATAGTTGTAATAGCTTAAAGCAAGCCCCAGAGCGTCAAATCCTGCACCTAAATTAGCCGAGGTAGCAGGTATCTGAATTTTAAACATAGAGAATTTGCCCCTTATCAGTAAAGTCTGATTTTGCTTGCAATTTCACAAGAGTGTGAAAGAATAGTAAGATTAGCGTCAATATCTTCTTCAACCATATTAGGTGTGATGAATGCAAGCTCATCATCAGGTCTGCCATCTCTTTCAATGTACATCAGCTTGCCGAACATTTCTGAGATAGAAGCCTTCAGTTCTTCAGCGTTGTCAGCCTTAATGCGAACATACATTGAAACCTCAGCCTTTTTATAGCTAACAGCATATTCCTTGTCGTGGCAGTCTTCCCAAGTGAGGGCAAGCACTCTGTTATGGTGCTTGAGACAGTCGATAATATCGCCGACTACAGCAGAAGCTGTCGGGAGTTTTCCTGCACCCTGACCATAGAAAAGAACATCGCCAACACCATCACCTGTAACGGAAATAGCGTTGTAGTTTTCGTCAACTGAAGCTAAAAGATTTGTCTTTGGAACAAGTCTCGGGCAAACAATAGCTGTGATTTTGTCATCGCCAACAGGCTTAACAGAGCCGATAAGCTTGATTGCATAGCCTGCATTTTCAGCGTATTCTACGTCATCAAGAGTGATTCTTGAAATACCTGAGCAGTGTACCATTTCAGGATAAATGTGTTTTCCATAAGCAAGTGAACCGAGGATACAGATTTTTCTGCAAGCGTCATGACCCTCAACGTCAGCAGTAGGGTCCTTTTCAGCATAGCCCAGTTCCTGAGCCATTTTGAGTGCAGTAGCAAAATCCATCTGTTCCTTTATCATCTTTGAAAGAATAAAGTTAGTAGTACCGTTGAGGATACCGCTTATCTGTTCGATTGAGTTACCTGCAAGACACTTGTTAAGTGGTCTGATAATAGGAATACCACCGCCAACGCTTGCCTCGAAAAGATAGTTGCAGTTATGTTCCTGTGCAATAGCAAGAAGCTCAGCACCGTGTGTAGCAACAAGCTCCTTGTTTGAAGTAACAACGCTTTTGCCTCTTTCGAGAAGCTTTTTAGTGTAGTCATAAGCAAATGTAGCACCGCCTACAACTTCAGCAACAACTTCAACCTCATCATCTTCAAGAATGATGTTGAAATCCTTGATCATCTTTGATTCATACGGATCATTGGGGAAATCTCTCAAATCGAGAATATATTTGATTTCGCAGTCCTTTCCAACCTTTTTACAAATAGACTCACGGTTTTTTTCAAAAAGCTCAACAGTACCGGAGCCAACAACACCGTAGCCAATAATTGCAACCTTGCTCATAATAATACCTTCCTTTATGTTAATTAATTTTTATTCGCCTGAAATAATTTTTACATCAACCACACCTGTAAGATTCATAAGTTCACTTTTCAGAATACCCGTGCTTAAAACATCCTGGTCAAATCTCAGCGAAATAGTTACCGTAGCAACCGAGTCAATGGGAATGTTCTGATTTATGGTGAGAATATTGGTGTTAAGCTCATATAGCTTTGAGATAATTGAGGAAAGCACGCCCTTTTCATCTCTCAACACACAGTAAACCGAAACAATTCTGTTGGTGAACTGTTCTTCATAGTTGAATACCGAGTCCTTGTATTTGTAGTATGCACTTCTCGAAATGCCAACAGCTCTGCAAGCTTCAGCCGAGGTAGAAACCTCACCCCTTGCTCTCATCTGTTTTGCCTTGAGTACCTTCAGTATAATATCAGGTAACACATCAGCACTTACTATAACAGGATTCCCTTCTTTATTTTGCAAGATTAGTCCACCTCCAACGCACAAGTGTATTTGCGACAAATACAAATATACCACGTTTTTCCTCGTTTGTCAAGGGCTTTTTACCTGTCAAACCGCCGAATTTACAAGAATAAATACATCAATAATGTTTATAATGACCAAAACGATGAAAACAGCAAAAAGACAGCCGAAAAAGCTGCCTTTTTAGATGACTAATCTGTATGCCCGTGATGTTTTACCCTTAGTCTGCCAATGGCTCTTGCCATTTTAGCCTGAGCAGAAAGATAATCCTGAATACTTTTTTTCTGAAGAATAGCTTCCTTAGCCTGTTCGGCAGAGCGTTTAGCACGGTTTTCATCAATTTCCTCAGGAAGCTCAGCCGTGTCCACAAGCACAAGCACTTGTTCGTTTTCCACCTTTACCATTCCCTCGGAAACAGCAGCGATAGTTACCTCACCGTCAGGTCGGGTGAATTTCAGTTCACCTGGAACAATAGCGGCAATCATATTGCTGTGTTTAGCCTGAATACCATACTGCCCGTCAACTGTGGGGATAACAAGTGAAATGCAGTCTCCCTCATAGAACGGCTTTTCAGCGGCAAGTGCCGTCAAAGTAAAAACATTCATTTATATTTCACCTTTTTGTATTTTTTCAGCCTTGGCAATTACATCATCAAGTGTGCCAACGTTGTAGAAAGCAGCCTCAGGATAAGAGTCCATCTTGCCATCAACGATAGCCTTGAAGCCCCGTAAAGTCTCTTTCAATGGCACATAAATTCCTGGAATACCTGTAAACTTTTCAGCAACGTGTGTCGGTTGAGCAAGGAAACGTTGAATCTTTCTTGCACGTCCAACTGTAAGCTTATCCTCATCGCTGAGTTCTTCAATACCGAGAATAGCAATAATATCCTGCAGTTCGCTGTATTTCTGAAGTATCTCCTGAACACGTCTTGCAATGCTGTAGTGTTCTTCACCGAGAATACTTGCCTCAAGAATTCTTGAAGTGGATTCAAGAGGGTCAACAGCAGGATAAATACCCTGTTCAGCAATTTTTCTGCTCAGTACTGTTGTTGCGTCAAGATGTGAGAATGTTGTCGCAGGAGCAGGGTCAGTCAGGTCATCAGCAGGTACATAAACAGCCTGAACTGATGTTACCGAACCACTCTTTGTTGAAGCGATACGTTCCTGCAAAGCACCCATTTCCTCGGCAAGTGTAGGCTGATATCCAACAGCAGAGGGCATTCTGCCTAAAAGCGTTGAAACCTCACTACCTGCCTGTACAAAACGGAAAATGTTGTCGATAAATAAAAGTACGTCCTTGTTTTCCTTGTCTCTGAAGTACTCAGCCATAGTAAGTCCTGAAAGAGCAACTCTCATTCTTACACCCGGTGCCTCATTCATCTGTCCGAAAACAAGAGCAGTCTT
>DEPR01000051.1:16570-23766 GCA_002358895.1 Ruminococcus sp. UBA3387 | reverse complement strand
GAACGTTCACCAACACCTGTGAAAATAGAGTAGCCACCGTGTTCCATAGCAACATTGTGGATAAGCTCCTGAATAAGTACAGTCTTACCAACACCTGCACCACCGAACAAGCCGATTTTACCACCCTTTGGATAAGGTTCAAGAAGGTCAATAACCTTGATTCCTGTTTCGAGAATTTCAACCGCAGGACTTTGTTCGTCAAAGCTTGGAGCATTTCTGTGAATGTTCCACTTTTCAATCCTGTCATCAATAGGAGCACCACCGTCAATAGGCTCACCTAAAACGTTGAACATTCTGCCGAGAGTGGCCTCTCCAACAGGAACAGAGATGTTTGCACCTGTGGCCACAACCTCCATACCACGGTATAAGCCTTCGCTTTCAGAAAGCATAATACAGCGAACGGTGTTGCCACCAATGTGCTGAGCAACCTCCATCATTCTTGTCTTGTTGTTTACTGAAACTGAAAGTGCCTCTTTGATTTTCGGAAGTCTGCCTTTTTCAAAAGCTACGTCAATAACCGAGCCTGAAACCTGAATAATTTTTCCGTTCATTATTTTACGGCACCTCCTTTGGATTTTTTGAGTTCTGATTTTCTTTTCATACTTTTAGCACCCGAAGAAACCTCAGTAATTTCCTGGGTTATGGCACTTTGCCTTATGTGATTGTATTGAATTGATAGTTCGTCCAATAGCTTCTGAGCATTTCTGTTGGCAGAATCCATAGCGTTCATACGGGAGTTCTGTTCACTGCAGAAGCTGTCAATGAGAGCACTGTAAATAAACCCCGTAACATAGCTTGGAACGATGTTGTCAAGCACAACTTCCATAGATGGAACAAACTCAAATGGAGTTTTAATTTCCTTCTCGTGGCTGTCAGGTACAATAAACTGTGCACGATGAAAAGGAAGCAGTCTTGTTGAGCAGGCGTGGGAATTGATTGCACCCTGCATATCGGTGTAAATTACAAAAATCTTTGCCAGCTCACCCTGATTAAACAGGTTGAGAAGAATATCTGATATTTCCCTTGCCCTGTGGATTGTAGGATTCTGTGCAGTGTAAAGAAAACTTTTTTCAATAGGAATGTTGTGGGATGTAAAATAATGACGACCGTATTCACCAACAACAAATAACTTCGGGTCGTGATGTTCCTTCATCAGCCTTACAGCTTCCTTGATAACATTCTGGTTGTAAGCACCTGCAAGCCCCTTGTCAGCTGTGATTACCAGATACCCATAAGAACCGGGAAGCTCGTGTTCACCTGTAACAGGGTAGAAATACTTGCTCTCCACATTTTCTGAAGTTCTGAAAATTCGTTTGATTTCCTCTTGCAAAGCCTTGAAAAAAGGTCTTGTAAGGTCAAGTTCACTTTTAGCCTTTCTCAGCTTTGTGGAAGCAATCAGATACATAGCGTTGGTAATCTTCTGAGTATCCTTAACGCTGTTTATGTGATTTTTAATTTCCTTTATGGTAGCCATAACATTAAAGCTCCTGCAAGAATTTTTTAGCTATGTGAACAATGTTTTCTTTACATTCATCTGTTAGAACACCTGTATTTTCAATCTCCTCGGCAACATCAAAATGCTTCTCTTCAAAGTAGTTGAGAAGTCGGCTGATTGTAGCCTTGATATCTTTTGCAGGAATGTCCTGGAGAAGATGATTAAGCACGATTACAAGAATTATAACCTGTTCATATTGCTTCAAAGGCTTGTATTGATCCTGTTTGAGCATCTGCATAAGCCCCTGGCCATAGGTTATCTGTCGTTTGGTTGCGTCGTCAAGGTCGCTTGCAAACTGAGTGAAAACTTCCATCTCACGATACTGTGCAAGGTCAAGACGAATAGCACCTGCAGCCTTTTTCATAGCCTTGGTCTGAGCGTCGCCACCTACACGGGAAACGGAAAGTCCAACGTTTACAGCAGGACGCTGACCTGCAAAGAACAAATCACTTTCGAGGAAAATCTGTCCGTCAGTGATTGAAATAATGTTGGTTGGGATATATGCCGAAACGTCGCCTGCCTGAGTCTCAACGATTGGAAGAGCAGTCATACTGCCACCACCCTTTTCATCACTGAGGTGAGCCGAACGTTCAAGAAGTCTTGAATGGAGATAGAATACATCTCCGGGATAAGCCTCACGTCCGGGTGCACGTTCAAGCAATAAGCTCAGAGAACGGTAAGCAATAGCGTGCTTTGATAAATCATCATATATGATAAGCACGTCCTTGCCCTTCTCCATAAAATATTCGCCTAAAGCACAGCCTGCGTATGGTGCAATATACTGCATAGGAGCAGATTCACTTGCCGTTGCACTTACAACAATAGTGTAGTCCATAGCATCTCTGTTTCTGAGGTTCTGAACCAGCTGAGCAACAGAGCTTGCCTTCTGTCCGATAGCAACATAAATGCAGATAACGTCCTTGCCCTTCTGGTTGAGAATCGTGTCTATTGCAATAGCAGTCTTGCCTGTCTGTCTGTCGCCGATAATAAGCTCACGCTGACCTCTGCCGATAGGGAACATTGAGTCGATAGCAAGAATACCTGTCTCAAGCGGTGTGTCAACAGGCTGTCTGTCAATAATTCCCGGAGCAGGATTTTCAATAGGACGGTATTCTTCGGAAAGAATTTCACCCTTTCCGTCAATAGGCATACCAAGAGCGTTGACAACTCTGCCGATAAATTCATCTCCAACAGGGATGCCTGCAGTTTTGCCTGAACGTCTGACAGTACTGCCTTCGCTTATTTCTTCATCACTTCCGAAAAGAATACAGCCGATTTCATCTTCACGCAAATCCTGAGCCATACCACGGATGCCTGATGAGAATATGAGAATTTCACCGTAAGTTACGTTTTCAAGTCCCTCAACTGTGGCAATTCCGTCGCCGACAGTAGCAACCGTACCTACCTCGTGAGCCAGAGCCTTTGGAGTCCAGTTCTTGACTGTATCACGAAGCAGAGGAATAATATCCTCGTTCTTGTCT
Organism: Ruminococcus sp. UBA3387; assembly: GCA_002358895.1. Classification (GTDB taxonomy): domain Bacteria; phylum Bacillota; class Clostridia; order Oscillospirales; family Ruminococcaceae; genus FB2012. Next base: position 20,790 of record DEPR01000051.1, on the reverse strand, counting down.
TTAAGCCCGGCAAGAGTTTCCTTTAACTGAAGAAAACGACCACTGAGACTCCAGTCATAAACCTCAGAGCCAACCTGTAGCTTGAAGCCACCCTCAGGGGAATCGTCCTGTTTCCAGATTATTGTAATTTCCTCACCGTATTTTTGAGAAAGGAAATCATTGAATTTCTGTTCCTGAATAGGATTAGGAGGAGTGTTTGAAAACAAAATTGCAGTTCTTGCAGAATTATAATTGTTCATCTGCTTCACTCCTTTGTGCCGCTTCAAGGAATTGGTCAAAAGCGTCAGAAGTGCTTGCGTTTACAACCAGCTTTTCTGTAGCGTCTGTAACCATATCTGATATTTCATTCTGTACTTCTTTGAGCATTTTTACACGTTCTCTTTCAGCTGACTTTCGTGCATCTGCAATAATCTTTGACGCCTCAGCCTCAGCCTGCTTTTTGTGTGTAGCACTTGCTTTTTCAAGCTCTTTGCGAGCTTTTTCCTTCTTAGCAATGATTTCATCTTCAATATCGTCAAGCTTGTTCTGATATTCTGCCTTAGCCTTTTCACTGCTTTCAAGATTTTTCTTTGCTTCATCGTCAAGGTTTTTGTAATATTCGGTTCTGCTGTCCATAAATTGCTTTACTGGCTTGTAAAGGAGAAAATAAAGTATACCGAACAGAACAACGAAGTTAAGCAGGTGCAGAAGAATCTGTTGCCAGTCTATGTTAAGAGGCATAATGTTTCACCTGTCTTTCTTACAATACAAATATAATCAGAATAGCTATTACAAGAGCATAGATAATAGCAGTTTCTACGAATACAAGACCCAGCATAAGGGTTGTACGGATTTTACCTTCTGCCTCAGGCTGACGTGAAATAGCCTCAGAAGATTTAGCAATAGCCATACCCATACCGATAGCACCTGCAGCCGCAGCAAGACCAACAGCAATAGCAGCAGCAAGAGCCTTGTCGCCGATAGAGTTGTCTTCAGCTTCTTCATCAGCAACCTGTTCAACAGCAGAAGCAGGAGTTGCTTCGCTTTCTGTGTCAGCCATTGCAGGAATTGAAACTGCAAACAATAATGTCATCATAATCAATGCTGTAATAATTACCTTAATACTTTTTTTCATAACTTTTACCTCCGAAATTATTTGTGTTTATGAGCAGGCTCGGAAACTTCGCCGTAGAACAGGGAAGTGAGCATTGTGAGTACATAAGCCTGAATAAGGGCGTGTAACAAAGTGAACAAAACTCCCACCACAACAGGAAGCCCGTAGCTTAAATGAATGTAGTGATATACAAGCTCCGTAACCAATGCACCACTGAGTAATGCACCGAAAATACGAAAACTCATTGAAATCGGGAGAGAAAACTCTTTCAGGGTTTTTCCTACACCCTTTAACTTGTTTTCAGCAATACCACCCGACAGAATAATCAGATAGGATAAACAACCAATCATCAATGCACCGTTTATGTCTGCAAGTGGAGCAGGCAAAGCTATAGAACTGCCGTGAGTAGTAACAGCCTGAAAGCCGAAAAGCTCAAATAGAGTGCCGACAAAAATATAAGCACCTGCAGTAAAAATATAAGCACCAAGAAATTTGTTTCGATGTGGGCTGTTTGATTTTGCAAGTCCATCAAAGAATCCAACTGCCGTTTCCAGCATAAGCTGGAATTTTCCCGGTACATATTTGAATTTCGGGATAACAAAAATCCTTACAATCAGACAAAATATAAAGAATATTGCTGTTACGGAAAAAGCAGAAATCAGTCCGGGGTTCACGTCAAGCAGACCGAACAGATTTATTTTATTCTGCTCGTGAAGCACAGCGTCCCTCATAAGTTCACCTATGGAGCCGTGATGTCCCGGGGATTTCACCACAATGGTTCCAATCATCAAGGCGACTGCAGCACAAACAAAAATTATAATGCTTACAGTCCGTTTCTTTTTGTCCATAATAACCTCCACTATAATTCTAAGGGTATTTGCACTAAACACGAGCAAAGTGTAGTTTTTCTACCTTTACTTGTGCTATAACATTATATCACTTTATTCATCATTTTTCAAGTAAAATATGCATAAATATTCACCCAAAACAAGGGCTAATAATAGTGAAAAAGTATGCAAATTCTTTTGTTAAAAGTAGTATGCTCGGGTCGGAAAGTATATTGTTTCCTGACTTTGCATAAAATATAGCAAACAGGCTGTGAATGGAAAACTTTTTTATCCTTTGTTGACATTTCAACAAGTTTGTGGTATATTTATACTTGTTGAGATTTCAACAAGTATAAAGGAGGATTCATAATGAAAGAGAGATTTGAGACTTTTACCATATTGATAAACAGAATCAGCCGAAATATACGCAAGATAAAAAACCAGGAGATGGCAGAATATAACCTGCGAAGTCCTCATGTGTCTTGTCTGTATTATCTCTATTTGTCAGATGGGCTTACAGCTACAGAGCTATGTGAGCGATGTGAAGAGGATAAAGCAACAATTTCACGTTCACTTGATTATCTGGAAACCAACGGTTATCTTACTTGCGACTCAAAAAATCAAAAACGATATAAAAGTCCCTTTCTTTTAACTGAAAAAGGCAAAGAGGTGGGCAAGAAGATAGCTGATAGGATTGCCTGCGTGCTGAATGAAACAAGTGCAGGATTGACTGAAGAGGAGAGAGATGCATTTTATCGAAGCCTTGCAGTAATCAGCAATAACCTTGATTCAGTATCTAAAAATTATGAAAATACTAAGTAAAGGATTGATGAAATGAGAACAAGGATAATTGTGGACTCAACAACTGACCTTATGCCTGAGTATAAGGATAGGGTAAGCGTTGTGCCTCTGACACTTCGGTTTGGTGATGAGGAGTTTGTTGACGGAGTAACAATAGACCATAATACATTCTATAAAAGGCTTGTAGAAAGTGATGTTTTGCCAACAACAAGTCAGGCTACACCTTCTGCATTTGCACAGGAGTTTGACAAAGTCAGGGAGTCAGGAGACGAAGCAGTTGTAATAACAGTTGCCTCAAAGCTTTCAGGAACATATCAGAGTGCGACAATCGCAGCACAGGATTATGAGAATATTTATGTGGTTGATAGTGGCACAGGTGCAGTCGGTGGAGGAATTCTGACCGAGATGGCACTGAAGTTTCTGGATTCCGGAATGAACGCTAAAGAAATAGCCGAAAAGCTTAATGAAGAAAAACAGAAAATCATAATTGTTGCCTTGGTTGATACACTTGAATATCTGAAAAAAGGTGGCCGTATATCAAAAACTGTTGCATTTGCAGGAGCATTGCTTAATATTAAACCTGTTCTTTCTGTCATTGGGGGAGATATAAAAATGGTGGGAAAAGCAAGAGGTTCAAAACAGGGCAATAACCTTTTGGTGCAGGAAATTAAAAAGGTGGGTGGCGTAGATTTCACAAAGCCTGTCCTTTTGGGATATACAGGTCTTTCCGATGAGCTTTTGCTCAGATATATCGAGGATAGTAAACATCTCTGGGAAGAAGGGCTTGAAAAGGTGAGATATACTACAATCGGTAGCGTAATCGGAACTCACGCAGGTCCGGGAGCGGTAGTCGTAGCATTCTTCCGTAATTGACATAGCCTTGTGCAAATGATATAATAAATAGACATAAATATTTTATTAGGAGAAACAAAAATGTTAGGACTAAGACAGTATAAACCTGATGATGCAAAAACAATTCTCAGTTGGTGTAAGGACGAGGACACTTTCAGAAAATGGACATCTGACAGATATGATTTATTTCCGATTACAGAAACCGATATGAACAAGAAATATGTGGACTGTAATGGCGATTGTGTTGAGAAGGATAATTTTTATCCAATGACAGCCTTTGATGAAAGTGGAGCAGTTGGGCATCTGATTATGAGATATACAGATGATAAAAAACGAGTTCTGCGTCTTGGATTTGTAATAGTTGATGACTTAAAACGTGGAAAAGGGTATGGAAAAGGAATGATTCAGCTTGCGCTGAAATATGCCTTTGAAATATTCGGAGCAGAAAAGGTTACTATCGGAGTTTTTGAGAATAACCTTTCAGCTTTTCATTGTTACAAATCTGCAGGGTTTGAAGAAGTAGAAACGAAGGAAAAAGAAAAATGTTGCGTGCTTGGTGAAGAGTGGAGTATTCTTGAGCTGGAGATGAATAAATCTCATTACGAAACACTTAACAAATAATTTATAGCGATTTATTTAACAAACAA
>DEPR01000051.1:16263-16512 GCA_002358895.1 Ruminococcus sp. UBA3387 | reverse complement strand
TTCCTTCTCAGGTTTTCTTTATTCTTCATTAATAACAGGTTCTTTTTTTATAACAGCACGAAGCTTTTCAATGTGCTTGTCTTTAGCCCTGATAACCGAGAAATCAATGTTTTCCCAGTTGATGTCAGGTGTTGCACCGTCCTCAGGAATGTATCCCAGCAGGTCTATGACAAAGCCACCAATAGTGTCATAGTCGTTGTCAGCAGGAGCTTTCTTGCCGAGAACTTCCATAACGTCCTCAAAGTTTGC
>DEPR01000051.1:4516-16154 GCA_002358895.1 Ruminococcus sp. UBA3387 | reverse complement strand
CCCACAATGGATTCAACAAGGTCCTCCATTGTAACAATACCTGCCGTGCCACCGTATTCATCAATAGCTACAGCAATGTGGTTTTTCTGTGATGTGAAGTATTCAAAAAGTTCACCACAGCTGTTGCTTTCAGGAACGTATTTGATTTCACGCATAAAGTCCTTGAGCTTAAACTTGTCTGCATCATCGGATAAAACCAGCTTCAGCAGGTCCTTTGCAAAAACAACGCCACAGATGTCATCAATAGTTTGTTCAAAAACTGGGATTCTTGAAAAGCCCTCGTTGATAACAACCTCTACGGCTTCTTTTATCGGTGTGTTTATTTCAACAGCAATAACGTCAGTACGATGGGTCATTACTTCACGGACTTCAAGGTCGTCAAACTCAAAAATATTGTTAATCATTTCAGCCTGCGATTCTTCAATGCCACCTGTTTCATTGACAGCGTCCACCATCATAAGTATTTCTTCTTCAGTAACAGCCTCACGGTTGCCGTCAGTTTTCACGCCGAACAGCTTCAGAAGTGCAGTAGCAATACCTGAAGCAATAACCTCAAGAGGCAGGAATATAGTGAGAAATACTCTGTATATTCCACAAGTGTTTAAAATAAAGCTGTCAGAGATTTTTCCACCCGAGCATAAGCGTTTCGGCAGATTCAGTCCAAAAACGGTAATAAGAATAGCCGAAATGCAGACTATTATAAATAATGCAAGCACAGTCAGCCCGATATAAGCAGGCCTGCTTGTAATGTTGCCGAAAGCCTGAGTAAAAAGCCCCCTTAAAGCACCAAAAAAATAAACGGTTGACACAGCAGAGAAAATAATAATCATAATAGCCCTTGAAATGAGGTTAGTCATAACAAGTCGGTTAGGCTTTTCGAGGATTTTTTTCAGCTGTCTGCCACGACGGTGTTCTTCAGTCAGTTTTTTAATTTTTGAGTCGTTCAGCTCAATAATGGCATTTTCGCAAAGGTTAAAGAAAAACATAAGCAGTAAAATAACTGCACAGATAATGATGCCGTACCATAATCGTCCGACGTCGTCCATAAATCATCGTCCTTTTAAAATATTAGAAGCATAAGCTTCCTTTTATAATTTTACACTATAATAATGTGTTTGTCAATGATTGCAAATAAAGTGTAAGAATAGGAGATTGTTTAACAAATTGTATTGACATTTTTCTAAAATTATAGTATAATACTTTATGCTGTAATTTACTTAGCCGCTGTGGTGGAATAGGCAGACACAAGGGACTTAAAATCCCTCGGTAGNNCCGTACCGGTTCAAGTCCGGTTAGCGGCACCAAAATCAGAGGTTTGACCCGAAGAGATTGAGGGTTAAATCTCTGATTTTTTATGGTGTCTCAATCAGACTTGAAGCGTGTTCAACGTCCGGTTAGCGGCACCAGCAGGGGCGTGCCCCTGCACCATTATCCGTTATCGTTTGTGATAACGGATATTTTTGTTTTCCGCTGTTTATAGTTTTATTTGAATATACTGAGGTAATCGATGCTTGTTACGCTTTTTATTTTTACATATTCCACTTGTATTCCTCAACTTTTGAGAACACTTTTATGTCCACCAAAGCGTCTAAAAGAATACCCTCAGCAACATATTCTTCGGAGAAAACCTTGCCGTCCTTGCGAATAAGATTTACAAGTCCCGCCTTGTCAAAGGGGAGCAAAAGCTTGGTGCGAATTGCCGATTGTGGTAAGGCAGCCTGAATTGCAAGAAGTAAGCCATCAATGCCATCCCCGTTTCTGGCAGAGATTTTCACAACGTTTTCTTCCAAACCGATTTCATCAATGTATGGCACCTTGTCGCACTTGTTCAGTACCGTTACAACGGGAATACCCTCGCAACCGAGCTGGGATAAAAGCTCAAGAGTAACCTTTGCCTGTTCTTCACAGTTGTCAGCTGAAGCGTCGCAAACGTGGAGTATTACATCAGCGTTTGCAGCCTCCTCAAGTGTGGATTTGAAAGCCTCTACAAGATGATGAGGCAAACGCCTGATTAGTCCTACAGTGTCTACCAGCATAACACTTCGTCCGTCAGGAAGCTCTATTGAACGGGAGGTGGTCTCAAGTGTGGCAAAAAGCTTGTTTTCAGCAAGCACCCCTGCCTCAGTCAGCCTGTTCAGAAGCGTGGATTTTCCAACGTTTGTGTACCCAACAATAGCACAAATGAGAACACCGTCTTTTTTGCGTCTTGCACGATGATTTGCACGGCGTTTTTCAATTTCTTTCAGCTCCTGACTCAGGGCAGAAATTCTTGTTCTGATATGACGCTTGTCCGTCTCCAGCTTTGTTTCACCCGGACCTCGTGTACCAATGCCTGCACCCAGTCGTGATAGCTTTATACCCATACCCGCAAGCCTTGGCAAACGGTATTTGTGCTGAGCAATCTCCACCTGTAAACGTCCCTCGTGAGTGGTGGCACGCTGAGCAAAAATATCAAGTATAAGCATAGTCCTGTCAATGGTGTGAACGTTGCAGACAGCCTCAATGTTTCTTATCTGCGTCGCCGTCAGCTCGTGGTCAAAAATAATCTGGTCGATTTCTTCACGTTCACATATCTCAGCCATCTCCTCAAGCCTTCCTGAACCAATACAGGTGGCCGAGTCAAAAGAAGGACGACGCTGTATTATCCTGACAACCGTTTCTGCACCTGCCGTCTGAGCCAGTTCCTCAAGCTCGTCAAGAGATTGAGATGCATCGTATTCACCAAGGTCAACAGCAGCCAGCATAACTCTTGGAGCTTTGATTTCAGTTTCAGTCATAAAAAATCCTTTCATCAATACAAACTAAAAGCATATATACAGCACTATTATGCCGTATATATGCCTTGATATGTGTCTTACTTGCTGAGCTGTTCCTTCAGCTTTTTCTGTTCTTCTTCCATCATCTTCATAAGCTCCTCAAGTGAGTCTGAAGCAGCCTTTCTTGTTGAAGAAATTGTTTCATCAACGTCAACTATGCGTTTTGTCTGTTCAGCTTCAACCTCAGGTTCAGCTTCCTCAGGAGCATCTTCTGTAACTTCAGTAACTTCCTCAGCTCCGGCTTCTTCTGTGATTTCTTCAACTTCAACAGCTTCTTCAGCCTTTTTAGCTTCTTCCTGAGCAAAAGTAATGTCATCAATCATTTCCTCAATTGTCTCATCCTTTGTGAATTTCAAAGGACTTGTATCAGTCTGGTCATAGAGAACATCATCAAGAGTAAGGCTTTCTTCTACCTCATCATACTTGTTGTCGTCATCTCTCTTTGCAGGACGTGAAGCAATAGCAATAATGATTTCAAGGAGAATCCAGATAAGAATCGGAACAATAGCACAAGCAGCAATTCCGACAGGTGAGCTTACGAATCTTATGATTTTACCTGCAGTTATGTAATAAGTAGGAGCAACACCGATTACATCAGAGGACTTGAGTTCAAGCTGTGTACCGTCGTCCTGGCTTACAACATAGTAAACACCTGTAACATTTTCGCCCTTGGCAGTAATGTCAAGGAGCAAGAAAATACTGCTTCCGATTTCGGGAACATTTTCACAAAGAACAGGCATGCCGATCTGATCCTTGCTTGGCGAACCGTTTTCCACTACAAAAAGAGCATCCTTCGGAATACCATTCATATTCTCGGAGTCCATAACGAACATACTGTAGCCTGCAAAGCTTGGAGTAACGTCTTCATTTCTGAAAACATAAGCTGTGCCTGCAACAAGAAGCATTTCAATAATGATAAAAACTATAAAAAATACAGAAACTTTTTTTCCTGCACGAGATTTTTGTTTTGTCTTAGCCATTCTAATCATTCCTCCCGAATTTTAAATATATAAACATTATAACATATATTTTTACTAATTTCAACAGCATATAAAAATTTTACAAAACAAAAAAGCTATACCTGAAAAAGGTATAGCTTTTAAATTTCATTGTGTAGGGGACGCCAAAGGGTAAAATTATATCTCTGCTGTCTGTATTAAGACACATCAAAGATTCTGATATTCTCGTTAGCTACATCAACCTCGCTGAGCAGAATGTCCTTGATTTTTGCAGCGTCGCTGTCAGCAAGCCCGTCGGATTTCACAACAATGTTAGCGTTGTCCCCGTCAAGATATACAACACAGTCCTCGAAGCCTGAAGCCTTGATAAGGTCCTCAACCTTGCTTTCAGTCTGAATAAGACCCGAAAGTGTGGCAGCGTCCTGGGAAGCAACAGCCTGCTCCTCCTCAGTTGTATCGCCACCGTTCATAATGGTCTTTAAGGTTTCAACAGCCTTATCACGGGATTCCATCCGGTCAATTCTTGCCTGTGCAAAATAATCATCAGCCGTGTCTGTGCTTACGAGCTGAGCTTCACCGTAGTTTGCAGCCTGATTTTCAATTTTTGAAGTAGCCTGAAGCTTTCCATCGCCTGAAGAAAAAGCGTAGTTTATGTAAATTGCCACACCTAAAATCAGGGTAAGCCCTGCAAGAATAATTTGTTTTTTGCCGATAATCATAGTGGGTTTTCTCATAAATAATTCCTCCGTTAATTGATCATTTTTTCAGTTCAACACATATTTTGCCTGAGGGCAGAGCCAACGCAGTAGACGTTGCCTTTATAAGTCTTTCTTTCAGCGATAAATCTCCACCTCCCTGGCAAACGATTATAACACCACTTATCTGTGGTTTGATTACCTTTTTTACCAACGCCTCCTTGTTGCCGTCCACCTCGTTCATAACGATTCTGCTCTGATATTGTTCAGAGGTCTTCTCACCGTCCTTGTCGTTGTCGGTGTCCAGCTCCTCAGCGTAAACATATTCAGTAGTGCCTTCAACAGTTACCATAACCTGAAGCTCACCAACACCCTTTATGGAGCCTAAAATTTCTTTTAACTCCGATTCGACCTGTACCTTGTATGAATATGCCTCATCATTGACAATTTCACCTGAAAGGGAAGTGTCATCTTCGTCAGCCTTTGTGGGAATAAGCTCTGTCAGCATTATGATAACAATACCGATAATTCCGACTATTACAATAGCCTTGGTCCTGTTCGGACCACTAAAAAAAGCTTTCAGCCTACCTTGGATTTGCGTTATATCAATCATTGTCTGTTACCTTGAATTCAATTTCTGCTTCGGGTAGCCTCTCTGAAATAATATCCCGAATAACTTCTTTGTCCTTGTCCTCAAAAGCTACGGCAGAAATAATAACCTTGGTAGCTTCTAAGGAATTATATTCATCATACTCAGCATTTATGATAACATTTTCAATACTTATCCCACTATCATCAATCAGGCTGGCGATAACCTCCTCCATTTCCTCTACGGCTAACCCCGAGTACATCTCAAAAAAATCCTCCGACATCTGTTCATATGTACCGTCATCTCTAAGACCGTAATCATCAAAATCAAGGTTAAAATCATTGCCCATAAAGGGAAGAAATACAGCAAGTATAAGAATAATGGAAACTATAACTTTTAATTGCTTCTTTAAAGCACCCTCAGGAGTCGCAATGTCCACCATACAGCTTATAACGCCCATAATGCAGGCAATAAGTATGGCAGCTTTAAGAATGTCCATTTTATCAGTCCTCTATATCGAAATGTTCATTGCCATAAGCATAAGTACAGCCGTTGATATTATGAAAATAAGGGAGAAGCATATAACAACGCTGAGAGCAATGGAAAGAACAGCGTTGGTGCTTTTGAAAAAATCACAGCATTCCTGCTGATTGAAAAGCCCGCTTATTATCTGTGCTAAAGATACAACAAATTTTGTTGCAATAATAGTGATAACAGGCTGTAAAACCATAATAAGAATTGCAATTATGCCGATAGTGCCAACACTTGTCCGTATAACGCCAAGACTGCTGTAAACGGTGGAGTAAGCCTCAGAAACAGCCCCACCGATTATGGGAATAAAGCTTGAAGCAGCAAATTTCGCAGTGCGGGTAATAATGCTGTCAGTAGCCGTTCCTGTCATTCCCTGAATTGTGAGCAAGCCTACAAAAATTGTAGTCAGCCCACCTAAAATCCATTGACAAGCCTTTTTTATAGATTCAGCACTGCCACCGAACTGAAGATTGGGGTTTATGGCAGATACAAGGGAAATGGCTAAAATAATGCTCAGAAAAGGCATAATCACCTTACTTGCGATTAGTGCCACGATTTCGCATACAATAAGCGTTATTGCATAGTAGCTTCCCGACGAGGTAATGCTTCCGCCAATGGCAGTTATGCTTGAAAAAATGGGAATATATGAAATCATAAATTCCGATAACTGTTGCAGGGAAGCTTCAACAGCACCAATGTTTGCATATATAGTGTCATACATAATAGTTATGGTGGCTAAAATACCTGCAATTTTGAAAACCCCCGTAACTGATGACCCGTCGGGTGCTATGCTCTGTGCAACAACACATAGAACAGTTATAGCCAATAGCTTGCCAAGCATTATGAGTGGTGAACGGAGAGCGTCAATAAACCCTGAAAAGACATTGCCTATAACAGAGCCGACAGATATCTTGTTTATCCCCTGAGGGTTGTCTAACGAAATGTCGTTTTCTTCAAGTACCTTTTTTACATCACCATCAAGCGTGTCATCAATCCCGTCGGATATATCTTCACGGAATTCTTCCAGCTGTTCTGTGTCAATAGACTGATTGCCTTCAGCATAAGCCTGTACAGACGGAAAAAACAAACAGCATAAAAGCAAGCCCCATATTAAAATAACTTTTCTTGTATTCATTCAGTATAACAGTCCTTCGATTATTGCCACCAGAGCCTTGAATAAGGGGAGTGAAATAATAAGAATGGCGATTTTCCCTGCAAGCTCCAACTGCGAAGCAATAACATTTTCTCCACATTCCCTGCAGCAGTCGTAACCCAGTTGAGTTATGTAGCATATCCCCAGGCCCTTGAAAATAACGGTAAGGTAATCCTCGTCCATATCCGAACGGTTGAAGATGTTCTGAATTGCCGAAACTACCTGAGAAAGCTCACCTGCAATATTGAAAAATATAATGCAAACAGTGCAGACAGCCAGCAGGATTTTTATTTCGGCAGAGTTCTTTTCGAGAGCCTTGCAGATAATGCTTGCAATAAGGCATAAACCCGTTATGGTTATAATATTCATTATCCCAGCCCGAAAACACGTTTTATAGTGTCAAATAAATCTCCGATTTGATTAATAATCATCATAAGTACAACAATAAGCCCCGCAAGAGTGGTCATCATTGCCTGTTCATCTCTTTCAGCACGTTTTAAAAGCTGGTTAAGCACGGCAACGATAATACCTATTGCAGCAATTTTGAAAATCAAATTCACTTCCATTTTTTAATCCATTCCTTTCAAAACCCCAGCTAAATCACCATTATAGCAATAAAAGTTCCACCTAAAATCCCCAAGGAATTGTAAAGCCTGCATCTGGTCCGGCTCTCTGAGTGAAGGAGTTCAAGTCTTTCACGGAAGTTTTCGCCGTATTTTTCAGCAAGAGCAATCTGTCCGAATAAATCCGTTGCACCGAATTGAGAGAAGAATGCCTCAAGCTGAAAAACCTCGTCCTCATAAAGATTGTCTTTGTTTAGTCGTATTGAAGCTATAATTTCCTGCCGTAAGTCAGGGGAATTCTCGTCAATCTGCAGGAATTCAAGACAGCGTGTCTGTGATGACTTTTTCAGATAAGCTATCAGTTCCTTGAAAGTAACAGCTTCGTATCTGAGCATAAGCTGTGTTTCGTTAAACATCTTTTCAATGGCAAAAACAGCCGATAAATGCCGTTTTTCCTTTGCAGATAAATGTAGTCCCAGCCCTAACCCGCTGAAAATTATCAGTAACAGTCCAATCAGTTTTATCATTTTTATCCCTCTCAGAATTTGTAGAAGCTCTGAAGCTGTCCGCACATTGACCCTGTGCCTAAAATCGCAGCATAGTCAAAAGCCTTGTCCTTTATAAGCTTTGAAATAACGGGCCTGCGTTTTAAGTCATCGTAATCTGAAGCGTGGCAGGTGGCAATAAGCTTCACACCTGAATTGAGTGCGTATTCAAGTGCCTTTGCGTCCTCTTTTGCACCGATTTCATCGCACACAAGAATTACAGGGGACATAACCTTTACAGCCGTCATAATGCCGTCATATTTGGTGTAGGAGTTGAAAACGTCCGCCATTTCACCGACAGAATTCTGTGGAAATCCGTCTTTCGTGGCAGAAATCTCGTTTCGTTCATCAATTAGTGATAGCCTTGTGCTGTTGCCAAGAAGCCTGCAGATATCACGCAAAATTGTGGTCTTTCCACTTGACGGAGGCCCTGCAATAATAAGAGAAGCAGGCCCGTTTGAAAAAGCCTTTTGAAAAATAGCCTGCCCCGAGCCGAAAACTTCACGGGCGATTCTTATGTTTATTGAGGATATGTACTTGACCGTTTCAATCCGATAATCCTCATTAGGGTTAAGCACAGCCGTACCGCAAAAGCCTATACGATTTCCACCCTCGGTGGTGATGTAACCCCTTGAAATTTCACGCTGATAGCTGTGAAGAGAGTGGTTAAAAGCACGCTGATATGTAAAATCAATATCCTCCTGAGTTATATCAATTCCATTTGTGGCGTCAGACATAAGCCTGCCTGATTGGGTGATAAAATATTCCTTGCCAAAAACCGTTGCAGTCAGCTTTCTTGCTAAGCGTAAACGGATTTCCTGAATTCTTGTCCGTTCAATGTCTGATACAGCACTTACAGCACAGCGAATTTTCGGGGATAACAGGTCGTAAGCTAAATTCAGCTTGCTTTTTTCAGTAAGCATAAAATCATTCCTTTGCACTTGTCCTTAGAACATACTATGCAAAAAGGACAAGGGATATGCAAAAAAAGTGAGCAGCCCGAAAGCTGCTCACCGAAGGTTAAATATTCATTTTCAGTATTTCGTATTTTAACGGCAGAATCCTGTGAGGTGTAACGGATAAATAATCAGCCCCCATCGAGATGAATTTCTCCACCATTTTCAGGTCATCAGAAAGCTCACCGCAAATTCCTACAGAAATACCTTTGTCGTGTGCATTGTGGATAATCAGTTCCAGTAGCCGTAAGAATTCAGACTGATGTGGGTCAGCCTCTGAGTGCCTGTCAACATTAAGAGTGTATGAAAGCAAATCGTTAGTTCCAATGCACAAAAAGTCCATTTCATCAGCAATCAGCTTGCTTGCTCTTGCCCCTGCAGGAGTTTCTATCATTGCACCAACAGGCACGTCGTTGAAATCAATTCCCTCAGCTGACAATCCCGGTTTTACATTATTTATTATATCCTTTGCCTCAGAAATCTCTTCAGCCGAGTTCACCATAGGGAGAAGTATTTTCAGATTCCCATAAACAGAAGCACGATATAAAGCACGAAGCTGGCTGATAAAAAGCTCTCTGTGATTAAGACAGAATCGTAGTCCTCGAAGCTCCTGTGCTAACGGGAGAAATCCCACCTGCTTGTCGCCACCAATGTCAAAAGTACGGATTGTAACAGGTTTGCTTCCCATTTTCTCGAGAATGTGCCTGTAAAAACCAAATTGAAGCTCCTCTGAGGGAATCTCACGGTCCTCAGCAAACAGAAATTCACTCCTGAAAAGTCCTATACCCGAAGCACCGTTTTCAACTGCCTCAGACACCTCGCCAATCCTGCCTGCAACAGCAAAAATGTCAATCTTTCTGCCATCAAGGGTAATAGTCTCTTTGCCAATAAGTGCCTTCAGCTCCTTTTGCCTACGAGCCTCTCTATCGGCTTTAGCTGAAATCAGAGAAATAGTATCTTCATCAGGTTCAATGTAAACTCTGCCATCATATCCGTCAACAATCGCCTCTTTGCCACATAAGCCCATAGGTATATCACCCAAATCAGCCACAACAGGAATGCCCATTCCCTTTGCCATTATAACAGCGTGGGAAGTCTCTGTTGCACTTGTTACGCAAAGCCCGATAATATCAGCCTGATACTTGCTTATTAAAGACGTGGAAATGTTGCCACCTGTGCAAAGAATAAAAGGGCCCTTACAATCGGAAATCCTGTCATCAAAGCATAATCTGCCAATAGCAATTCCTTTGTTCAAGCCCTTGCCCAGAAATTTAAACATATTCCCACACCTCCGTTTCGTCTGTAAATATTATAACATAAAATCAGAAATAATCAAATAAAAGCTTGCTCCTTTTGGAACAAGCTTTTTATGTATCTTAATTATGCATAGTGAATTATGTATTGTGCATTGTTAAGACAGCAACCAGGTGAGAATCTGGAAATTCTGAGCATCACCGTCAAGAACAGTTACCGTAACCGTGTGCTTTGCAGTTTCCTCGGAAGTGTAAATCTCATCAGTCTTTGCATAGTCGCCCCAACCGTCAGGGAAGTCGCCTGAAATCGGCATAAGGTCATCGCCGTCAACGCTTACTGAAACAGTACCGCTGAGACCGTCAGTAGTCTTCATATATGCAAGACCAAGGTTTTTGAATTCCATTTCGAATGTGATTGAGCCACCCTTTTCTGTGGACCAACCGTTGTTGAATCTCTGGAAAGAAGCAACCTCTGTGAAACTACCTTCGTCAATAACCTTGATTTCCTCGCTGTTTCTGTCAGCCATACGAGCGTTTGCGTATTTGTCGCCGGTAGGGGAGTGTGCATCAAAAGTCTTTGAAGTTGTTTCAAGTGTGTCAAGCTTGCCCTTTGTTACTTCAATGTAGTTAATAAGCATCTGTGCCAGCATTGTGTGTCCTGCATCGTTAGGGTGAATGTTGTCAGGTGAAATGTCAGCCCATTTGAGTGTTCCTGCTTCGATTTCAGGCATAACAGCATCGTGATAAGAGATTACAGGTACACCGTAAGCCCCGGCAATTTCAGAATGAACATTCTGAGGGCAGGTGCCGTTGTCCATAGTCATTTCAACGAGAATTACAGCAGGATTGTTTTGCTGTGCAAGACATTTTCTGACAAGGCTGTCCATACTTGCTTTGTAGAAATCATTGTCAACGTCGTTGATAAATTCGATAAAGATAATATCAGGCTGATTATCAAGAACGTGTTCCTGAACTCTGTGAACGCCTAAATATGAGTCGGTTGCACCAATACCAGCGTTTACGAATTCAACATAGTAGCTCATATTTTCTTCCCACCACTTCTGGAACTGAGCAGTGTACTGAGTAACACTGGAGGAAGCAGCAGAGCCTTGGGTGATAGAGTCGCCCATAAAGCATATTTTAGTTATTTCCTTTGGTTTTCTTTCGACATTTGCCAGCTTTTCGGCAATGCGTGAGGAATCACCCTCAGATAAAATTGATCTTTCAAGCATAGCTTCAGTAGCTCCTTTCGATATATCTATAGGCTCAGAAGAGCTTGCAGCAGAACTGCTGTCAGTGTTTTCAGGCTTTGAGTCGTTGTCCCCACAGCCAAAAAATGCACAGCAAGATAAAGTAGCTGCAATTAAAACAGCCAGAACCTTTTTCATAAGCAAATCTGCCTTTCATTTTGATGTAAAAACTATACCATAAATCTGCCAAAAATCGACAGCAATCTGTACAAATTCTGCACCTGTTTTTTGTGCAAAACGTTAATTTTATTTTTTAATTTGTTATATTTTGTTCATATTGAGACACTTGCGTGCAAATTTTTGCCCAAAAGTCGCTATTTATAGAGGG
>DEPR01000051.1:0-4378 GCA_002358895.1 Ruminococcus sp. UBA3387 | reverse complement strand
TGATGCCCACATCAGCCCGTCAATAAAAAATATCACACAAGTCAAGCATTGAACTGAGAATTATAAAGCGTGGCATAAAAACCACCCTTTGCCATAAGCTCACGGTGAGTACCCTGCTCAACAATATGCCCTGCGTCCATAACAAGAATACAGTCAGCGTTTTTTATAGTAGATAAACGGTGAGCAATAATAAAGCTTGTCCTGCCTTTCATCATTTCGTTGAAAGTGCGTTGAATTATGATTTCCGTACGGGTGTCAATGCTGGAGGTAGCCTCGTCAAGAATAAGCATAGGTGGCAGAGTAAGCATAACTCTTGCAATGCAAAGAAGCTGTTTCTGCCCCTGTGAAAGAGAGCCTCCGTCGCCTGAAATAATCGTTTCATAACCCTTAGGCAAACGCTTGATAAAACCGTGGCAGTGAGCAGATTTTGCTGCGGCTATAACCTCCTCAAGTGTGGCATCAGGATTGCCGTATGCAATGTTTTCACGGATTGTGCCCGTTTTAAGCCAGGTGTCCTGCAAAACCATACCATACATCGACCTCATAGAATTTCGTGTGCAGTCCTTTATCGGAACGCCACTCATAACGATTTTACCACTGTTCACGTCATAAAATCTCATAAGCAGATTGATAATCGTTGTCTTTCCGCAGCCGGTCGGACCTACAATAGCAATGCGTTGTCCCGATTTTACCGACAGATTGAGATTTTCAATAAGTGGCACATCAGGATTGTATGAAAAGTTTACGTCGTGAGCCTCAAGAGTACCGTCAACAGAAGTAATCTCAACTGCATCTGTTGCGTCATCAGGCTCTGCAGGCTGGTCGATAATGTCGAAAACACGACGAGCCGAAGCAAAAGCACTCTGTAGCTCAGTTATAACGCCTGAGATTTCATTGAAGGGCTTAGTGTACTGGTTTGCATATGTGAGGAAGCAGTTGAGCTGTCCTACCGTAAATGCACCGCCAACAGAGAATGCACCGATAATTGCAACAGCCGAATAAACAATACCGTTTACAAAACGAGTGCAGGGATTTGTGAGAGATGAGAAAAATACTGCCTTAACGCCTACTTTTTTCAGCTTCAGATTAGTTTCCTCAAAACGCTTTTCAGCCTCATCTTCATAAGAAAAAGCCTTGACGATTTTCTGGTTGCCCACCATTTCCTCAACGAGGGAAGTCATTTCACCTCTTGCTTCCGACTGCTTTTTGAAAAGTGAAAATGTGTTCTGAGCAATAAATCTCGCAACAAAAAGGGATAAAGGAGTTATAATAATTACAATCAGAGCGATTTTTACATTGATTGAAAGCATAAATCCGACTGTACCTATAATTGTAACAAGCCCTGTAAAAAGCTGTGCAAAGCCCATAAGCAAGCCGTCCGATACCTGTTCAATGTCGGTGATAATACGGCTGATTATGTCGCCGTGAGGGTGTCCGTCAATGTATTTCAACGGCAGTTTCTGAAGCTTTGCAAAAGCGTCAGCACGAATGTCCCTGACGGTGTAATATGTGATTTTGTTTGTGCAGAGGTTCATAAGCCATTGAGCAATTCCAGTCAGCACAACGATTATTCCAAGCTTGATAAGAATAGGAACAATCCCTTCAAAATCCACCTGCTTTTCAGCGATTATCTTGTCAATGCCGTAGCCCATAAGTATCGGTGCGTATAAGGTGAGAGCTACTGAAATTACTGCAAAAACAAGGGATATTATGAGTAGCGAGCGATATGGTCTGATGTATTTCAGAAGAGGCTTGACTGCCGATTTTTCCTTAACACTTTTAGGCATTTTCGGCACCTCCTTTTTCATCATACATCTGTGAATGGCAGATTTCCTGATAAACCCCGCAGGTTTCAATAAGCTGTTCGTGAGTGCCGATTCCTGCGATTTCCCCGTCCTCGAGGATAATGATTTTGTCTGCGTTTCTTATGGAAGAAACACGCTGGGAGGATATAAAAACGGTCATATCGTCCGTCTTTTCGGCAATAGCCTTTCTCAGCCTTGCCTCAGTTGCAAGGTCAAGGGCAGAAGCCGAGTCGTCCAGAATCAATATTTCAGGGCTTCCAACCAAAGCTCTTGCAATGGTAAGCCTCTGACGCTGACCGCCCGAAAGATTTCGTCCACTCTGCAAAATCATATGGTCAAGACCTTTTGGTTTTTCCTCAACAAAGTCAAGAGCCTGAGCGATTTCAAGTGCATTTCTTATTTCATCATCCGACGCATTTTTATTACGCCACTGCATATTTTCCCTTACCGTACCCTTGAAAAGCACGGCTTTCTGTGGAACGATGCCCATTTTATGACGAAGCTGTTCAAATGGATATTTTGTAATTTCCACACCGTCAATGAGAATTTCGCCTTTCTGATACTGATAAAATCTTGGGATAAGGTTTAAAAGTGTGGATTTACCTGAGCCTGTACCACCGATAATTCCGATAGTTTCACCTTTCTTCACGGCAAAGCTTATATCTGTCAACGCAGGTTCTTCTGAACCCTCATAAGCAAAGGTAACGTTTCTGAATTCAACGGCTATATCTGATTTGCCTGTAACTTCTGTGTTTCCCTCGTCTGTAATCGAAGGCTTCACTTCAAGGATTTCATTTATTCTCAGAGCACAGGCCTGGGTTTTTGTAATTGAAGTAACAAGGATAGCAACGGCAAGGAGAGCCAGCAAAATCTGGTTCATATAGCTTAAAAGGGCAACCACCTCACCCTGTGTAATACTGCCGTTGTAAACATTTATTCCACCCACCCAGATTATTGCGATAATAGCAATATACACAACAATATAGGTGGCAGGATTCATCAGGGCAGAGATTTTTCCTGCATTTATCTGCAATTTTTTCAGTTCCTCTGCATTTTCGCTGAACTCATCTTCCTCATCTTTTTGCCTTGAAAATGCACGGATAACTCTTACGCCCTCAAGATTTTCTCCCGTCATAAGAGTGATTTTATCCTGCCTTTTCTGTATCCTTTTGAACATCGGCACAGTTTTATTCATAATAAAATAGATGATAAAAGCAAGCACAGGAGAAGCCACAAGGAAAATCAAAGTCAGCTTTACGGAAATTGTAAACGCCATAATTATTGCACCGATAACGATAAAAGGCGAACGCATAAACAGTCGCAAAATCATATTTACGCCTGTCTGAGCCTGGTTTATATCGCTTGTTATACGGGTTACAAGAGATGAGCTTCCGATTTTATCAATTTCTGAATGGGAAAGGCTGTTTATATGGTGGAACATATCACGTCTCAGCTCTGTGCCGAAGCCGAAGGCTGCTTTTGCCGCAAAATACTGTGCAGTCAATGAGCAGGCAAGTCCCAATGCACCCAAAAGTACCATAATTCCACCCATTTGCAGAATATATGTCTTATCGTTATTTTTTATACCAACGTCGATAATCTGAGCAACCACCAAGGGTACAATCAACTCAAAGCAGGCCTCTATCATTTTGAACAGAGGTCCGATTGTAGCTTCTTTTTTATAATGTTTCAAATATCTGATAAGTTTCAGCACAAAAACTACTCCTTTTATATTATAATAACATTATAGCATAAAACTTTCATTAATATCAATACAGATTTGAATTTTTTGCAGATATGTGGTATAATATTTTCATAACTTTGGCAAGGAGTGTTAAAATGATTGATATTATATATGACATGGATTTCGCAATTTTGAATTTCATACAGACTTTACACAATGATGTGCTGGATTTTATAATGGCAGCAATCACCCACGCAGGGGATAACGGTTACATCTGGATTGCTGTTGTATTGATTCTGCTTATAATTCCTAAGACAAGAAAAATCGGCTTATACTTAGCTGTTACTCTTGCAGTTGAAGCTATTTTAAATGACAAAATAATAAAGTCGATTGTGGGAAGACTACGTCCGTTCATACAAAATCCGGGTGTGGACACTATTATCAAAGCCCCAGGTGGATACTCATTCCCATCAGGACACACCGCTTCATCATTTGCATCTGCAACGGCAATATATCTTCACAACAAGAAGTTAGGAATTATAGCTTACATTCTTGCTTCGCTCATAGCATTCTCAAGGCTTTATTTCTACGTTCATTTCCCTACAGATGTTATAGCAGGGACAATGGTCGGAATTTTTGTCGGTATCGGAATAAACAAACTTCTTGGATTTATTGAAAAGAAGATAAAAAAGTCGTGAACTATTAAGGGCAATGCTTACACAGAAGTTTTGCGTGTGTATTGAGGAAAACCCTTTTGAAAAAGGGTTGTTCCTCAAACTCCTTTCCTAAAACTTTCAGCTAAATTTCAGCCCCATAGGGTACTTACCAACGAGAAGTTTAGATTCTCAAGCTTATGATAGGTACCCTATGGGGCTGAAATTTCATTTAA
>DEPR01000096.1:16631-16799 GCA_002358895.1 Ruminococcus sp. UBA3387 | reverse complement strand
AGGTTCGTCAAGAAGGAATACCTGTGGATCACGAACGATAGCACGACCCAAAGCTACACGCTGTCTCTGACCACCTGAAAGAGCCTTAGGCTTTCTGTCGAGGAGGTGAGCAATGTCAAGAATTCTTGCTGCTTCTTCAACCTTTCTTGCGATTTCGTCCTTAGGAAC
>DEPR01000096.1:15876-16543 GCA_002358895.1 Ruminococcus sp. UBA3387 | reverse complement strand
TAGTTCTGGAAAACCATTGCGATGTCTCTGTCCTTAGGTGCGATATCGTTAACGAGTCTGTCGCCGATATAAAGTTCACCGTCACTGATTTCTTCAAGACCTGCAATCATTCTGAGAGTTGTTGACTTACCACAACCTGATGGTCCAACGAGAATGATAAATTCCTTGTCCTTGATTTCAATGTTGAAATCTTTTACAGCGATAACGCCGCCAGGATATTTCTTATAGATGTTTCTTAATGATACGCTTGCCATTAAAAAAGCCTCCTTATAAATTTTTACTAATTCCATATTAGTTATATATATATAATAACAAATTTCCAGCTGTTTAGCAAGTGCTTTTTTCACTAAACTTTAAGCCTCTACTTTATAAACATTGACGAAAATTACACAAAAATTGTTACAAATTGTAAACTTATTTCTTAGGGTGTCAAAAGTTTTTCAACATCTTTGTGCAATATCTCCAAACACTTACCCAGTTCCAGACTTTCGTCAAGTGGCAGGTTTCCAATGGCAATTCTTTTCAGATATACAACTTTATTGTCAAGTGCCTGAAACATTCTTTTAACCTGATGAAATTTTCCCTCGTGGAGAATGAGCCTGCACTCCAGGGGCTTGTCCATATCGGGTAAAAATTCTGCAGGCAGACATTTCTCCCCACCGTCAAT
>DEPR01000096.1:15500-15772 GCA_002358895.1 Ruminococcus sp. UBA3387 | reverse complement strand
CGCACGAAATATGTTTTCGGGACATGACTTCTGGGAGCAAGCATACGATGTGCCAGCTCCCCGTCATCGGTTATTAATACAAATCCTTCAGTATCCTTATCAAGCCTGCCTGCAGGGAACAGGCCTTCCCTGAAAAACTCGGGTGGTACAAGGCTCAATACAGTCGGCGATTGACCGTCACGGGTTGAACATACCACACCCTGAGGCTTGTTGAGCATAATGTAGATATGCTCCTTGTAGACAACCGGATTTCCGTCAATTTCGACGATTGA
>DEPR01000096.1:12159-15418 GCA_002358895.1 Ruminococcus sp. UBA3387 | reverse complement strand
TGCCTTTTCTGCAAAGCTCCTTCACCGTACTCCGTGAAGTATCAGACTTTTGTGAAGCTATAAATTTATCAAGTCTTATAAGCATTTTTATACGTCCTTTTTGAGTTATCCTTTGCGTAGGCCCTGCATAAATCCACCGATTTCCGTTGAACACACATCTCCACCGATGAGCATTCCATCGCAAACCAGCAGATTGCACTTTATGCAGTCCTTATCTTCATATCCATCATAATTATACACCGAGTATGTATAAATTTCAACAGTTTTGCCTTTATATTTTTCAAGGTTGAAGCCTTGTTCCTTCTGCAGGTCGTTGTAGTTCTTATATACCTTATTAAATTCTTCAGGGATAATAATTACCCTGCACTCGTCGTATTCTTCAGGCACAGACCAGCCCATTTCGTGGAGAAACTGCTGTCTTGCCGACTCGGATTTCAGTTCATATACAGGAGGGTTCCCCAGCTTGTGTGTAATGACTGCAATAACAGCAATGATTGCAATTATAAGCACAATAATCCCTGCCAGTGCAACAGACGGCTTTTTCACTTTGAAAGTTTTTATAAACATTATTATTCCCTCTTTCGGTTTGATTTTTGTAAATGTATATGTTTTTCGGAACAAGCTTAGAACAACCTGTAATAAAAACGGGACTTTCCAAAGATGTTATATTGTGCAAAATAACTAATAATTCGAGGAAATCTTAATGTGAAATCACGATTTTTATTTTTTTTGAAAAAATGCTTTGACATTTTCGAATAATATGGTAAAATAGAAATGTGGACTTTTATGTAATCGGCATTAAGTGTTTATATAAAGGGTATATTAAATTATGACGGGAGGAATTGGGTTGAATATTGCATTAATAGCTCATGATAAGAAAAAAGAACTTCTGGTACAGTTTTCCATTGCGTATTGTGGAATATTGAGTAAACATACACTTTGTGCAACAGGTACAACCGGAAAAATGGTGAGTGAAGCTACAGGTCTGGGAATTCAGCGTTATCTTAGTGGCTCTCAGGGTGGCGACCAGCAGATTGCTGCAAGAATTTCCTGCAACGAAATCGACCTGCTGTTGTTCTTCCGAGACCCGATTTCAGCAAAGCCTAATGAGCCTAACGATATGAATCTGCTCAGACTTTGCGATGTACACAACATTCCTGTTGCAACAAACATTGCTACGGCAGAAGCACTTATTCATTCACTTGAACGAGGCGACCTTGACTGGAGAAACGTTGGCAATCCGATTATGTGGTAAAAGCCTGTTGAACTTAATATTGATGCTATGATAAGGAGAGTAGGGTTCTTGAAGCCTTTCAGCGAGAACGGTATGGTGAAAGCGTTCAGGCAGAGATTACAGGAAGGACACCTTTGAGCACATATCTGATAAAAAGGATATGCGTATCCTCTGCGTTAAGGAGAAGACGAGTGGCAAGGGGAAACCCTTGCAATTAGGGTGGTAACACGATTACGGTCGTCCCTTTATCGGGGACGACCTTTTTGTTTGTGTAAGCCCTTGATAAATGTATATAATTGTGCTATAATAAATGAAATTTACAGCATAAGAAAGGACTAATAAATATGGCAGCGATTACTCAAAGACCAAAGGGCACTCAGGACGTTGTACCAAACGAGGTCTATAAGTGGCACTTTGTAGAAAATATGACAAAAATGATTGCAGAAATGTATGGCTTCAAGGAAATCCGTATCCCTACATTTGAGGATACAGGACTTTTTGTCCGTTCAGTTGGTGATACTACTGACGTGGTTCAGAAAGAGATGTATACCGTTTCTGCTACGGGGGACAGTACATTTACTCTCCGTCCTGAGGGTACAGCAGGTACAATCCGTGCTATGATTGAAAACGGTATTTTAAATGAGGGCTTCCCACAGAAGGCTTATTATATTCTCTCTTGTTTTCGTCACGAAAAGCCACAGGCAGGACGTCTCAGAGAATTTCACCAGTTCGGCTGTGAAATGGCAGGCTCTGCTGATGCACACGCTGACGCCGAGGTTATTTCACTTGCAAAAAACGTGCTTGATTCCCTTGGTTTGAAGGGAATTCAGCTTAATATCAACTCAATCGGTTGCCCGACCTGCCGTGGAGAATACCACAAGGCTCTTAAAGCATACTTTGAGCAGTCAAAGGACAAGCTTTGTGAAACCTGTCAGGGCAGACTTGAGAAAAATCCAATGAGAATTCTTGATTGCAAATCGCCTGAGGACCAGGAAATTGCGAAAAATGCACCTGTAATTCTCGATTATCTCTGTGATGATTGTAAGGAGCATTTTGAAAATCTGCAGAAATATCTTAAGCTGATGAAGATTGATTATGAGATAAATCCAAGAATTGTCCGTGGACTTGATTATTATACAAGAACTGTGTTTGAGTTTATTACTACAGATATCGGTGCACAGGGTACAGTCTGTGGTGGCGGACGTTATGACGGACTGATTGAACAGCTTGGTGGAAAGCCGACACCTGCACTTGGCTTCGGTATGGGCCTTGAAAGACTTATTCTTACTATGCAGAGCCAGGGTTGTGAGTTCGAAAAGCCTGACACCTGCGATTTGTATTTTGCGACGATGGGTGAAAAGGCTTCCGATAAGGCTGTTGAGCTGACAAGCCTTTGCAGACAGGCAATGTTCTCTGCCGAGTATGACGTGGTAGGCAGAGGGCTTAAAGCACAGATGAAATATGCCGATAAAATCGGTGCAAAATATGTTGTAGTGCTGGGCGATAACGAGATTGAAAGTGGCGTTGCAAAGCTGAAGAATATGAAATCAGGTGAGCAGACGGAAATCAAGCTTGACGACAGTTTTGTGGATAATTTTGAAAACGTACTTATGGCTGACGCAATGGCAGGGGACGATTTTTTCAGTAAATTATAAGGCAGGCAGATATGTTTTCTATAATACCGAGCAGTTATGAATTTGAAACATCGCTTACTCTGAAACAGGTGGCGAAGAAGCTGAATCAGGACCTTATTGAATACCGTCCCACAATCAACGTTATGGCGATGGGAAGATTTATGCGTAAGCACAGGTTTGAAAGCTGTTATTACGGCTGTCGCACAGGACAGTATGAATTCAGGGTGTTTCACCATAGTGCAAAGAAGCGTGACGGTGGAGCAACTGGGTTTTACGGCAGAATTGAGCAGTCGGAAAACGGTAGCGTTATAAAAGGTAAGTTCAGAAAGCCTGTGTTCACCTATGTGGTAGCAGTGTTGTGGACGATTGTAACGCTGTTGCTGGCGTTAAT
>DEPR01000096.1:9628-11971 GCA_002358895.1 Ruminococcus sp. UBA3387 | reverse complement strand
AAAAGGGTGATAAAAATGAAACTTGATACAATGAATGGACTTCGCAGAACTCATTACTGTGGTGAAGTGCCAAATCAGCCACAGGAGGTTGTAGTCTGTGGGTTTGCTGACAGAGTAAGAGATATGGGTAACCTTATCTTTATAAATCTCCGTGACAGAACAGGCCTTGTTCAGCTTGCGTTCAATGACAATACAGACAGAGCTGTTTTTGAAAAGGCACAGGCAGTCAAGAGTGAGTATGTGCTTATGGCAAAGGGTAAGGTTCAGAAGCGTGAAAGTGTCAACACAAAGCTGAAAACAGGTGAAATTGAAATTATTGTTACCGACCTGAGAATTCTTTCAAAGGCTGAAACAACACCGTTTGAGGTAACAAATTCAGATAAGGTCAACGAGGAGCTGAAGCTGAAATACCGTTATCTCGACCTTAGAAATCCAAGACTCCAGGAGAACATCATCAAGCGTCATAAGATTGCTCAGGTTACAAGAGAATATTTCTATGAAAACGGCTTTTTGGAGATTGAAACTCCTATGATGATGAAGTCAACACCTGAGGGTGCAAGGGACTATCTTGTTCCGTCAAGAGTTCACGCAGGAAAGTTCTATGCTCTGCCACAGTCTCCTCAGATTTATAAGCAGCTGCTTATGGTGTCAGGCTATGACAGATATATTCAGCTTGCAAGATGTTTCCGTGATGAAGACCTGAGAGCAGACAGACAGCCTGAATTTACACAGGTTGACCTTGAGATGTCATTTGTTGACGCAGAGGACATTCAGGCTTGCATAGAGGGCTATATGGAAAGGCTTTTCAGAGAGGTAATGGGTGTCGAAATCAAGCTTCCTCTTGAGAGAATTACTTTTGCCGAGTCTATGAGAAGATTTGGTTCAGATAAGCCTGATACACGTTTCGGATTTGAAATTCAGGATATTACAGATACAGTCAAGGATATAGATTTTGTTGTGTTCAGGTCAGCCATTGAAGACGGAGGTTCTGTCCGTGCAATAAATGTTAAAAACGGTGCGGGAACATATACAAGAAAAGAAATTGATAAGCTGGTTGAGCACGCAAAGGGAATTGGTGCAAAGGGTCTGGCGTATATCCGTTGGGCTGATGAGCCTAACTGTTCCTTCAAAAAGTTCCTCGGTGAGGGCGACCTGGAAAAAATCCTGTCAGCAGTTGACGCTGAACAGGGCGACCTGGTGCTTATATGTGCAGATAAGGATAAGGTTGTGCTTCCGACCCTGGGTGCATTAAGACTTATTGCAGCAAAGAGACTTGATATTATCCCTGAGGGGCAGTATAATTTCGTATGGATTACAGAAATGCCGTTCTTTGAGTGGGACGAGGATTCACAGACCTGGGTTGCTATGCATCACCCATTTACAATGCCAATGGAGGAGTGTCTTGAGTATCTGGATACCGACCAGGGTAATGTCCGTGCAAAGGCCTGGGACCTGGTGCTTAACGGCACAGAGCTTTCAAGTGGCTCAATGAGAATTACTGATTTTGAGCTTCAGCAGAAAATGTTTGAGGCTCTGGGTATGACAGATGAAGAAATTGAAGCTAAATTCGGCTTCCTTGTAGACGCATATCGCTATGCTTCACCACCACACGGTGGTATGGGAATAGGCCTTGACAGACTGGCAATGATTATGTGCAAGGCTGACAGTCTGAGAGATGTTGTGGCATTTCCGAAGGTGCAGAATGCAAGTGAGCTTATGAGTGCCTGTCCATCTGTAGTTGACGAGAAACAGCTGGATGAGCTTCATATTAAGACAGTTGTTGAGGAATAATATAGCTGAAAAATCCGTAAAGAGGTGATTTAATGGCAATCAAGGAGTCGGGTGAGGACTATCTGGAAACCATATTGATTTTGCAGGAGAGAACAGGTCATGTCCGTTCAATAGATATTGCCACGGAGCTGGGATATTCAAAGCCCAGCGTCAGCAGGGCTGTAGGCATACTGAAATCTGGCGGATTTATTACAGTTGAGCCTGACGGACAGATTGTTCTGACAAAGCTGGGGCTTCTTAAAGCAAGAGAGGTCTATGACAGGCATCTGCTTATCACAAAATTTTTGCACGAGGTTCTCGGTGTAAGTGAAGAAAACACCAACGAGGATGCTTGCAAAATCGAACACGTTATCAGTGCTGAAACCTATGAAAAGCTGAATGTGTTTGTGGAAAATTATCTTAAAGATTAGCATAATAAAACGGGCAACCTTATTGGTTGCCCGTAATTTTTTATCTTGTTAAAAGGTAAGCTTTTAAAATTGCCGTCTGGCTTTTTGCGTCGGGAATTTCATTAGCCATAACCATTTCATAGGCTTTCTGCAACGGCATTTT
>DEPR01000096.1:5168-9553 GCA_002358895.1 Ruminococcus sp. UBA3387 | reverse complement strand
CCCCGTTGCCATATACATATGAATAATCTCTGTGTCATAAGCTACTGTGGGATAAACACAGCCCAGATATTCAATCTTTTCGGCTTCTGCACCGATTTCCTCTTTTAACTCACGGATACCGCAGATTCTGTGGTCCTCACCCTTTTCCAGCTTTCCGGCAGGAACTTCGAGAAGTACGGTTTTGAAAGGATAACGGAACTGCTTTACCATATAGATATTGCCCTCGTCGTCAACAGGTACAACACATACGCCACCGTTGTGATGAACAACTTCACGGGTTGAATGTTCACCGTTGATAAGCTCAACCTGTTCAACGGTAACATCAATAATCTTACCTTTAAATATTTCTTCAACGGAAATAGTTTTTTCGTTCAGAACCATTGATGAAATCTCCTTATTTCTTTTTGTTTGACTTCTGTGATAAAGCCTTAGGGTCAATGCCTGCATTTTTCTTTTTTCTGAAGTAGATATCACTGCCTACATATGCCACAAGACCAATGAAGCTTACGATTGTGATTATTGTACCTGCAGTAAGTCCTGCAGCCTTGTAATCAAATCGGATAACGTTTTCTCCTGCTTCACATTTGACAGCCATAAAGCCGTATGAAACCTTTTCAACGTCAACTTCCTTGCCGTTTACTGTAGCAGACCAGCCCTGGTCGTAAGGCACGCTGAAGAATACAAGGCTGTCTGAGTCAAGGTTGATTTTTGCGTCAAAGCCCTCAGAGCTTTCCTCAAAGTAGTAGCAGGAATTTGCTTGCTTTTCCTTGCAGGCTTCAACATAAGTTGCTCTGTCTCGGGTCTGGTTGTTGTCGTATCTTTCAATTATATCAGAGTATTTTGCAATCTGCTCGTTGTCAAGAACTAATGCCTCAAGAAGAAGGTTAGTCTTGTCAACACTTTCAGCACTCTTGATTACATCATCGGTAGTGTATTTGTCATAAGCAAAGCCCATAGGAATCCAGTTTTCGTTTTCATAGATGTTGAAACCGTTTTGTGTTGCAACATATCTGAAGCCTTCAAGCTCGTTCATATATGTGCTTGGATTATTTGCTTCTGTACCGTTTATCTGTCCGTCTGACAACTGTTTGAAGTAGTATCTTACGGAGAACAGACCTCTTAACGGATAGAGATTTGGTTCCATTCTTGATGCAACGTCGCGGGTCTGTCCGATTTCCTTATAGAAGTCCATAATTGAAGACGGAACAACGCTATGGAATGTTCTCATTGATGACAAGCCCCAGTACATACACCAGTTGTCAACGTCAGGTGATGTGTCAATTCTGTAGAAATCGTTGTCCCCGTCGTCAAAGTGCGCATCAAGAGACTCCATATCCAGATTTTCTCCACCGTAAATACCGTTTACAATATATTTATAGTGGATATATTCACCTTGTTTAGCACCATAGTTTACTGCACCGAACATACAGATTATACAAGCGATGCTTGTCATTACTGCCATAACAGCAGTGCCTTTTTTATGATAGATTATAAAGAATACTATGAGAGCAAGACAGAAGATGAAAGCAACTGTAATTACAGCCTGCATTGTAAAGAGGTCAGAATACTTGGCAATTTTGCCATATACAAGCTCACCGTTTTCCTGCTTTGGAAGAAGTCCTATGCCAACAAAGCCGAGAGTAACCGCAAGTGTGAGCCAGTAACCCTTTTTCAGTTCTTCCTTATGCTCACCGATAACCTTAGCAGTCATAAGACACATTATAAGAATAGGCATATAGAACCATCTTGCGTAATAGCTGGAGTTAAAGGCAGAAAAAGCAGAGTTGAGTATAGGAATAAATGCCATAATCATACAAATTACAATCAGCTTGTTAGCCCAATGCTTTTTCTTAATACGGAAGTGTGCAATAACGCCACACATTGAGAACAATGGAAGATATCCCGCAATAGAAGCCCATCTTGCCTTTTCGGAGTTAAAGAGGTTTACTCTTGCAGGCATATCGGACATCATAAAGAAGCTCTGCAGAATTCTTGGGATACGGACATTTTCGCTGTAGACAACCATATCAAGACCATAAATATGATTAGCAAGACGAGGGTTGGTAACGGTGTCTATGCAGGCAGGAATGAGAATTATTGCCGACAGCATTACACCAAGAACAGCCTCCAACGCAAGGAGTCCGAACTTTTGCCAGGTCATCTTGAAATCCTTGTCGGTAAGGCGTACAAAGAAATAGATTACCATAAATACGACCTGACCGAAGAAGAAATAGTAGCTCAGTGCGGCACATATTCCTACAGCAAGAGCAAAAGCACCCTTTTTGTTGTCCTTGACAAGAAGCTCAAAGCCTAAGAGCATCAACGGGAACAATGCTGTTACATCGTGGAAGTGGTTGAAGAAAACATTATAAGCCTGGAAGCCTGAGAAGGCATAAAGCATAGCTCCGATAAAGCAAGCATCTTTATTTTCCACAAAACGACGTATGTAAGCGTAAGCTGTGATAGCGGCTACAGCTGTTTTAAGTGAAAGGAACCAAGGAAGCAGGAATACTACTGCACCTTGTGGGAAAATAGTGCTGAGCCAGAAGAACGGGCTTCCCAGAAGATAGAAGGCATATGAACCGATAAAGTTCGAGCCTAAATCTGTGCCCCAGTCCCAGCCTATGCCCTGTTCACGAATTACTTCATTTGCGTGGTCATAGAACATTACCTGTTGTGAGTTGAAGTCGCCATAATAAAGAAAAATACCGTCATTGGCAATCATTGTCGGAATAAAGGAAACCAACATTCCGAAAAATGCGACCAGAAACAGAATAAGATACCTTTCTTTTGGCTTGTTCATACTCGGTTTTTTCAAAAATCCTGTCTTTTCAAACATAATAAAACCTCGTTTTAAATAAATTTACATATAGAAAGTATATCATATACCTTCCCGTTTTTCAATAGATTTTGTTAAATTTATAAAAGTACATAAGATGAAAGTAATGTGAGCAATTTGCGAAAAAAGTAAAAAACTATTCCATTTTTGAAAAAAGTGTGTTATAATTAATATGTATAGCGAAAAAATGACTATTGTGAGTATTTATAGAAAGAGATGATTTAATGGACAAAATTTATAGTCTGGGAATTGACGTGGGTTCAACAACTGTAAAGACTGTAATACTTGACGGTGATGAAATCATTTACAACAGATATGAGCGACATTTCTCAAAAGTCCGTGAAACTGTTGCACAACAGCTTGAGATTATCAGAGATAAATATAAAGGAATTAAGTTTAAAATTGCAATAACAGGCTCAGCTGGTCTTGGCATTGCCGAAGCTTGTAAGATGACCTTTGTTCAGGAGGTTTTCTCTGCATTTATCGCTGTAAACAAGCAGTATCCTGACGCAGATGTTGTTGTGGAGCTTGGTGGTGAGGACGCAAAGATTATCTTCCTTACAGGTGGCGTTGAACAGCGAATGAACGGTAGCTGTGCAGGTGGAACAGGTGCGTTTATCGACCAGATGGCAAGCCTTCTTGATGTTACACCCGATGAAATGAACGAGCTTGCATTAAAAAGCGAAAAGCTTTATCCTATTGCATCAAGATGTGGCGTTTTTGCAAAGTCAGACATCCAGCCTTTGCTTAACCAGGGTGCAAAGAAAGAGGATATTTCTGCATCAATCTTTCAGGCTGTGGTTGACCAGACCGTTTCGGGACTGGCACAGGGCAGAAAAATCGAGGGCAAGGTGCTTTTCCTCGGCGGACCTCTTTCATTTCTCAGTGGCCTGAGAAAAGCCTTTGTAACTACTCTTAACCTTGATGAGGAGCACGCAATTTTCCCTGAGCTTGCACCTTGCTTTATGGCTTATGGCTCAGCTTTGAGAGCAGAACAGATGAGTATACCCATAACTATTGATGAAGCTCTTGATAAGATTGCAAATGCAAAAGCACAGGATACTATCGCAGTGGGTGAGCCTCTTTTTGAAACGGAAGAGGATTATCACCGATTCCTTGAAAGACATATGAAGTCCGATTTGAAATATGAGGACATAAAAACATATAAAGGGGACGCATACCTTGGTATTGACGCCGGCTCAACCACAACAAAGCTTGTGCTTATTACCCCTGACGGAAAGCTTCTTTATCAGCACTATTGCTCAAATAAGGGTCAGCCTCTTGATATAATTGCGTCAAAGCTGGAGGAGATTTATAGTCTTGCAACGCCTGAGCTTAATATAAAGGCTTCTGCCGTTACAGGTTACGGCGAGGACCTGATTAAGTCGGGACTTGGAATTGATTATGGTATAGTGGAAACTGTTGCACATTATAAGGCGGCAGCATATTTCTGCCCGGATGTAGACTTTATTATCGACATCGGTGGTCAGGATATCAAATGCTTTAAGATAAAGAATAATGCTATCGACAGCATTATGCTTAATGA
>DEPR01000096.1:3124-5128 GCA_002358895.1 Ruminococcus sp. UBA3387 | reverse complement strand
GCTTGTTCATCAGGCTGTGGCTCGTTTATCCAGACTTTTGCACAGGCTATGGGATACGAAATTGCTGAGTTTGCAAACTTAGGGCTTTTTGCAAAAGCACCTGTAGAGCTTGGCTCAAGATGTACGGTGTTTATGAACTCCTCCGTTAAGCAGGCTCAGAAGGACGGTGCTTGCGTTGAGGATATTTCAGCAGGTCTGTCATCATCAATTATAAAGAATGCAATTTATAAAGTAATCCGTGCAAAGTCCGTTGATGAGCTGGGCGAAAATATCGTTGTTCAGGGAGGAACATTCCTGAATGATGCAGTTCTGCGTTCGTTTGAAAAAGAGCTTGGAAGAAACGTTACAAGACCAGCTATTGCAGGACTTATGGGTGCGTTGGGCTGTGCATTGTTTGCAAAAGAGAAATCCAAAGGCTCTGACAGGAAATCAACCGTGCTTACAAAAGAACAGCTTGATGACTTTTCGTATACTTCAAAGGCTTTGCAGTGTAAAGGCTGCGGAGCTAAATGTAACCTTACAGTTATCCGTTTTAATGACGGCAGAAGATTTACTTCAGGCAACAGATGCGAAAAGGGTGCAGGTATAAAAATAGACAATCCTGTGGAAAATATGATTGAGTATAAGTATGAAACTATACTTGCTCTTGAGGAGAAAAAGCCGAAAACAAAGCCTGTTGCTAAGGTCGGCTTCCCTCTGGCATTGAATTTCTATGACCTGATGCCGTTTTTCCATAAGATGCTTACATCTTTGGGCTTTGAGGTGGTATTCTCCGAGCAGTCCACAAGAGATACATATTATAAAGGTCAGCAGACAATTCCGTCGGATACCGTCTGCTATCCTGCAAAAATTACTCACGGACATATAGAAAGCCTGCTTGAAAAAGGCGTGGACTTTATATTCTATCCTTGTATGAGCTATGGCGTTGATGAGGGGCAGTCGGATAACCATTATAATTGCCCTGTTGTCGCTTATTACCCTGAGCTTCTTAAAGCCAATATGCCTAACCTCAATGATGATAACTTTGTTTCACCTTACCTTGACCTGAATACAAAAGCTCACGTTGCCAAGGCTGTTGCGAAAGCTTTGAAGAAATATGGCATTACAGCAAAACAGGTGGCTGAGGTGCTTAACAAGGCTTATACAGCACAGATGAAATATAAAAAACAGGTAAGAGAAAAGGCTCAGGAGATTATTGATAAGGCAAGAGCACAGGGTAAGAAAATTATCGTCCTTGCAGGCAGACCTTATCATATCGACCCTGAAATAAATCACGGTATACATAAACTTATTACATCTCTGGGCTTTGCTGTTGTAACTGAGGACAGCGTTGCGGAATTGGTTGATTGCCCACCTCTTGATGTGCTTAACCAGTGGACATTCCATTCCCGTATGTATCGTGCGGCAGAGTATGTGTGCCGGAATGATGATACACAGCTTGTACAGCTTGTGTCCTTCGGCTGTGGAATTGACGCAGTTACAACTGACGAAATAAGAGCTATACTTGAAGAAAAGGGTAAGCTTTATACACAGCTGAAAATTGATGAAATAACAAATTTAGGTGCAGCAAAAATCCGACTCAGGTCGCTGGCTGCTGCATTGGAGGAAAAGGAGGAGCATAGTAGTGAACGAGAAAAAGTATTCGGATAGAGTCAATAAAACTATCTTCACCGAGGAAATGAAAAAGGACTATACTATCCTTGTTCCTGATATGCTTCCTGTGCATTTCAAGCTGATTATTGCTATTTATAAAAAGTATGGCTATAATATGGAGCTGATTGAAACCTCCACACAGAACGTTATCAATGAGGGGCTGAAGAATGTCCATAACGATACCTGTTATCCTGCACTGCTGGTTATCGGTCAGTTTATGGACGCATTGAAAAGCGGTAAGTATGATGTGAATAAGACGGCTTTGCTTATTTCACAGACAGGTGGTGGCTGCAGAGCTTCAAACTATATCCACCTGCTGAGAAAGGCTCTGTCAGCAGAGTTCCCACAGGT
>DEPR01000096.1:0-3042 GCA_002358895.1 Ruminococcus sp. UBA3387 | reverse complement strand
ATGACACCTGCTATTGCACTCAGATTGATTTATGCTGTGCTTTATGGCGATATGCTTATGCTTTTGTATAACCAATGTAAGCCTTATGAGGTGAAGAAAAACAGTACAGATGAGCTTCTTGCAAGGTGGCAGCATCGCCTTGGTAAGCTTATGGACGGAAATAAGTATCTTTCACCGAAGCCGATTTATAAGGCAATGCTGAATGATTTTGCAGCTCTGCCGAGAACAAGAGAGAAAAAGCCTAAGGTTGGCATCGTAGGTGAAATTTATGTTAAGTATTCACCTCTTGCAAATAACCACCTTAATGAGTTCCTTATTTCCGAAGGCTGTGAGCCTAACGTCCCCGGATTGCTTGACTTTGTGCTTTATTGTGCTGTTAATACAGTTGTGGACTCAAAGCTTTATGATAAAAAGGATAAGTCAACCCTTGCGTTTACTATCGGATATGATGTGCTGTATAAGTTCCAGAAACAGCAGATTAAGGTTATCGAGGAGCACGGAGTTTTCCAGCCGCCTCACGACTTTGAGCATCTGAGAAAATGTGCAGATAAGTATATCAACCAGGGCGTAAAAATGGGTGAAGGCTGGCTTATTACAGCTGAAATGGCAGCTCTTGCCGAAACAGGTACAAAGAATATTATCTGTACACAGCCTTTCGGTTGTCTGCCTAACCATATTGTGGCGAAGGGTATGTCCCGTGTTATCAAGCAAGCCTATCCTGATGCAAATATCGTTGCTATCGACTATGACCCCGGTGCAACTAAAGTTAATCAGGAAAACAGAATTAAATTGATGCTTGCTAACGCAAAAATATAATAATTTCATATATTTCCCGAATGTTAAGGTGAAACTTTGCAAAGTTTACAAAATGTTAACAAAAATCCTTGACATTTGGGAAATGATGTGTTATAATGACTGTACCTCTTTATGAGGTCTATTTTTTTGTGCGTTTTTTTAAGGACGTACAGGAAAACATAAGTTACCTCATAGTGCCGAAAAATGGCACATGCCGAAGGGCATTGAGGGAGGCAGACGTATTCTGTTGAGGTGAAAGCCTTTTGTTCTTGCAGAATACAAATTTCGTCAGGAGGTGCCGAAAATGAGAGTAAAGATTACACTGGCTTGCACAGAATGTAAGCAAAGAAATTACAACACAAAAAAGAACAAGAAGAATGACCCTGACAGACTTGAAATGAACAAGTATTGCAAGTTCTGTAAGAAGCACACTCTTCACAAAGAGACTAAGTAAGTCGGGAGGGAATTAATTATGGCTAATAAAGCAGAAATGGATTCCAAGGCTACAAAGTCAAAGAGCTCCGCAAAAACTGAAAAGAAAAAAGGCGGAATCAAAAAGTATTTCAAGGATTTGAAATCAGAAATCAAAAAGGTTGTCTGGCCTTCAAAGAAACAGGTTATCAACAATACAGGAATTGTATTGACAGTAGTGATAATCGTAGGTTTGTTCCTTGCAGGCATAGACGCAGGACTGGGTGCAGCTATCAGAGCGTTGCTTGGATTGGCAGCATAAGATAAGCATTCAGTAAGGTTTTTGGCGACATCAATATTATGGAGGTATTACAATGGCTGAACAGGCAAAATGGTATGTTATTCACACTTATTCCGGTTATGAGAATAAAGTTGCTCAGAATATTGAAAAGGTTGTTGAAAACCGTAAGCTTCAAGATCTTATCCCTGAGGTTAAAATTCCGATGGAACTTGTAACCGAAGTCAAGGATAATGAAACAAAGGAAGCTGAAAGAAAGCTTTTTCCGAGCTATGTGTTGGTTAAAATGGTAATGACCGACGAATCCTGGTATATTGTAAGAAACACAAGAGGAGTAACAGGCTTTGTGGGACCTGCATCAAAACCGGTTCCATTGACAGAAAAGGAAGTTGCGGCTCTGGGTGTGGAAACACCAAGAAAGACAGTAGTTGAGCCTACATTCAAGGTTGGCGACAATGTTGCTGTTACAGGTGGTTCATTTGAAGGATTCTCAGGTGTTGTACAGAGTGTTGACGTTGAGGCACAGACTGCAGACGTAGTAGTATCAATGTTCGGCAGAGAAACAACAGTAAGTATTCCGCTTAACCAGATAAGCATTGAGGAATAAGCAGGAGCTCAGGCTCAAAATCATTCGTTTATAAGAAGCTTGTAAATATAACAGCAGGAGCTGGAATTAATGCTCCTGACTGTAGACATCTTGCTTCAAAAAAGTGGGAGAGTTTCAAAGACTCGCCTTACCACAAATTATGGAGGTGCGAAAGATGGCACAGAAGGTAGTAGGCTATATTAAGCTACAGATTCCTGCAGGAAAGGCAACACCTGCACCACCGGTTGGTCCAGCACTTGGTCAGCACGGTGTAAACATTATGGCATTTACAAAGGACTTCAACGAGAGAACTAAGAACGATATCGGACTTATTATCCCTGTTGTAATCACAGTATATGCTGACCGTTCATTTACATTTATCACAAAGACTCCACCGGCATCAGTTCTTATCAAGAAGGCGTGCAAGATTGAGTCTGGTTCAGGCGTACCAAACAAGACAAAGGTAGCTACAATCACAAAAGAGCAGGTTCAGAAGATTGCTGAACAGAAAATGCCTGACCTCAATGCTGCAAATATTGAAACAGCAATGAGTATGATTGCCGGCACATGCCGTTCAATGGGCGTAGTAGTAGAAGACTAATTCGAAGCTGCATATATTAAGTATGCGGACAAGGTGGGAGAAGTAATCGGCAGGACCGATAACTATCTTCGTTATTACCACTTATAAGGAGGAAAAATAAATGAAACATGGCAAGAAGTATGTTGATAGTGCAAAGGCTATCGACAAGGCTAAGCTTTATGACGCTCCTGAAGCTCTTGATTTGGCAGCTAAGAGTGCTAAAGCTAAATTTGATGAAACAATCGAAGCACATATTCGTCTTGGTGTAGACTCACGTCACGCTGACCAGCAGGTTCGTGGAGCTGTAGTACTTCCAAACGGAACAGGTAAGAACGTAAGAGTTTGCGTATTCTGTAAGGAAGACAAGTATGA
>DEPR01000014.1 GCA_002358895.1 Ruminococcus sp. UBA3387 | reverse complement strand
GATAGAGCAACTGCCTTCTAAGCAGTAGGCCACTGGTTCGAGTCCAGTAAGGCGTGCCAGCAGATTCTTATGAATCTGCTATATGGTGGGTATAGCGTAGTTGGTTAACGCGTCAGTTTGTGGCACTGAAGACCGTGGGTTCGAATCCCACTATCCACCCCAGTGCTAACCCGTTTGAGGGTTTTGTCCGCCGATTTCTTACGAAGTTGGCGGTTTTTTATTGCAGCTTTGTATCAGGCATATTTTGTGCTGAATAAAGCTGTTTTTTTATATGACAAACAGTGCAGACAGAAAGGTAGCTTATGAAAAGAAAGTTCGCTTGTGTAGGGTTTCCTTATCTATTCGGTATGCTGGCCTTTTCTACAGGTTGGGGTAAATATAATTATGTTATTATAGCTCTTGCTCTGATATGGACTGCTTCAGCACTTGTTTGCTTAAGAGGCTTTAAGTTCTATATACTTACAATGTCCTTATCTTTCTTTATAGGCCTTTGTTATGGTACAATCTATACTGATATTCACTATAATAAAGTGATGGAGTTTGATGGTGAAGTCATTACCATTAACGGATATGTGAAGGATTATAAGTATACATCTTCTGATAAAGGATTAATCACCGTAAAAGGGAAAATCAATGACGGGGTTACAACGCAGATTTCATTCTTTGTACCACATAATGACTTTGACTACTATGAGGAAGTGAAAATCACGGGTGCTGTCAGAAAAATCAAAGATAACGTTGATTTTCAGGAGGAGCAGTATTATAGAGCAAAGGGTGTGTTTTTAAAAGGCGATAATATCGAGAATGTTGAGCGTACAGGCAGTAATCGGAATGTGATTTTTAAAGCTTTAAAAGATTATCGTGATTATATGTTCAAAATAATAAAAAATAATACTGATGACCGTGAAGGCAGTTTCCTTGCAGCTATGCTTTGTGGGGATAAATCAGGGCTTGAGCAGGGAACAAAAGCCGAGCTTTATCGAGTGGGAATAGGACATATCTTTTCTGTATCGGGTACTCATCTTGTAATAATAGCTTCATTTTTCGGAGCTTTGTTTCGGTACTTGTATATAGGTCATAAATTGAGATTTGTCTTTATGGAGATTGTGGTCTGGGGCTTTGTTGTGTTTGCAGGGCTTTCACCTTCGGTTATACGTTCAGCAATTATGATAACAATATTGTGTGCAGCAGACCTTTTCAAACGGAAAACCGATTGTCTGAACACTCTTGGACTGTGTTGCATTTTGCTGACTATGGGAAATCCTTATTCAGTCAGGGATAGTTCCTTTTTGTTGTCAATGGCAGGAGTTTTTGCGTTGGGTGTGGTTGCACCGAAGATAGTTGGCTGTGTGAAATTTAAGGGCATAGCAGGGAAAGTGGTAAAGCCAATTATGACTATGGTTACCCTGATGTTTACGGCAATGCCTGTATCCTTGTGGTTCTTTAACGAGATTTCTCTCGTTGCACCTGTTGCAAATCTGTTTTTGCTTCCTTTATGTACAATGGCACTGAGTATCACAGTAGTCGTTGTGATAACGGGAGGCGTGGGATTTGTCGCAAAACCGATTTTACAAGTATCTGAGCTTATGGTGAAAATAGTGCTTGAAGCTACCAATTGGCTGAATAAGCTAAGGTATTGCTACATTACAATAAGTGATAAAGACTTGAAAATAACGGTTATCGCAATATGTGTTGTTTTGCTTGGGATATTGTTATTGATAAAATCTTGTCGGCTCAGGGTATTGAGCTTTATTACAGCCTTATTGGTTTTGGTGATTGTCTTTAATGTGAGCCGTGCTGATGATAGAGATGCAATCCGTATGCTGATAATTCCTGATGATAATTCAAATCAGACATTGATATTTAAAAATTTTGATTGCATAATACTTGACAATAACGCAAAAGGGGAGCATAATAAAGCTATAGGACGTGCTGTTGAAAAGTTCGGAATAAAAGAGCTTGAAGCTGTTGCAGTTAATAAAGAAAGATATTATTCTGCAAATCAGTATAGAAATATGTATCCTGTACCTGAAAAAGTAATAAGCGATTTTCAGGATTTTGAATGTGATGATGTGTATTTCAATAACAGCAGTTTTCAGTTCTATGAAGCTGATGTAATTATGGAAGATGGCAGATATATTGTTGAAATTTCAGATGAAAGAGTTATAATAGCAAGAGATTCGTTGTGTTTAAATGATAAAAAGTATTTTATAGGTGAAATTGATTTCCCTGTAGAAATTTTATATAATGAAAAAAGTTTTGAGGTAAGGGGGCTTGATTATGGCTTTAATGAGCAGTGAGGAGCTGGGAAAGCGTATCAGAAACGGCGATTTTGATAATTTGTATTATTTCTACGGCCACGATGTGGGAGCTCTTGAGGTTTATGTAAAAAAGCTGATAAACAAGCTGGTGCCTCCTTCGGACCAGGTAATGAATCTCCATAAATTTGATGGAAAAAAGCTTGATATAGCCGAATTTGCAGGGGCTTGTGAAGCATTGCCTTTGTTTTCGGAAAGAGTATGCGTTGTGGTAAACGACCTTAATATGGATTCAATTCCCAAATCAGACGGTGATGATATAAGAAAAGTTCTGTCGGACCTTCCTGAAACTACAACGGTTGTGATATATGCAACAGGAGTTGACCTGTTCAAGAATAAAAAAGCGTTGACGGATAAGAATAAGCGTTTCTGCGATTTCTGTGGGAAAATCGGTTCCTGCTGTGATTTTGCATATAAAAGAGCAGGAGACCTTGCTAAAATAATTATTGATAAGGCTCAGAAAAACGGATGTTCCATTTCAAAATACAATGCTGAATATCTGGCAAATATGTGCCTTTGTGATTCATCTTTTGTAAATCGTGAGCTTGAAAAGCTGACAAGCTATGCAATGAATCGTGAGATAACAAAAGAGGATATTGATGTGCTTTGCGTAAGGCGTGTTGAGTCGGACGGTTTTGCATTGGCTCTTAATATACTGAAAGGTAATGCAAAAATGGTGTTTACAAGGCTTTCTGAGCTTGCAGACCAGAATTATGAGGCTTTTGAAATACTTGGCGTAATAAGCTTTTCAATATCGGATATCTACCGTGCTAAGCTTGGCAGAGCCAATGGTAAAATGTATGGCGATGTTGCAGGTGATTTTAAATATCCTAAAAACCGTGAGTTCGCCGTAAAAAATGCGTATTCAGAGTGTGCAAATATTTCTCTTGAACGCATAAGAAAAACTATTGCTGTTTTGTCTGAAACCGATTTTCAGTTAAAGACAAAATCATCAGGTGGTGCAGGGGATATGCTTGCCCTTGAGCAGTGCGTTGCAAAAGCTATGGCACTGAGGTGCTGATATGGAGAAGCTGAAAATATCCCGTGCCATTGTTGTTGAAGGTAAGTATGACAAAATCAAGCTGTCATCTTTTATTGACGGAGTTATTATCATAACTAACGGCTTCGGGATTTATAAGGATAAGGAAACTGCTGAGCTTATAAGATATTATGCCAAAAATAATGGTATAATTGTGCTTACCGATTCGGATACTTCAGGTTTTAAAATAAGAGGTCATATTAAAAGTATTGTACCTGAGGGTAAGATAATAAATCTCTATGCACCTGAAATTCTGGGTAAGGAAAAGCGAAAAGCCCAGCCATCAAAAGAGGGAAAACTGGGTGTTGAGGGAATAAATGTGCATATCCTTCGTGAACTGTTTGAAAAAGCAGGGGTTGAAGGGAAAACTGTAGAAAATCCTGACCCTGTTACAAAAGCGGATTTTTATGAGCTTGGGCTGACAGGGCATAAGAACAGCTCGGATTTGAGAGCAGTACTCCTTGAAAAAATGGGACTGCCTAAGCTTGTTTCATCAAAGGCTTTGCTTGAGATTGTGAATTCTGTGTATTCAAAAGATGAGTTTTATGAGCTTATGATGAAAATAAGAGAAAAATAGAATAAACCTTGTTGAAATTTCTGATTGTTTGTGGTATACTTTAAATAATCAGAAATTTATTTTTTTATATAAACGGAAGGGTGAATTTATGAATAATTATCCTGAAAACCTGAACTTGCTGGACCTTAACGATTATCCCGTGTCCTGGTGGCTGAAACTGCTGGAACTGGCACACGAAATTAAGGCAAATCCTGAAAATTATCAGGAAGCCTGCAAAGGTAAAATAATGGGAACTCTCTTTTATGAGCCGTCCACAAGAACACAGATGTCTTTCCAGACAGCAATGCTGAGACTTGGTGGAACAATTATCGGTTTTGATAACCCTCAGACTTCTTCGGTTGCTAAGGGGGAAAACCTGAAGGATACAACAAAAATCGTGTCAGGCTATTCAGATATAATGGTTATGCGACATCCTGTTGCAGGCTCAGTAAGAGCAGCGGCTCTTACAGCTGAATGTCCCGTAATCAATGCAGGTGATGGTGGTCATCTTCACCCTACACAAACCCTTACAGACCTGCTTACAATGAAAGAAGAAAAAGGTAGACTTGAAAACCTGACTATCGGTATCTGTGGGGACCTTAAAAACGGCAGAACGGTTCATTCACTTATAAAGGCAATGTCTTGCTTTAAGGGTAATAAGTTTGTGCTTATTTCAACAAAAGAGCTTGCCTTGCCGATGTATATTAAGGATTTGCTTTCTGCAAGCGGGCTTGATTATAAAGAAGTTACAAGCCTTGATGAGGTTATGGATGAGCTTGATGTGCTTTATATGACCCGAATTCAGAGAGAAAGATTTGCTTCTGAGGAGGAATATCAGGCACAGAAAGGCTGTTATATCCTTGACCACGAGAAAATGCTGAAAGCAAAATCTGATTTGATTGTATTGCACCCGCTTCCAAGAGTGGATGAAATTGCAATCGAGGTGGACGACGACAGCAGAGCAATGTATTTTGAGCAGGCTAAATATGGTATGTATGTGAGAATGGCGTTGATTCTGACGATTCTGAAAAAGGATGGAACACCTGCACCTCTCGTCTATGGAAAGTGCCATAGCGGCGTGAAATGCTCAAATCCTAAGTGTATTACAAACCACGAGGATTATCTGCCGAATTATTTCAGAGGCAACGGCGATACATTAATTTGCGACTATTGCGATGAAAGAACTTTGGTATAATTGAATAGACATATAAAAAGGAGATGATAATATGTCAGAGACGGCAATGATTGTAGGCTGGGCAATCGCATTTGTATTCTTTGTGGCAGTTGAAGCCGCAACAGCATCAGCACTTGTGTCAATCTGGCTGGGCTTCGGAGCATTGATTGCAATGTTTTTTGCTATTGGTGGCAGTTCATTTACTGTACAGCTTGTGGCGTTCGTTGTATCATCAGTGCTGTTACTTATTCTCACCCGTCCGTTGGTGAGGAAGATTCAGCATAATACCGAAAAAACAAATTATGAGCTTGATGTGGGAAAAACAGCCGTTGTAACGGAGGATATCGACAACGAATTTTCTGTAGGCAGAGTAAAGCTTAACGGTGTAAACTGGGAGGCACGTTCAGAGGACGGAGCTAAGATTTCCGCAGGCTCAGTTGTAACAGTAAAAGAAGTTGACGGAGCAAAGCTTATAGTTTCTAAGTGATTAAGGAGGAAAAGTTATGGAAGGATTATATGTAGTACTTGGTTTGATTGTTGTTTTGGTAATTCTCGTTATCCGTTGTATCAAGATTGTACCTCAGGCACACGTTTATGTAGTTGAAAGACTTGGTGCATTCCACGCATCCTGGGAAACAGGATTGCATCTTTTAATTCCGTTTATTGATAAGATTGCAAAGAAAGTTTCAATCAAAGAACAGGTAGTGGACTTTCAGCCACAGTCTGTTATCACAAAAGATAATGTTACAATGAAAATTGACACGGTTGTGTTCTTCCAGGTAACAAATGCAAAGTTGTTCACATATGGCGTTGAGCATCCTATGTCAGCTATTGAAAATCTGACAGCAACAACTCTGCGTAATATTGTCGGCGACCTTGATCTGGAAGCTACTCTTACTTCCCGTGATTTGATTAATACAAACATCACAAAAATCCTTGACGAAGCAACCGACAGATGGGGTATCAAGGTTCAGAGAGTTGAGCTTAAAAACATTCTGCCACCTCCTGAAATTCAGGATGCTATGGAAAAGCAGATGAAGGCTGACCGTGAAAGACGTGAAAAGGTAATCAAGGCTGAGGCTGAAAAGAAGGCTCAGATTCTTGTGGCTGAAGGTGAAAAGGAATCAAAGATTCTCCGTGCCGAAGCTGATAAGGAAGCAAAAATTCTGCAGGCTGACGCTGTTAAGGAGCAGAAAATCCGTGAGGCACAGGGTGAAGCACAGGCTATCGAAATGGTGCAGAACGCTTTGGCAGAAAGCCTTAAAAAGCTTAATGAAGCTAAGCCTAACGAGCAGGTTATCCAGCTCAAGAGCCTTGAAGCATTTGCAAAGGCTGCTGACGGAAAGGCTACAAAAATCATTATTCCAAGCGAAATCCAAGGACTTGCAGGTCTTGCTGCAGGGCTTAAAGGTATAATCAAGGACGAGGATATCAGAACTGAGGAATAATCAGGTGATTGCTATGAAAAGAGTAATTCCATTTGTGTTGGTCCTGACTCTTGTAACTGCGTTGACAGGCTGTTTCAGGCAAGATGAGTTTGATATAAGAATAGTCGTGCCTGCTGGGTATTCAGGAATTGCCTATGCTGATGAGGAGATTTCACCACTTGATGACGAAATCGAGATTTCAACAGGTAAGGGACTTGGCGACACAATGGTAGAGCTGAAGCCTGTTGAGGTTAAAGAAAAAACAGCATACGAGGGTGGTTATCTTACTCCCGGTATGCCTGTTGAAATTGAAGTGGAAAAGGGTGCCTGGTTTAAAATCGGCGTAATGGTGGATAACCCGACCGATGAGGAAAAGGAAGTCTATGTCCACGTTGAAGACATCGAGGTCAGGGTTGAATAGGATATGGTGAGAATATGAA
Source organism: Ruminococcus sp. UBA3387 (assembly GCA_002358895.1). Lineage (GTDB taxonomy): Bacteria > Bacillota > Clostridia > Oscillospirales > Ruminococcaceae > FB2012. The sequence continues at coordinate 211 of DEPR01000014.1, read as the reverse complement.
AAACAAATCTCCATTATGGTTAGTTGTGTTTTATGGTGTATTGGAACTGATTTGGATAGCAATATGTGTTTTGAATTTCAGAAACGATGCAATAGATTTTGCGTTCGTAAGTGGTGTTATCTGTGCCGTTTTATGTCTTATCACGTTTATTATTCACCTTTACAGATACTTAAAGTACAATAATAAATAAACAAAAAACTCCATTGGAATT
>DEPR01000041.1:3182-7836 GCA_002358895.1 Ruminococcus sp. UBA3387 | reverse complement strand
CCGTTTTCAAGCTTAACCACAAGTCTTGCTTTCTCGTCTATTCCAAGGACAAAGCAGGATTTTTTTTGCTCTCCGAAAATGGCTGTAACCTGTTTTCCCACCACCATTGAACGGTTGCGATACTCTTCAAGGGTGGCTTCGGACATAAAGTTTGCAGGCAGTTTGGCAAGCTCTTTCAGAATTTCAGCAACAAGCATATTTTTCAGGTTTTCGTCATTGTTCTCCCCAAACACCGAGCCTGCTATTTGCTGAAGCTCCGATGGGAAATCATTTTCAGGTGGAAGCAGATTTATGCCGATTCCAAGCACGGCATACTCAAGCATACCGTTGCTGTCAACTGAGGATTCGGTTAGTATACCACACACTTTTCTGCCGTTCACGAAGATATCGTTCACCCATTTTATCTGTGGAATTACTTCACCTTCACTAACTTTCTCGATAGCTCTTGACACGGCAACGGCTGTTGAAGTGGTGATAAAAAGTGCGTTTTCAATGGGCATTTTCGGTCGGAGCAAAATCGACATATAGACACCTGTTTTACTCGGTGAAAAAAAGATTCTGCCCAGTCTGCCTCTGCCCTCGGTCTGCTCCTCGGCTATAAGCACATAGCCCGACTTCCCCCCCGATTTAGCAAGCTCTTTCAGCAGGGTATTGGTTGATGTAACCTTTTTCTCAACGTGTACATCAAACTCTGTTTCACCCAGATATTCAATGATTTTTTCTTTATTAAGCATATTTTCACCCATAGCTTTCTTATAAAAAATAAAACGTTTCACCTTTTGCGAAACGTTTTGGCAAGCTGTTTTTTCAGCGATTAAATGATGAATTTTTTAGCCTTATTGACTATACTGCGGTCGTTTTCATAAGACAAAACCTGTCCTGCTCTGCCTATTTCAACCCATCGGATATCAGCAATTTCTTCTTCCTGTGGCACAAAATCCGTATTCTTCGCTTTTGCAATAAAATACACCACGCTTTTCTGGGTATCCTTTTTTGGTGAATAGGTTACGATTTCACGAAATGTGGGGTCAAGAATTACGTCAATTCCCGTTTCCTCAAGTATTTCTCTTTTTGCAGTTTCAACCTCTGTTTCATCACCCTCGACGTGTCCTTTCGGGAAGGACCAATGTCCGCTGTTTACATGCTTGATGAGTAATATTTCTGTGTTGCCGTGGTATTTTCTATACACTATAGCTCCACAAGATTTTTCATTCAGCATTTTCAGGTTCCTTTCTTAGTGTTAGAAAAAATCGAGGGTATACGATTTTTCCGTTATTAAGCATAGTATACCACATAATTTTGAATTTGTCTATACTTTTAATAAACTCGTTGTATTTTTGTGCAAATCTACAAACAAAAAGTCCTGCAAAAGCAGGACTCAATATCAGAATATGAAAAACAATATTAATCTTATTACAGCAAAAAGCAGATAGTAGAAGAAAACGCTTCCATAGAAAAGCTGGTTTGCCCAATAGATGTCGTTAGGCTCGATTTCTTTTACGGCAAGTCCGATTGTTCTTCTCCTCATTATTGTGCCGTCATAGAACTCCTCAACATTAAGCTGAACACCCAATGCACCTGCGATAACGGCTCTTGCTTTTCCAAGAAACTTCGGGTTAGCGTGGGTATGGTCCCGGTTATATACTCTTTTTGCATTTGCTGAATCAAGGGAGAGGATTTTTATATCAAGCTTTATAATCCACGCACCGATTTGTGATGGGATATATCCAAGGCAATTCCACAGCTTCTTTACGCCTTTTCCAAAGTCAACATAATCCTCTTTGTTTCTCACAACTTCACCGTTAAGGAGGCACAGGGTTTTATAGAACATTGCACCGAAACCGCCGAACAAAGTCATATAAAACACAGGTGAAAAGCCACCGTTTACACATCTGTCAGATACTTTTTCGATGGTTGTTTTCATAATCTGTTCCATATCCATATCTGAACAGTCATAGCCTGTCATTCTTGAAAGCCTTTTCTGTGAAACTTCAAGATTTCCTGCTTTCACGCTACGCATTATACTATATGCGTCGGTTCTTGTATTCTTTATATTGATACTGAACCAGAAAAGCAATGCTTCAAGCAAAATTCCCACAACAGGCAAAAGAAGATAAGCAAGAATTACAAGCACAAGCGGTATTACCGCAAATGTCAGAAGCATAAAGAACACAAGCACTCCGCCCGCCATTCTGTGGGCTTCGGCAGTATCCTGATAACGTGCTTCAAGTGCCTTTTTCATCCTCTTGGCTGTATTAACAATAAGGCTTTCAACAATTGCAAAAATTGCAGGTCTGCCGAGAATCATATTAAGCACAAGTCCCAGGGTCATAGCCACCAATGTATTCATTATCATTTTAATTCTCCTCTGTCTTTTCTATTATTCTGAGTGCGATTGTATTCGGTGTGCCGTTGCCGTCTACTGAAAAATGGGAGTTTTTCAGATAAAGTGGTCTACGGTAATCGAATCGTTCCTGAAGCTGCTCTTTTGTGGAATTAAAGGCGACAGGTCGGTTTTCGTCATCTTTTATACGTTCATAACACACATCAAAGGGTACATCAATAAACGCCACAACTCCTGCATTTTTCGCCGTTTCGCTATTTACGTCGGAGAGCAAAGCTCCACCACCTGTTGCAACAACGGCATTGATATTTCCCAGCTCCTTCAACGCTGTTGTTTCCAGCTTACGGAAATAGCTTTCGCCTTTCTTTTCAAATATCTCAGGGATTTTCATACCCTCTTTTTTCTCGATATAGTCATCCAGGTCAAGATACTGTTTACCTGTTTTTTTCGCCAGAACAAGGCCCACAGTTGTTTTTCCACAACCCATAAATCCACAAAGATATATCGGAGCATCTTTTTTCATTTTTTTCACCCACTCACAATACAAATCCAATAAACCTTTTATATTATAGCATATTTTTTCAATCAGCACAATATAATTAATTACATTTTTTCTGCCGTAGTTCTTAAGGCAAGGGGTTTTGTGGAAATAGAGGTAAAATATTTTTTATGGTTTGGAAAGAAAATTGGAAAAAAGTCTTGACGAAACAATAAATCAACGCTATAATAGGTTTATGAATTTTTCCGGAGGCTTTTTCTTCGGGTAGCTTTGCAAATTTGAATCGTTGGATTTGCAGACAACTTTTTGCACAGGAAGTTTTGTGCAATGAATTTTTGTTACGATTGGAGGTTGCGTTATGGTATTCGAAAAAATCCGTGATATTATTGTAGATCAGCTTGAGGTTGATGAAGCTGAAGTTACTCTTGACGCTATGATTCTTGAAGATCTGGGTGCTGATTCTATTGACGTAGTTGACCTTATTATGTCAATTGAAGATGAATTTGAAATTGAAGTTCCTGATGAAGATGTTGATGGAATCAAAACAGTTGGCGACATTGTTAAATATGTTGAAGCTAACAGCTGATATCTGATTTCACGCCGTGCTTTAAGCACGGCTTTTTTATTGGAAAAAAGGGGCTTTTGACTGATGTTTTCTATTGACATAGGGTTGTGGTTGTTGTATAATATATAATGTATATTTATAACAAAAAATAAGATGTGTTATTATACAGGACATTAATTTATAAAGGTGGAATGAATGAAATGGGATTGCTGGATGCAATTTTCGGTAACTATTCAAAGAGAGAATTAAAGCGAATTGAGCCGATAAAAAACAAGGTTCTTGAACTTGAGGCAACATATCAGCCTATGTCTGATCACGAATTGAAGGCTCAGACTCAGATTATGAAGGACAGACTTGCTGACGGGGTTACAACACTTGATGATGTACTTCCTGATGCGTTAGCTGTATGCCGTGAAGCTGCTTACCGTGTACTGGGTAAAAAGCCTTATCCTGTACAGATTATCGGTGCAATCGTTCTTCACCAGGGCAGAATTGCTGAAATGAAGACAGGTGAAGGTAAAACTCTTGTTGCTTGTCTTGCTGCATACGCTAACTCCCTTGACGGCAAGGGTGTTCACGTTGTAACGGTCAACGATTATCTTGCAAAATTCCAGTCGGAAGAAATGGGCAAGGTGTTCAGATTCCTGGGACAGAGCATCGGTGTTGTACTTGCGGGTATGACAAAGGACGAAAAGCGTGCTGCATACAACGCTGACATCACATATGGTACAAACAACGAATTTGGTTTCGACTATCTTCGTGATAATATGGTTATTTACAAGAAGGATAAGGTTCAGAGGGAACATTCCTTTGCTATCGTGGACGAAGTGGACTCAATCCTCATTGACGAGGCAAGAACCCCTCTTATCATTTCAGGCCCGGGAGACAAGTCTACTGACCTTTACAAGGTTGCAGACCAGTTTGCAAAGTCCCTGAAGCCTGTTACTGTTGTTGAATTAGACGACAAGGCTGACAATGACCAGCTTGACGGGGATTATATCATTGACGAAAAGGCAAGGACTGCTACACTTACAAAGGCGGGCGTTAAGAAGGCAGAGAGAGCTTTCAACGTTGAAAACCTTATGGACGCTGACAATATGACTCTTCTTCACCACATTAACCAGGCCATCAAGGCTAACGGCACTATGAAGAGGGATATTGACTACGTTGTCAAGGACGGCGAAGTTCTTATTGTTGACGAATTCACAGGTCGTACTATGATAGGAAGACGTTTCAACGACGGCTT
>DEPR01000041.1:0-3134 GCA_002358895.1 Ruminococcus sp. UBA3387 | reverse complement strand
AAGGAAGGCGTTAAGATTGAACGTGAATCAAAGACTATTGCTACAATCACATATCAGAACTATTTCAGGCTTTACAGCAAGCTGTCTGGTATGACAGGTACAGCTCTTACTGAAGAAGATGAATTCAGAGAGATTTACAAGCTGGACGTTATTGAAATTCCGACAAACAAGCCTGTTATCAGAATTGATCACCCTGATGTGGTATACAAGACTGAAAAGGCAAAATATAATGCAGTAATCGAAAGAATTATCGAATGCCACAAGAAGGGTCAGCCTGTGCTTGTGGGTACGGTATCTATTGAAAAATCAGAATATCTTTCCAGACTTCTGAAAAACAAGGGCATCAAGCACGAGGTACTTAACGCTAAGTATCACGACAAGGAAGCTCAGATTGTTGCTCAGGCAGGTAAGCTTGGTGCTATCACTATTGCCACAAATATGGCAGGACGTGGTACTGACATTATGCTCGGTGGTAACGCTGAATATCTTTCTACTGCACAGATGGCTAAGATGGAAATCCCTGAGGAGATCATTGTTGAGGCTACAGGCTATGCAGACACAGATGACCAGACTGTGCTTGATGCAAGAAAGGTTTACAAGGAGCTTTATGCTAAATATTCTGCTGAGGTAGCGGAAAAGGCTAAGGAAGTAGTTGAAGCAGGTGGCTTGTTCATTATCGGTACCGAACGCCACGAGGCAAGACGTATTGACAACCAGCTGAGGGGACGTTCAGGACGTCAGGGAGACCCGGGTGAAAGCCAGTTCTTCCTTTCACTTGAAGACGACCTTATGAGAATTTTCGGTGGCGACAGAGTTACCACAATGATGGACACACTGAAGGTTGACGAAAATCTTCCGATTCAGTCCAAGATGCTTACAAATGTAATTGAGTCTTCACAGAAGAAGATTGAAGGCAGAAACTTCAACATAAGAAAGAACGTTCTCAACTACGACGATGTTATGAACAAACAGCGTGAGATTATCTACGGTCAGCGTCAGCAGGTTCTTAACGGTGAGGACATTCACGAGTCAATTACATCAATGATAAGTGAATATGTGAACAACTGTGTTGATATGTATCTTCTTGATGAGGATATTCACGACAACTGGAATCTTGACGGTCTGAGAGAAAGACTTGCAGGTATTGTTACTCTTGAAAATGATTTCAGATTCACTACTCAGGAGCTTGACGAAATCAGCAAGTCAGACATTGCAGATATGCTTCACAAGCGTGCTGAGGAAGTTTATGCCAACCGTGAGAAGGAGCTTGGTAAGGAGCTTCTCAGAGAAATTGAACGAGTTGTTCTGCTGAAGGTTGTTGACACCAAGTGGATGGCACACATTGATGATATGGACGAACTCAAGAAGGGTATCGGACTTCGCTCATACGGTCAGAAAAACCCTGTTGTTGAATATCGTATGGAAGGTTTCGAGATGTTTGACGCTATGGTTGACGCTATCCGTGAGGATACTGTAAGAATGCTCTTTACTATCAAGGTTCAGAAGCAGGAGCAGGCACCTAAGCGTGAACAGGTATTGAAGCCTGACGCAGGAAGCAGTCAGAGCATCACAAGAAAGGTCAAGAAAATCGGACCTAACGAGCCTTGTCCTTGCGGAAGTGGCAAAAAGTACAAGAAATGTTGTGGTGCAAACAGAAATAACTAATTAATAGGACGGTTGGATGCCGTCCTATTTTAAAATAGGTATAAGGGAGATTTTATTATGTCTACTGCTTTTAAGTGCGCAGATATTCTTCTGCCGAAGGACGTTTCAATGGAGGGATGGGCTGTAGTTGCCTGCGACCAGTACACCTCTGAGCCTGAATACTGGGCTGATGTTGAAAAGATTACTTGTGGAGAAAAATCAGCTTACAACCTGATTCTGCCTGAGGTTTATCTTGAAAATGACGACGTTGACTCACGAATTGAGAAAATCCACGAGAATATGGAAAAATACCTGGCAGATGATACTTTCAGGGAATACAAGGACGCTTTGATTTACATTGAACGCATACAGTCAGACGGAAAGATTCGTGCAGGGCTTATTGGTGCACTTGATTTGGAAGAATATGATTACCGAAAGGGGTCGGATTCACAGGTAAGGGCAACTGAGGCTACTGTTGTTGAACGCATTCCACCGAGGCTTAAAGTGCGAAACGGTGCTCCGATTGAGCTTCCGCACATTATGATTCTTATTGATGACAATGAAAAGGCGATTATTGAGCCGTTGGAAGCCGGAAAGGCTGAAATGGAAAAGCTTTATGACTTCACTCTTATGAAAAACGGTGGTAAAATCAGCGGATATCTGTTGACAAAGGATATGCAGGACAAGGTTTTTCAGGGGCTTGACAGGCTGGCGGACCTTGATGGCTTTAATGCAAAATACGGTTTGAACGAGAAGTCGGCACTTGTTTATGCAATGGGTGACGGAAACCACTCCCTTGCTACTGCAAAGGAATATTACGAACAGTTAAAGCGTGAAAATCCCCATATGGATTTGTCAGACCACCCTGCAAGATATGCATTGGTTGAGATTGTAAATCTTCACTCCTCAGCACTTGAATTTGAGGCGATTCACCGAATTGTTATGGGCGTTGACCGAGAGGAAATACTTGATGAAATGGTTGATGTTCTGGGTCTTTCCGAGGAGCAGTCGGAGCAGAAAATTCAGATTGTTCAGTCGGGTGAGTTGAAGGATATGTACATTCACAAGGCTTCATCAAAGCTTACGGTAGGTTCTTTACAGAACTTTATTGACGGATACATTGCCAAAAAAGGTGGCAAGGTTGACTACATTCACGGAGTTGACGTGGTAAAAAAGCTATCTATGAGTGATGATGCAATCGGTTTTATTCTCCCTGATATGGGCAAGGAGGAGCTTTTCCCCACGGTTATTTGTGATGGTGCTTTGCCGAGAAAGACATTCTCTATGGGCCACGCTGAGGACAAGAGATTTTACGTTGAAGCCAGGAAAATTGTGGAGTAAAGATGGGAGCAGAGGATTTACCGAGAAGAAAAAATATACGGTTGCCCAATTATAATTATTCTGACGTTGCGGCATATTTTGTAACTGTTTGTGTAAAAGACAGGCACGAAATTTTCTGGCAGGACGATGTAGGGGGCGATGCCCACATC
>DEPR01000030.1:3629-9843 GCA_002358895.1 Ruminococcus sp. UBA3387 | reverse complement strand
CATATAAAAGCTTCTATATGAACGTTACCCTTAACAGTTCACGGCTTTTTTTATAATCCGAAAATAGCTGTTGCCAGCATAAAGAACACCATTACTGAGCAGGTATCCACGATAGTTGTAATAAGTGGGGCAGCCATAATTGCAGGGTCGATTTTCAACTTTTTTGCTACCATTGGCAATATTGCTGCGATAAGCTTCGCCATAACCACAGTTGCCATAATCGCAAGACCTACAGTAAGTGCCAGTTTGAAATCGTCATATGTGAAATAAATTCGTATACTGTTTACCACTGCCAGGACTGCGCTACAGATAAGTGCAATTCTGAATTCCTTGAAAAGCACTTTGAAGAAATCCTTCAGTTCGATTTCACCGATTGTCATACCACGGATAACCATTGCAGAGGTCTGAGAACCACAGTTACCACCTGTACCCGAAAGCATAGGGATAAATGATACAAGCAGTGGTATTGCCGCAAAGGCAGCTTCATATTTGCTGATAACAAGTCCTGTAAGTGTGGATGAAAGCATCAGCACCAGCAACCACACAATTCTGTTCCTTGCGTGGGAGAAAACCGAAGTTTTGAAATACTCGTCCTCACTTGGTGCAATAGCAGCCATTTTTGAAAAGTCCTCTGTAGTTTCTTCTTCAATAACGTCCATTACGTCATCGACTGTAATAATACCCACAATTCGGTTTTCTTTATCAACTACAGGCAATGCTAAAAAGTCATATTTTGAGAAGATTGATGCAACCACTTCGTTATCTTCAAGTGTATCAACAGAGATAACGTTGGTTTCCATTATATCTTCTATTTTATCATCACTATCGGCTGTAATAAGGTCAAGGATTGAAAGCACGCCGATAAGCTTTCTGTTTTCGGTTACATACAAGGTATAAACCGTTTCTTTCACCATACCCACGTGACGAATCCATTCAAGAGCTTCGTTTACGGTATAATCCTTTCTCAGATAGACATACTCGGTGGTCATAATTGCACCGGCACTATCCTTAGGGTATTTCAAAATCTGGTTAATTTGTTTTCTTGTTTCGGTATCTGCATTCTTGAGAATACGTGCAACCACATTTGCAGGCATTTCCTCAATAATATCTACGGTATCGTCTACGTTCAAATCGTCAATTACGTTCTGAAGCTCTTTATCTGTAAACGAGTTGATAAGAAGATACTGAGAATCGGTATCCATATAAGAAAATACGTCTGCTGCCATATCTTTTCCAAGCAGTCTGAACAGCATTATAAAATCGTGTTTCTGAATTTCGGCTTCTTCATTGATTTCCTGAAAAATTTCACCGATATCGGCTTCGTTCATTTCAGCAAACAAATCGTGTATTGCTTTATAATTTCTTTCCTGAAGAAATTTCAGCACTGTGCTATACATTTCAATTACCTCCTTTTGTGTCAAACAGGCTTTCAGCTTGTTTTTATACATTCAGGATTAACCTTGCACAGATTTCCAATAAAAAACGGCACAACAAACCTATGGCACTTTTTAAATGCCACACAGCTTATGTATGCCGTCAATGTCTATTAAAGGGAACACAAACAGACAACACAGCTTGTATTCAATTGGAAAATCTGACTTCGACCGGCGTCGTCCATTTGTACACACTCCTTAAATTTTTTATTATTCACGTTTCAACGCATAAAATAATTATAAACCTATTTTTTTTATCTGTCAATGAATTTTTTCAAATATTTTTTAGTTGACGGCAATTCTGTGATATGATATAATTTTAACTGGAATTTTTATTTGGGAAATGGTGAAAAATGCAGAGAGAACGTTTAGGAAGCCGTTTAGGCTTTATTTTATTGAGTGCCGGTTGTGCAATAGGTATCGGCAACGTATGGAAGTTTCCATACATTGTAGGACAAAACGGTGGTGGCTTGTTTGTACTAATCTATTTAGCATTCCTGATTATACTGGGTGTACCTGTTATGACTATGGAATTCTCCCTCGGTCGTGCAAGTCAGAAAAGCCCTGCAAGAATGTATCAGGTGCTTGAGCCGAAGAAAAGCAAATGGCATTTGCACGGATATGTAGCAGTTGTCGGCAACTATCTGCTGATGATGTTTTACACCACGGTTGCAGGCTGGATGCTGAGATATTTCGTATCCACGGCATCAGGTGATTTTGTGGGACTTGACTCAAAGGGCATAGGCAATTATTTTGACGGAATGCTTTCAGACGGCAAGGTTATGGTTCTCTTTATGGGAATTGTGGTTGTTGTGGGATTTATCATATGTTCTTTCGGATTACAGAAGGGGCTTGAGAGGGTAACCAAATATATGATGATTGCTTTGCTTGCCATAATGATTGTGCTTGCGATAAACAGTATATTTATGGAGGGTGGCTCTGAGGGGCTTTCTTTCTATCTTCTTCCTGATGTAAACAGGATAAAAGAGGTAGGCATTATAAACGTAATAGTTGCTGCGATGAATCAGGCTTTCTTCACACTCAGCTTAGGTATGGGTGCAATGGCCATCTTCGGAAGCTATATTGGCAAGGAACGTTCACTTATGGGTGAGGCTGTAAACGTAGCATTACTTGACACTTTTGTGGCTTTAGCTTCGGGAATGATTATTTTCCCAGCCTGCTTTGCATACGGTGTAGAGGTGGACAGTGGACCTGACCTTATATTTATAACACTCCCGAACATTTTCAACAACATACCTTTAGGCAGGCTATGGGGAAGCTTATTCTTTATTTTCCTCAGCTTTGCGGCTATTTCAACTGTGCTCACGGTATTTGAGGGAATAATTGCCTGCACTATTGATTTGTTCGGCTGGTCAAGGAAAAAGTCCTGTGTTATAAACGGCATACTGATGTTTGTTTTATCCTTGCCTTGTGCTTTAGGCTTTAATCTGCTAAGTGGCATAAAGCCTTTTGGTGGCACAACGACCATAATGGACCTTGAGGATTTTCTTGTGAGCAACATTATTCTACCCTTAGGCTCTCTGGCGTTTGTGCTGTTCTGCACAAGCAAAAAGGGTTGGGGCTGGGACAGTTTTGTCAAAGAAGCAAACGAAGGCAAGGGATTCAAGGTAAAGAGATTTATGCGTGGATATATGACATATGTTCTCCCTGTTATTATATTCCTGCTGTTTATATTTGGTTTATATAATTATTTTAAATAGGCACAAAAAAGCCTCTGACTTTTGTCAGAGGCTTAAATATTGTCTTGGTGAAAACGGGACGTCAGACAACCGGCTTGGTTACCTTATCAGTTTTTGCTCTTTGACGGGCCGATGTGAGCATCAGTCCCTACATTCCAATTTTTAATTTATTCAGCTGAATCAAGAAGCTGTACGGCTTTCATCATAATTGCACACTCGATACGCTTTTTTTGTATTTCACAGGAGAGCTTATGTGAATTATGTATATCGCCTGCATAGATATAGTTATTTGCGTTACAGCCACCACTGCAATAGAACTTAGCCCAGCATTTTTTACACTCAGGTTTTGAATAGACGTGTGCTGACGCAAACATATTCTTCATTTCCTGATTGAAGGTGCCGTCATAGAGACTTCCCATTTTATAATCTTCGATACCAACAAACTGGTGGCAAGGATAGATGTCGCCGTCAGGGGTAATAGCTACATACTCATTACCACAGCCACAGCCTCTCAGACGCTTGATTGCACAAGGTCCCTGGTCTAAATCCAACATAAAGTGGAAGAAGTTGATATACTTGCCTTCATCACGGATTTTCTGAATTTTCTCTGCAAGGATTTCATACTCCTTGAAAATTCTTGGCAAATCAGCCTCGGTGATTGCATAAGGTTCACTCGGGTCTGCCATAACGGGCTCAACTGAAATTTCGTCAAAGCCTATATCATACAGATGCATTACGTCATCGGAAAAATCAAGGTTATATTTTGTATATGTACCTCTTACATAATAATCCTTATTTTTATCACGCTTATCAACAAGCTTCTTGAAATTAGGGATAATTCTGTCATAACAGCCTGAGCCGTCAACACGCTTTCTCATACGGTCATTGACTTCTTTTCTGCCGTCGATTGAAAGGACAACGTTATACATTTCTTTATTGATGAAGTCGATATTGTCATCGTTGATAAGCATACCGTTTGTGGTGATTGTAAATCGGAATTTCTTTCCACACTCTGCTTCTCTTGAACGGGCATAATTTACAATCTGTTTTACAACTTCAAAGTTCATCAGTGGCTCACCACCGAAGAAGTCAAGCTCCAGAAACTTTCTGTTAGCTGACTTTTCTATAAGAAAGTCGATTGCACGCTTGCCTGTTTCAAAGTCCATAAGCTTTCTGCCTACGCCGAAGTCGCCTGTTGATGCAAAGCAATATTCACATCTCAGATTACAGTCGTGTGCAATATGCAGACACATTGCTTTAACAGGGGAGGCAACTGCTGACAATGCAAACTTCTCATAGTCATCCTCGCTGAACAATATCTTATCGTTATAGAGGCTGACGATTTCCTCATAACATTCTTCTATATCCTTTTCGGCATATGCCTTTGTGAGCTTGTCCATTACAGCCTTTGGGCATTTATCCTCAAATGGTGGCTCAACATTATCAAGCAGGTCATAGGTCAAATCATCCACAATATGAACTCCACCACTGTTTACGTCCAACAGCACATTAAAACCGTTAAGTTTAAACTTATGTATCACAAATATCACCTTTCAGATTTATTTTTACAAAAAAATTAAAGGGACTTAATGTCCCTTTAAAAGCATATAAGGAAAAATTATGCGTTCTTTTCGCACTTCTGGTTAGCTACTGTGCAGGATGTTTTGCAAGCTGACTGGCAAGAAGCCTGGCAGTTTCCGCAGCCACCCTTTTCAGCAGTTTTCTTCAGGTTTGCTTTATTGATAGTCTTAATATGTTTCATATTAACATTCCTCCGAAAATAATTATTTTTATTATTATAACATACCTGACTTATATATTTATGAACTAAGTGTTAATGCACTATAAATATTTATATATCTACTAAAATCGTGTGTTTTTTGAATTCACCCCAACAATTCCACCTATTGCACCACAGATCAGAGTAAGTATCAGCTTTACTGACGGGGGACAGCCTGAAACGGCTTTTACAAAAACGCTTCCCACAAGCAATATAATCAGAAACATAAACAGTCCACACAGCACGCCCATCAGAAGCCCGTTTTTCTGTCTTTTCTTTGCACTAATATAGCCTCCTGCATATGCTCCTACACACAGGGCGACTCCTGACATAAAGGAAATAACCTTATCGGTTGCGTTGATTTTTGTTATAACAAATGCAAACAGCAATACGCAGAGAAACACTGCCACAAAGCCTGCTAATGAGGAAAACAGGGTATCGGTGATTATTGACAGTCTGCCGTTCATTATTTTTCTCGGTCTGGGCATATTATCACTCCCTTATGTTTATGTGGTATTAATATATATTGCACTTATGTATGGAATATGCATTATTAGCCCGTTAATAGTTTAACAATGCTTGCAATTTTGTCTCAAATATAATATAATAACTACATATAGCTATTTAGCGTGTATTGGAGAGATTTAAGTGTACAGAATACTGACTAAAAGAGATTTGAATGAACAGGTTACGTTGATGGAAATTGACGCACCTTTTATTGCTGCCAAGGCTCAGGCAGGGCAGTTTATAATTTATCGCATTGATGAAAAGGGTGAAAGAGTACCTCTTACTATTGCAGACTATGACAGAGAGAAAGGCTCTATCACAATTATATTCCAGAAAATCGGTGGCTCGACATATGCTTTGGGTCAGCTCAACGAGGGGGATTATATCCTTGACGTTGCAGGACCTCTGGGCGTTGCCACAAATTACGGTGAAGGTATAAAGAGGGTAGCTGTTATCGGTGGCGGTGTCGGATGTGCTATTGCTTATCCACAGGCAAAAAAGCTTCACTCGATGGGTGTACAGGTAGACCTGATTGCAGGCTTCAGAAGCAAGGACATTATGATTCTTGAAGATGAGATGAAAGAGGTTTGCTCGGATTTATACATATGCACAGATGACGGCTCATATGGCTTTAACGGACTTGTTACACAGAAGCTGAAGGAGCTTATTGACGGTGGGGCTGAATATGACGAGGTTATTGCAATCGGTCCTATTCCGATGATGAAATTCGTTTGCAAGACTACAGAGCCTTATGGCATAAAAACCACAGTTTCACTTAATCCGATTATGGTTGA
>DEPR01000030.1:2064-3534 GCA_002358895.1 Ruminococcus sp. UBA3387 | reverse complement strand
TATGCTTGCGTTGACGGTCCTGACTTTGACGGTCATCAGGTGGATTTTGACGAGCTTATGAGGCGAAATTCCACATACAAGGAGCAGGAAAAGAAGCATATATGCAGATTAACGGGGGGTGTAAGGGATGGCAAATAACAGCTTGACCAAAACGCCTATTACTGAACAGGACCCGAAAGTCAGGGCAAGGAACTTCAAGGAGGTTTCTCTTGGCTACACTGCTGAGGAGGCTATGCTTGAGGCACAGAGATGCCTTAACTGCAAAACCAGACCTTGCACAACAGGTTGTCCTGTAAGTGTAAGAATTCCTGAATTTATCGCAAAGGTTGCTGAGGGTGAATTCGAGGAAGCATATAAAATTATAAAATCCACCAACAGCTTACCTGCTGTTTGTGGACGAGTATGCCCACAGGAAAGACAATGTGAGAGCAAGTGCATTCGTGGCATAAAGGGTGAGCCTGTTGCTATCGGGCGACTTGAAAGATTCTGTGCGGATTATGTTATGTCAAACTGTAAGCAAATTGCAGAAAAGCCTCAGCCAAACGGGCACAAGGTAGCTGTTGTTGGTGCAGGTCCGTCAAGTCTGACTTGTGCAGGAGACCTTGCAAAGCTTGGTTATGAGGTTACAATTTTTGAGGCTTTTCACACTGCTGGTGGAGTACTTATGTATGGCATTCCTGAATTCCGTCTTCCAAAGGCTATTGTACAGCAGGAAATTGAAGGCTTGAAAGACTCAGGCGTAAACATAATGACAAATATGGTTATCGGCAAGGTGCTTTCGGTTGATGAACTTATGGAGATGGGTTATGAGGCTGTATTTATCGGCTCAGGTGCAGGACTTCCGAGATTTATGGGAATTGAGGGTGAGGCACTTGTGGGTGTATATTCAGCCAATGAATATCTTACCCGAATCAATCTTATGAAGGCTTATCTTGATGACCACGACACCCCTATAAGACGTTCAAGGGCTGTGGCTGTCGTTGGTGGCGGTAATGTTGCTATGGACGCGGCAAGGTCGGCTATGAGACTGGGTGCTGAAAAGGTTTATATCGTTTACAGACGTTCACTTGAGGAAATGCCTGCAAGACGTGAGGAGGTTCATCACGCAATGGAGGAAGGCATTGAATTCCTTGTACTCAACAATCCTGTGAAAATCATCGGAGATGATGAGGGCAAGGTTTGTGGCATTGAATGTGTGAAAATGGAGCTGGGTGAGGCTGACCAGTCGGGCAGACGTCGTCCTGTTGAAATCGAAAATTCAAATTACACACTCGATGTTGACACGGTTATTATGTCAATCGGCACATCTCCTAATCCACTGATAAGAAGCACTACTCAGGGGCTTGAAGCCAACAACAGAGGCTGTCTGATTGTAGATGAAGACAGTATGGCAACAACAAAAGAGGGCGTTTATGCAGGTGGCGACGCTGTTACAGGTGCCGCAACCGTTATTCTTGCTATGGGTGCAGG
>DEPR01000030.1:0-2042 GCA_002358895.1 Ruminococcus sp. UBA3387 | reverse complement strand
AAAAAAGCTGCTGTTGCTATTGATAAATACATCAAGGGTGAATAATATACAAAAAATATTTGTTAAACCTCTTGAAGTTTGGTAATACTTATGTTACAATAATAGTGTAATTTTATATTTGGAGGATTATTATGTTTAATGCTTTGACTTTATTTACAGGGAATAATACAGGAAACCCGGGAGGTCTTGTAGGAACTCTTACTACTTTACTTCCACTGGTGCTTATCATTGTATTTTTCTATTTCTTTATCATTCGTCCACAGAAAAAGCAGGAGAAAAAGGATGCTCAGATGAGAGATTCGCTTCAGATTGGTGATGAAGTAATCACAAACGGTGGTATCGTTGGTATTGTTTTCTCAATCAAGGACGACACAGTTGTTATTGAAACAGGTGGAGACAGAAGCAAAATCCGTGTTAAAAAGTGGGCTATTGCAAAGGTTGAAACTGTTCACGACGATAACTAAAACGGAATTTAAGGCTTGCTCTCTTAAGAACAAGCCTTTTATTGTATATTATAGAAGAAAGAGGTTAAGGAAAATGAGAAGGTTAAACAAACTGGTTGCTTTATTGGCATCACTTGTGGTGCTGGCAACTGCGACAACATCGGTACTCAGTGCTACGGCTGTTGAGTCTGATGTTTCTGTTACTGCAAGTCAGTACACAGGCAAATATCAGCTGGCAAACGAAAACGCTGATGAAATGACACGCAGAACTTATGATTACATCTGCGAAAACTTTGGTGAGTATATGATTTCCTGTCAGCAGGAATCCACCTGGATGGGTTCGGTTGACTATGAAGTTGACTACATCAAAAACACAACAGGCAAATATCCTGCTATGCGTGGCCTTGACTTTATGAACGGTGATTTCAACGGTTGTGTTTCACGTTCAAAGGACTGGCATAACAGAGGTGGTATTGTTACTATCTGCTGGCACACAGGTGTAAACGGCTACGGATATCAGGAGTCGCTTAATGACAATCCTGATTTCAGCAAAATTCTTACTGAAGGCACATCTGAATACAACGCTATGATTGCCAACTGGGACAAGGCTGCAAGAGCTTTACAGCAGCTTCGTGACGCAGGTATTCCTGTACTCTGGAGACCTTTCCACGAATTTGACGGTCAATGGTTCTGGTGGGGCAAGGGCGGTGCTGAAAACTTCAAGAAGCTCTGGAGAATGATGTACGACCGTTTCACTAACGAATTTGGACTGACAAACCTTATCTGGGTACTTGGTTACTCAGGTTCTGTCAAGAGCAACTGGTATCCGGGTGATGAATATGTAGACATTATCGGTTCGGACACATATGACAACTCTACAAACAAGTCTGCCTGGAACAGACTGCAGAATGTTACAAGTGATGACAAGCCTCTTGCTTTCCACGAATGCGGAAATGTTCCGTCAGTTGAAAGCTTCAAGAACGACGGCTGTCTCTGGTCCTGGTTTATGATCTGGCACACAAGCCACATTACAGGCAACGACAAGACAAATCTTAAAAACGTATACAATCACGAAACGGTTATTACTTTAGATGAGTTGCCTGATTTATCAACTTACTCTGCTATGGGTAGCGACAGCTCATCATCACCTGACGACAGCTCATCATCACCTGACGACAGCTCATCTGTTCCTGATGACAGCTCAGCTCCTGATGATTCATCAACTCCTGGTAGTGGTTCTTACGGTGATGAACAGGTAATCTGGCAGGGTACAGCTTCACTTCCGAACTGGTTTGCAAATGACGTATCTCTTGGATACATAAACATTCCACAGGCTGAGGCAGGTGGCAAGCTGACTGTATATGCTGAAGCAAACAACGGTGCAATGGTTCAGGTTGCCACAAAACAGGGCGACAATTGGGATTGGGTAACAATCGACAATACAGACGGTACTAATGCATTTGATGTCGGCTCAGACGGTAAGGTTGAAATAATACTGACTGAAGAACAGGCATCTCTTCTCAGAACAACAAGAGATATATGCCTCAAGGGTCAGTACACTACTGCAACAATGATAACTTATTCAGCTCCTGAAGAGCC
>DEPR01000089.1:10247-10375 GCA_002358895.1 Ruminococcus sp. UBA3387 | reverse complement strand
TCAATTCTTGCATACTTATAACCTGTAAAGTCGATTGATGCAAGAGTTGTTGTTGTCCAGCTGTCTGTCTTTATTGTTTCATTGAATATGAGATGTTCGCCTTCAGGCTCTTCGTCAGTTGTTGATGA
>DEPR01000089.1:7423-10149 GCA_002358895.1 Ruminococcus sp. UBA3387 | reverse complement strand
GTCATCAGGCTCGATTGGGTCAATAGGCTCTCTGTCGCCTTCTCTTCTGCCGTCAACCACGTCAACAGCTTTGATGATAGCACCCTTACCCTTGATTGTGAAGCCCTGTGCTGTTCTCAGCAATTCAAACTCAGCATCTGAAAGCTTGAATGTATATTCATCTGCTGAAAATGCGTTTGTATAGTCAACAATCTTCTTTGCGTTACCGTCAGCATCAATATAATTAAGCTGAAGCTGGCAGTCGCCTGTATTTTCAAGTGTTACTTTAAGGTTACCTGAAATCCATTCGCTGAGATTCTTATTAACCTCAAGTGTATTTGCCCAGTTACCGATATTGAAGCTACCTGTCCACAATCTTGTAGATGAGTCGCTTACATTAAGCTTCAACTGACGGTCATTTCCTTCATAGAAGTCAAACACCAATGTTACTTCACCGTCAGGAAGTGCTTTCAGATAATCAGCAAGGAATGTTACCTTATTGTCAGCCCAGGTATAGTCTGTACCTTCAACAAGTGCTGTTTTTCCGTACTTGATTCCTCTGAACTCATTATCGTTAAGTGTTACTTCTACTGATGTATCAGCTACTACATATGGACTCTTATCAATATCCATTTCATATGTTGAAAGTGTTGCGTCAATTACTGTGCTGTCAATTACCGAAACCTCAACAGCAGGGCAATTACCCTCTGTAAACATAAACTTTACCGTATGTTTACCCAGTTCAACATTATCGAAACATTTTTCGTTAACCGTAATGATATTTCCGTTTACAGTATAATCTGTTCCCTTTGTCAGTTCTACACCGTCCAAAGTTACAGATTCAAACTGTCCAACCATTACATAGAGGTCAGCAACGATATTCTCCTTACCACTTCTGTCAACGGTTGTTGTATTTACTTCAACTGTATTGTTGATGTTCTTTTCATTCATTTTTGCGGCAGCTTCAACAAGGAGCTTTCTTGCTCTCGGACTGCCTTCCTTAGCGTCAACTTCCTCCGGACCGTACACGGTATACTGGTCATAGTCCATATAGTAATATCTACCGTCGCCATATGAAGCCTGCTGGCTGTCGTCTATCCATGAAGCAATCATCCAGTAGTTAAAGCCCTGATACTCGATGCCCTCATAATAGTCGCCTGTCAAGATTGAAAGCCATGTTTCATACTTATCATCTCTTGCAGACTTATCCTTTACACCGAATTCCTCAAAGATGATTGGCTTATTATTCTTTATGGTTGTTTCAGCGTGACGCTTGATCCACTCCACGTCATCGCCGTCTGTGAAGCCCCACTGGTCGATGTACATATGTGGTGTACCAAAGTCGATTGTATCAATTGTCATCAGCTTTTCAAAGTCAACGCCGTAATAACCTGAATATGCTGCTGACGGAAGCTTCTGTGCGTTTGCTTCCTGATAACCAAGATTATAGAAACCTTCATCACCGATTGATACCATATGATATGGGTCAATAGATTTTACATATGCAGACATTTCTGTTACCCAGTTATAAAGTATATCGTCCTTACAGAAATTATTAGCGTCGCCGTCGATAGTACATCTTGGTTCATTTGCAAGTTCCCAAGAGAACACTGCTTCTGAATCCATCAGCTTTTCGCCTGTATAGTAGTTTGTATGATTCAAGAGTGTATTTATGTAATCCTTATACCACTGCTTGATTGTTTCATTTGTATAGAATTCACAAACTGCTGTTTCGTCAAGCTTATTATTATCAGGTGATCCGCCATTCAACATCTGATAATACTTAACATACTGACCCATTCCTCCAAACGCTTCCCAATAGTTTGTGAATGTTATTATCAGCTTGATGCCTCTCTTTTCAGCTTCTGCAATTACATAGTCAAGCTTTCTGAGACCGTCAGCTCCCTCGTTTACTACCGGCTTCTTCAGCTTGTCATCCCAGTACTGGAAATATACTCCGTCCTTTGAAGCAACGCCACCGTTATTATCGTTGTTGCCTTCAAATATCGGTGCACCGTCCGTACCGATTTCATTAGTCTTACGTCCCACGTCAAGGTGTCCCCAGGTTCTGATGACGTTAAGTCCCATATCCTCACAGTCATCAAGAACATTGTCTACTGCTGTTTTTGATTTATAAATCAAATAGTAGCAGTTTGTTCCTCCATAATAGTAGGTATTACGGTCCATCATGAACTGTGTTCCCTTAGTATAAACGAACCCTTCAGGAACAGCTGATACCGCATTTGCACTTATATCAAAATTTTCGCTTCTTTTCAGCACACTCGGTGCCATTCCGAGAAGCATTGCTCCGGCAAGTGCAAAAGATACCACCTTTCTCGCTAAAAACTTCATAAATTTTAACCCTCTTCCCAATATATTGGTATTAAAGCGTTTTCGATAACGGCGAAAATTACGAAAACGATTTCTGCAATGGCCTTCCAAAACGCCATTAAAATCAGTATAACATCTTTACAAATTCGCTGTCAAGGCTTGCACTTTTTCGTAATCGTTTAAGTTGAGATTTTCGTCCGTTTTCACACATTTTGTGATATATTTTTGTAAAAAGTAAACAAATATTAGTTAAAATTTATAATCTATACACTAAACATATTATGTAAACATTTTCAGCATACAACATACATAAAAACAGCCTCCGTGTTTTCGGAGACTGTAGTAAAAGTACACATATTAACTTAATTCAAATGCACCGGTATAGAGCTGATAGTATTTTCCCTTTTCGGAAATCA
>DEPR01000089.1:3651-7305 GCA_002358895.1 Ruminococcus sp. UBA3387 | reverse complement strand
ACTGTTCTGCCATACATAAGTGCGTCCATACCACTCTGAACGATTGCTTCGGTTCTTGTGTCAATACTTGAAGTAGCTTCGTCAAGTATCATTACCGGTGGGTCTGCAACTGCTGCTCTTGCAATAGAAATAAGCTGTCTCTGACCCTGGGACAGACCTGAGCCATCACCTGTCAGCATTGTATTATATCCCTGTGGCAGTCTTGAGATGAAGCTATGTGCATTAACCAGCTTTGCTGCTGCGATACACTCCTCATCGGTAGCATCCAGGTTACCGTATCTGATATTTTCCATAACTGTACCTGTAAACAGATTTACGTCCTGTAAAACGATACCTAACGAGCGTCTTAAATCAGCTTTTTTGATTTTATTGATATTAATTCCGTCATATCTGATTTTTCCGTCTGCAATATCATAAAACCTGTTAATAAGATTTGTAATTGTGGTTTTACCTGCTCCTGTTGCACCGACAAAGGCAATTTTCTGTCCCGGCTCTGCATAAAGAGAAACATTATGCAACACGATTTTTTCTTCATTATATCCGAAATCAACATCATCAAAGACGATATCACCTGTCAGTTTGGTATAGGTAACGGAGCCGTCCTTGTGCGGATGCTTCCACGCCCACATTCCGGTTCTGCCCTCGGCTTCTGTCAGCTCATCGCCGTCATATTTAGCATTTACAAGGGTTACATATCCCTCATCGGTTTCAGGCTTTTCGTCCATCATTTCAAATATTCTCTTAGCACCAGCAAGTGCCATAACAAAGGCATTAATCTGCTGGGAAATCTGAGTGATAGGTCTTGTAAAGCCTCGGCTCAGCTGCAGGAACGATGCGATAATACCAAGGGACAGGCCACCTATATTATTGATAGCCAACGCTCCACCGAACATTGCGATAAGCACATACTGGACGTGGCCAAGATTTCCCATAATCGGCATAAGAATATTCACAAGCTTATTAGCCTCAGACGCATTCCCACAAAGCTCCTCATTAAGCTCATCAAAGCCTTCCTTAGCCTTATCCTCATAACAAAAGACCTTAACCACCTTTTGTCCGTTTATCATTTCTTCGATATAGCCGTTTACCTTACCCAAAGACTGCTGTTGCTTTACAAAATACTTACCGCTTCTTGATGTTATCTGCTTTGCAAGCAACATCATAAGGAAAACAGTTACAAGGACAAAGATTGTCATATACACACTTGTTGTTACCATTGCAACAAACACGGTAACAATGGTGATGATTGTTGAAAAAATCTGTGGAATACTTTGTGTAATCATCTGTCGCAATGTATCTGTATCGTTGGTATAACAGCTCATTACATCGCCGTGAGTATGGGTGTCAAAATACTTTACAGGCAACTTCTGCATACGCACAAACATTTCATCACGGATATCCTTAAGCACTCCCTGTGCTACGCCAACCATAATAAAATTAAAGGCGAATGTTGCAATTATACCTATTATATAAAGCACTCCCATAACAAGCACTGCTTTTAAAAGCCCTGTGAAAACAGGGTTTGCCATTTCAGTAAGAGGCAGGATATAGTCGTCAATCAGAGTCTGCAAAAACAATGATGACGCTACCTCAACTATTGCACTGACAACGATACACAAAACTACTGTCAGCACACGGAGCTTATATTTCCATATATAGCTCAGCACACGTTTCAATGTCTTACCGTCAGGCTTACGGACAGGTCCGTGATACTGACCTTTTCCCATTGGTCCTCTACTCATCGTCAGCACCTCCCTTTGTCTGGGATTCATACACTTCACGGTAAATATCGTTACTCTTAATAAGTTCATCGTGTGTTCCGACACCGTTTATTTCTCCGTCATCAAGCACGATTATCATATCTGCATCTTGTACAGATGAAATACGCTGTGCAACGATAAGCTTTGTTGTATCGGGGATTTCTTCTCGGAACGCACGTCTTATCATTGCATCGGTTGCTGTATCCACGGCACTTGTAGAGTCGTCGAGAATAAGAATTTTCGGCTTCTTCAGCAATGCTCTTGCAATACACAGACGCTGTTTCTGACCACCTGAAACATTTGCACCGCCTTGTTCGATATATGTATCATATTTATCAGGGAAAGTCTGTATAAACGGGTCAGCCTGTGCAAGCTTACAGGCTCTTATCATATCCTCATCGGTTGCATTTTCATTACCCCAACGGAGGTTATCTTTTATTGTGCCTGAAAACAGTACGTTCTTCTGAAGTACCATTGCAACTTCATTACGCAAAGACTCAATATCATACTCTCTTACATCAAGTCCACCTACTTCGACTGAACCCTCGGTTACATCATAAAGTCTTGGAATAAGCTGTACAAGGCTTGTTTTTGAACTACCAGTACCACCGATTATTCCAACTGTTGCACCTGACGGTATAGTAACATTCACATTGTTAAGGCAATGTCTGTCGGCTTTTCTTGAATAGTCAAAACATACATTTTTAAAGCTGATGCTTCCGTCTTTAACTTCATAGACAGGATTTTCGCAATTTGTAAGGTCGCTTTTTTCATCAAGCACCTCTACAATTCTTTCGCAGGAAGCTCGTGAAATTGTAATCATAACCAGAATCATAGATAGCATCATAAGGCTCATCAGAATCTGGGTTGCGTATGAAATAAGGCTCATAAGCTCACCTGTTGTCATACTCTTGCTTACAATAAGATTTGCACCAATCCAGGAAAGCAACAGCATACAGCCGTACATACAGAACTGCATAAGCGGGCTGTTGAAGGCAATTATTTTCTCAGCCTTTGAAAAGTCGTTATATATATCCCCTGAAACGGTTTTGAACTTATTGATTTCGTGGTCCTCTCTCACAAAAGACTTGACTACTCTCATACCGTGGAGATTTTCCTGCACAACGTTATTGAGCTTATCATACGTTTTGAAAACTCTTTCAAATATAGGGTGTGCGTGGGTCATAATGATATAAAGTCCACCGCCCAGAATAGGAACTGCACACAGGAAAACCAATGACAATTTCGGATTTACGCTGATTGCCATAAACAGAGATGAAATCAACATCATCGGGCTTCTTACGGCAATTCGTATACACATCTGATAAGCATTCTGGACATTTGTTACGTCGGTTGTAAGACGGGTAATAATACTTGCTGTTGAAAACTTATCTATATTTGAAAAGCCATAGTCCTGAACTCTGTAATACATATCCTTTCTCAGGTTTTTTGCAAAGCCTGTTGATGCATAGGCTGCGTGTTTACCAGACAACACACCGAATGCAAGTGAAAATACACAGCATCCAAGAAGTAACAGTCCTATTTTTGTTACATACCCCATATCACCCTTATTGATACCATTATCAATCAGCTTTGCCATCAATAATGGAATTATAACTTCCATTATAACTTCCATTGACACAAACACAGGTGCAAGGATTGAATCTTTCTTATATTCCCGCACACTGCGTAACAGTTTCTTTATCATACTTGAAAATTTCTCCTTTCTCTAACAATTCTCCATCAGATTAATAACAATCTTTTTCATAACTCTACACAATTCTTTTTTCTCTTGTTCTGTAACGCCACTAAGCATTTTTTCTTCTGTTTCATAACATTTATTTCTTACAAAATCGTCCTTCTCCCTGCCTTTTTCAGTAAGATACACTCTCAC
>DEPR01000089.1:0-3621 GCA_002358895.1 Ruminococcus sp. UBA3387 | reverse complement strand
CCTTCCTTTTCCATCTTAACCAATGCAACGGATACGGTAGGTGCTGTCAGGTGGGTCAGCTTAACCAGCTGGAGCTGTGTTACACCGTCATTATGGGCAAGGTGGAACAAAATCTGTCTGTAGCCGTGGGAAATCCCCATTCTTTCAGTTGCTCTTGCAACGGTTGTATTAAACAGCTTTGCCACGTCATTGACATACATTGATGGCGTCAGCTCATCACCCTCCAGCATTTTCTGATAATGTCTTTGCACATGTTCATCCGGTTTCACTTTTCTCACCCCAAAATTATAATTAGTTAGTTATCTAAATAATTATAAAGTAATTTTATTTGATTGTCAAGGGGTATAAAAAAGGGGGTTGATTATTCAACCCCCATATTTTATATTTAATCCTCCGATTCGTTCAGATACCCTGCAATATTTTCTATACTTTTTGTAATAAGAGCCTTGAACTTCGGTGCTGATTTATCTGCCATTTCCTGTACCTCGGCGTGGGTAAGAGGATTATCCGTCATTCCACAGGCAAGGTTTGATACACAGGAAATTCCACAGATTTTCACTCCTGCGTGGTTAGCAGCAATAGCCTCCACTGCCGTTGACATACCTACTGCGTCTGCACCAAGAGTTCTGCACATTCTTATCTCTGCAGGCGACTCAAATGATGGGCCTGTAAGCTGGAGATAAACACCCTGCTGCAGCTTGATATCCAACTCGTCAGCTGACGCTCTTATAATCTTACACAGGTCTTTATTATAAATGTTGCTCATATCGGGAAATCTTGTGCCTATTTTATCCATATTAGGTCCTATAAGTGGATTTGGCACAAAGCTTGCGATATGGTCGGTTATCAGCATAAAATCCCCTGCTGTGAAGTCTGCATTTACTCCACCTGAAGCATTTGTCAGGAAAAGCACCTTTGCACCCATCATTGCCATAAGTCTTGCAGGCAACACCACGTCGGTCATTGGATAGCCCTCATAATAATGGACTCTGCCCTGCATTACCACAACAGGCACGCCTTTCACATAGCCAAACACAAATCTGCCTTTATGCCCTTCGACTGTAGACTTTGGAAAGCCTTCAATATCGGCATAATCAATAGTTGAATGGACTTCAACTGCTGTATCTGCATAGTCTCCCAGTCCTGAGCCAAGCACCAGAGCTATTTCAGGCTTGAAGTCAACTTTATTTTTTACGCACTCATAACATTTAAGCAATTTTTCATAGGCTGTCATCAATATTTCCTCCCGAAAATTCATTATCTATTATAATTGTACTTTAATTCTTTTACATAGTCAAGAAAGGCAAATACATATTTTGCCCAATATCAGTATTTTTAATTGTAAAAAATATGTGAACTTATGAAAAAACTGCTTTTAATTTTTAAAAAGGGCTTGAAAAAGAGTTAAAATTATGTTTTAATAGTAGTGAAGAAAGTTTCCTTAAAGTAGCTTTTATGCTCTTGAGTAATTTCTTTGAAAACTTTAATATTTATATGAAAGGCGGAATTCAAATGAACGTAAAAGTACTTAACGGTCAGTCTATTCCAAACATGCCATGGCAGGATAAGCCTGCTGATTGCAAAGAAGTAATCTGGAGATACGACGCTAACCCAGTTATCCCAAGAGACCTTCTCCCAACTTCAAACTCAATCCTCAACAGTGCTATTGTTACTTTTGAAGGCAAGTTTGCCGGTGTTTTCCGTGTAGACGACAAGGAAAGAAATATGTCTCTCCACGCTGGCTTCTCAGATGACGGTATCCACTGGAACATCAACCCTGACAGAATTCAGTTCGTTCAGGCTGACAGCTCAACTGAAGAAGTTAACACTTGGAACTATGGTTATGACCCAAGATGCTGCTTCATCGAAGACAGATACTGGATCACATGGTGCAACGCTTACGACTGGAAGCCAACTATCGGTGTTGGTTACACATTCGACTTCAAGACATTCTATCAGTGTGAAAACGCTTATCTCCCATTCAACAGAAACGGCGTTATGTTCCCAAGAAAGATTAACGGCAAATATGTAATGTTCTCAAGACCTTCAGACTCAGGTCATACTCCATTCGGTGATATGTATCTTTCACAGTCTCCTGATATGAAGTACTGGGGTGAACATCGTCACGTTATGGGACCTTACAAGCCTTGGGAATCAAAGAAAATCGGTGCAGGCCCAATTCCAATCGAAACATCTGAAGGCTGGCTCGTATTCTATCACGGTGTTCTTGAATCCTGTAACGGTTTCGTTTACAGCTTCTCAGCTTGTATTCTTGACGCTGATCAGCCTTGGAAGGTTAAGTACAGATGTGGCGAATACCTCATCAACCCTCGTGAATCATACGAGTGCATCGGCGACGTTCAGAACGTTACTTTCCCATGCGCTACACTTGTTGACGCTGATACAGGTAGAATTGCAATTTACTACGGTTGTGCAGACACTTGCGTAAGTATGGCATTCACAACTGTTGATGATGTTGTTGAATACGTTAAAACACATTCATCAATGAGTGAAATCTAATTTTACTTTAAAGCTGTATGACTTTTGTGATACAGCTTTTTTGTATATTTGAAAGGATATTTGTTATGAAAAGGTATTTATCATTTTTATTAACTATTATAATGATTATTTCCCTTGTAGGCTGTACAGGTGCAGGCAAAGATGAAAGCAGTGCTGAGCCTATAGAGGTATATGGTTTCCACGTTAAGGAAAACAAGCTTCTTGACTACAACGGAAATGAGCTTATTATGCGTGGTGTCAATCACGCTCACACCTGGTACAAAGAGGATTCTGAAGTTGCACTCAAGGCTATTGCTGAGACAGGTGCCAACGCTGTAAGAATTGTACTTTCCGACGGTCAGAAGTGGGAAAAGGACGACATAGACTCGGTAAAACAGCTTATTCAGATTTGCAAGGATTTGAAAATGGTAGCTGTACTTGAGGTTCACGACCCTACAGGTGCAATCAGCAGTGCATTGCTTGAGAGAACTGTTGATTACTGGATTGAAATCAAGGACGCACTTATCGGTGAAGAAAAATATGTTATCCTGAACATTGCCAACGAATGGTACGGGCAGTGGGAAAGTGAGCCCTGGCGTGACGCTTATGTAGAGGCTGTGCCGAAGCTTCGTGAGGCAGGCATTAAGAACTGCATTCTCATTGACAGTGCCGGTTGGGGACAATATCCTCAATCTGTAGCTGACTGTGGCAAGGAAATTTTTGAATCCGACCCATTGAAGAACGTTATGTTTGCGGTACACTTCTACGGCAGTGCAGGTGGCAACCAGAGAAAAATCAGATACGCACTTGAAAACATACGGAAACAGGGTCTTTGCGTTTGCGTAGGTGAGTTTGGCCACGACCACTCTGACGGTGATGTTGACGAAGATTACATTATGGAATATTGCACAGAGCAAGGTATCGGCTACTTAGGCTGGAGCTGGAAGGGCAACAGTGGTGGCGTTGAATATCTTGACATTGCCATTGAATGGGACGGCTCGGTTCTTTCTGAGGACTGGGGCGAAAAGCTCATAAACGGCGAAAACGGTATCAGAAAGACTTCAAAGATTTGCTCAATTTTTGAGGAGAAGTAATATACAAAAAGGCTGTTGCAAATGCAAC
>DEPR01000067.1:3840-7135 GCA_002358895.1 Ruminococcus sp. UBA3387 | reverse complement strand
GAAAGGAGTATATCTATGGGATTTCCGATTAGTGCAGGGTTGCTTGATTCAATGGTGCTTGCAACGGTGAGCCTGCAGGATACTTATGGGTATGAAATAACTCAGAACATCCGAAAGGCTGTTGACGTGTCAGAGTCCACTCTTTATCCCGTTTTAAGGCGATTACAGAAAAGTGGGTACCTGCAGACCTATGACCGTGAGTATATGGGTCGCAACCGAAGATATTACAACATAACCGACAGTGGACGGTTAGCTCTTGACTGCTATAAACGTGATTGGCAGGACCACAAGGACAAGGTGGACAGTATTTTGATGAATGTGGGGGATAATGATGACAAGAATTGAGTTTTTAAATGAGCTGAGCCGAAAGCTGAAAGGGCTTCCTCAGGAGGAAATAAATAATGTGCTTAGCTACTATGATGAAGTTTTTCTCGATGCAGGAGTTGAAAACGAAAAGGAAACTGCTGAGAAGCTGGGGAATATAGATGATATAGCAAGACAGATTCTTATTGACAACAATGTTGCTCCTGACGGTGAGGCTGAATATTTTGTACAGAATAACGTATCAACTCAGGGAACAAAGACAAAATCCAATAATATTGCGATAAAGCTGTTGATTCTTGTTCTCACATTCCCAATCTGGCTGCCTGTGCTGGTGGCTGTAGTTTCCACATTGTTCGGGCTTCTGGTAGCTGCTGCAGCTATTGTATTCGCACTGATTGTGGCAGGTGTGGCTTGCGTTGTAAGTGGAATTGTGGCGTTGTTTGTTGAACCGTTTGCAGGGCTGTTCGTCCTTGGAGTAGGGCTTGTGCTTTGTGGCATTTTCGGACTTATTGCAGTGCCTGTCTGCAAGTGGTTTTTCAGACTGCTGAGGGATTTGTTCAATGTAATTATAAAATGGTGCCACGGTCTGATTGAAAAAAGGAGGGGTGCATAATGGAGAAGAAAAAAAGAAGCGTATGGTGGATATGGCTTATATTTATTATTGTCGGCACAATCTGTCTGGTTGCAGGTGTTCTGGGGCTGAATTATGTTGACCCCAAGACGAAGTTAGAAAAAGAAGATTTTACTGTTATATATAAAGATGATATTCAAAATCTTGAGATAGAAAGCGGAGTCTGCAAGTTCAATATTGTAAGAACCGATAATGACTATATATCTCTTGAAGGGGTTAATGTGCCGAAGGGAAGATATACTGAAAAAGTTATCGGAAATACTTTGAAAATTCAGTACCACGAAAAGCGTATACTTGGATTTATCAATGTGGGAACATTTATAAAAGAAATGGTGGGAGAGATTACTCTTTATCTTCCTGAAAAAGAATACAGGTCATTGGAGTTTGATGCAGGAGTTGGTGTGAACAGAATTTCCGACCTTACTTTAAGAGAGCTGGATTTTGATGGCGGTGTAGGTGAATACTATCTTGATAACATAACCGTTTACGGTGAAACCGATTTTGATTTAGGTGTAGGCGAAACTGAGATGACTGACTGTATCCTGAATGTAAGCGATATTGACGTAGGCGTTGGTGATATGACATTCGCAGGTCAGCTTTGGGGAGATACAAATGTTGACACAGGTGTTGGCGATGTTGTTCTGAACATTGACGGATATAAAGATGAGTTTATTATTAATACTGACAAGGGCGTTGGTGACATAGATATAAATGAAGGTACAAACACTGTGGCTGATGATTATGAGCCAAGGTCAAAATATCTTGACCTGGATTGTGGCGTCGGCGATGTTACTGTAAACTTTAAATAGGAGGCATAATGATGAAAAAGACACTTTACAGAATTAATGAGGGCAAAATCATTGCGGGGGTTTGCACGGGGTTATCGGAATATCTTAACCTTGATGTAAATGTAATAAGACTTTTATGTATAATCTCTCTGTTTGCAGGCGGCGTTGGCATTATTGCATACATTGCTGCAGCAATTCTTTTGCCTGAGGCATAACGGAAATGATTTTCAAGGAGCATTTTATATGCTCCTTTTTTTGTGCAATTTATGTATTGAATTAGTGGGGATATTGTGTTATAATGTCTATACATCGAAAAAAGAGGGAAGTATTAATGGACTATAAGATAGATTGCAGACAGTGGGGTAGATTCTTTTCGGTACCTTGCAGTGTGGTTGATGATTATATTTTAATAAGTGACGGGGACTTTGTTAAGGTGCTTTTATGTCTGCTTTGCAGTAACAGTCAGGTTGTGTCCACTGAACAGCTTGGTGCTATGGCAGGTGTTTCTGCTGAAAAGGCTGAGGATGCTATTATTCACTGGGCAGGACTTGGGGTTATTTCTGCTGAAACTGTTGATGGCAGGGTAGTTGAACAGAACAAGTCTGCAGTTACCCCAAAGGTAACGCCTGTGCAGAATGTTGAGGCTATAAATCCTGCAAGGAACTCTATTGACGCAAAGACAAGGGTAAAATACAGCACAAGGGAAATTGCAGAGAAAATTGACGGCTCTGAGGAGCTGAAGGCATTATATGATGATATTCAGACTGTTTTCAAGCGTACTATCAACGGTACGGAAATGGCTGCGATTTTAAATCTTTATGAGTATTATAACTACTCGGCTGCGTCAATTCTTATGATTGCTGAGTACTGTATGAGTATCGGTAAGGGGAAGATGGCGTATATCGAAACGGTGGCAAAAAACTGGTTTGAACTGGGGATTTGCTCATATGCTGAGGTTGAGGCTGAAATTATCCGTCAGAATGAAGTGATGAGCTTTGAGAGACAGGCTATGCGTACTTTCGGACTGGATAACAAGCCGACAAAGAAGCAGAAGGAATACATACAGAACTGGCGTAATATGGGCTTTTCACTTGAAATGCTGGAGATTGCTTATGAAAAGTGTATGGACTCTACAAACAAGCTGAGTTTTGCTTATATAAACAAAATCCTTGAAAGCTGGTCGGGTAAGGCCATTCTTACTCCTGAGCAGGTTGACGAGGAGGATAAGAAGCACTCAGCAGGCAGGAAAAAGAAGCCTGAAAAGAACAAAAAGACATCATATGATTTAGATGAATGGGAAAGATATGCTCTTAACTTTAATCCCAACAAGACTATGGGAGGTGGGAAATCATAATGAATTATGACCGTGAAATATTTGAACAGGCTGAGCAGGTTTTAAATTACAGGCGAAATCAGGCTGAGGCAGAACAGATGAAACGCTATGCTGAAATTGCTGTTATTGCTCCTGAAGTTGAAGATTTGGAAAGAAAGCTGCATAATACAGGCTTTGAGCTGATGAACCTTGTTATGAACAAGGATGAAAATATGGCGT
>DEPR01000067.1:1424-3701 GCA_002358895.1 Ruminococcus sp. UBA3387 | reverse complement strand
GGATATATTGAGGGCAGACGTTGCTCCTGCTTTGAGGAACTGCTGAAAAAGCTTGCCACTGAAAAGCTGAACGAGAATTGTCTGATTGAGCTTCACGATTTTATGGACTTCAGACTTGATTATTATGACAGAACACCTGAAAACGGTATTTCGCCATACGAGAAGATGGCTCAGAGTCTGGAATACTGTCAGAACTATGTAAAGGATTTTTCTGAGAACAGCCCATCCTTGTTTTTCTGTGGTGAAACGGGGCTTGGAAAGACATTTCTGTCCTCCTGCATTGCAAAGGCTTTGCTTGAAAAGGGCGTTAAGGTTGTGTTCGGTTCAATTATTGATTTTCTCCGTCGTATTGAAAATGAGCATTTCGGCAGGGAGCAGGGTAACACTATTGACACGCTTATAGATGCGGACCTTGTAATACTTGATGACTTGGGCTCTGAATTCAGGACAAGCTTTACGGAGTCTGCCATATATGACATAATAAACAGCAGAATTAATCTGGGAAAGCCAACTATCATTTCCACAAATCTTACGACTGATGAGCTTAATGAGGATTATAACGAAAGAATTGTATCAAGGCTTACGGGTTGCTTTCATCCAATCAAATTTCTTGGCAAAGATATAAGACACATAATGCGAATGAAGTATTAATTTATACCTGCCTTTTCAGGCAGGTATTTTGTTAAATAATTTACATTTGTTAAATTTTACAGAACGGGAAAACAGGAATTGTACAAATTCAACAAATATTCATAATTTCTATTGACAAGGTATAAAAGTTTTGGTATAGTTAAGGTATTATGATAGGGCATATTATGCCTATTGGAAAGGAAGTTATTGTAAAGTGGAGATGAAAATTAGTCGCAACAGAATTGTTTGTGTTCTGTTATCTGTTCTGATGATTTTCGGCTTGTTCGTTGCAGTTTCTGCTCAGGACACAACGGCTGCCAACACAACAGGCTTTTATGTAGACGGCACTACAATCCGTGATGCTAATGGCAACGAATTTATTATGAGAGGCGTTAATCACGCTTATGCCTGGTATAAGAAAGAAATTGAAACAGCTATCAAGGCTTCGGCAGAGCTGGGATGTAACACTGTAAGAATTGTTGTTTCTGATGGTCAGAAATATACTAAAACAACAGCTGAAGAGATTGAAATGCTTACTCTGATGTGTATGAACTATAAAGTGGTTCCTATTTTTGAAGTTCATGACATTACAGGTAACAACAGCACCAGCAAGCTGAACAAAACAGTTAACTACTGGATTAGTCTTAAAGATGTTCTGCAGAAATATGAGAAATATGTAATTGTGAACATAGCCAACGAATGGATGGGTCAATGGGGTAACGGCTCAGGCTGGTCCATTGCTTATCAGACTGCAATCCAGAACATTCGTGACGCCGGAATTATGAATATGATCGTTGTTGACGCACCCGGCTGGGGACAGGATGGTGGAGCTTGCGGCGATTACTGCAAGGAAGTTTTTGACGCAGACGTTGAAAAGAACACAATTTTCTCAATTCATATGTACGGTTCTGCCGGTGGCAAGCAGAGCACAATTAAGAGCAACATAGACGGCGTTCTTGATGATGGTGTTCCTGTAATTATCGGTGAATTCGGCTATTACCATTCAGACGGTGACGTTGATGAAGAATATATTATGGAATACTGCACTGAGAAAAACGTTGGCTACATCGGTTGGTCTTGGAAGGGCAACGGTGGTGGAGTTGAATATCTTGACATTGCAGTAGAATGGGACGGTTCTGTTCTTTCATCTGACTGGGGTGAAAATTTGTTCAACGGTGAAAACGGCATTAAGGCAACTTCTGAAGTATGCTCGATTTTTACTGACGGTTCCACACCGGAGGTTTCTATTCCTGATGCACCTGAGTCATCCGAAGAAGAAAGCTCTGTAATAGATGAATCAACAGCTGACTCAAGCGTAGCTGATACAGAGGATTCTTCGGTCCCTGACGATTCATCTGTTTCAGACAGCGATTCATCAACAGATTCTGGTTCCGATGATACACAGAATGATTCCACAGCAGGTTCTGTTTCTACGGGTGGAACATCAAACAGCGGTTCAACAGGAAGCTCCACAAGTGGTAGTTCAACAAATACATCAACAAACAAAGATGTGTCAACAAACACAGGTGCTTCAGCACTTGCATTTGTTGGTCTTGCTCTTGCAGGTGTAGCTGTTGTAGTTACTAAGAAAACAAAATAACATCACAATTTATGGGTCTGCTTTATGCAGGCCCTTTTTCATTTTTT
>DEPR01000067.1:0-1219 GCA_002358895.1 Ruminococcus sp. UBA3387 | reverse complement strand
AAAATCTGACTAATGTCGTTGTACGTTATTTTATTATTTTAAGGAAGGAAAGTGGTTAAAATGGAAACAAAAATCACAGCAAACAAGATAGTTAGTATTATGCTTACTATCGCTATGCTTTTCAGTTTCATAGCTGTTTATAGCCCTGTTACTGAAGCAAATGCTGCGTCTTCTACAACAACAGGATTCTATGTAGACGGCACAAAAGTTCGTGACGCAAATGGTAAAGTGTTCGTAATGAGAGGCGTAAACCATGCTTATGTATGGTATGCAAGCTACACTGAAACAGCTATCAGAGGTATGGCATCAAGAGGTGCTAACTCTGTAAGATTGGTTCTCGGAGACGGTGAACAGTATGATAAGGTTTCTGCCGCAAAGGTTGAATCTCTTATCAATACTTGTCTGAAGTACAAGGTTATCCCTGTGCTGGAGGTTCATGACGCAACAGGTAAAGACAGCACATCTTCACTTACAAATGCAGTAAATTACTGGATTGAAATCAAAGATGTTCTCAAAGAATACGAAAAGTATGTAATCGTAAATATTGCTAATGAATGGATGGGTGCATGGAACGGTTCAAGCTGGGCAAGCGGTTACAAGACAGCTATTAAATCACTCCGTAATGCCGGTATTGACAACATGCTCGTTGTTGACGCTCCTGGTTGGGGTCAGAACGGTGCAAACTGTGTAAGATACTGTCAGGAAGTATTTAATGCTGACGCAAATAAGAATACGATGTTCTCTATTCATATGTACGGTGAAGCCGGTGGTAGCTCATCAACAATCAAGAGCCACATTGACGGCGTTCTCGGCAAGGGCGTTCCACTTATGATTGGTGAATTCGGTCATTATCACTCTGATGGTGATGTAAATGAAACTTATATTATGCAGTACTGCGAACAGAAGGGCGTAGGTTACTTAGGCTGGTCGTGGAAAGGCAACGGCGGCGGTGTTGAATATCTTGACATTGCTAAGGACTGGGCAGGTAGCTCTTTGAGCAGTGACTGGGGAGAAGTTCTCTTCAACAATACATATGGTATTACAAAAACAGCTGAAACTTGCTCAGTATTCACAGGCTCATCAAGCGGCGGTTCAACAGGCGGAAGCACTTCAGCTACAACAACTGTAATCTGGGAAGGCTCAGAAGCTTTGGGAAGCTGGGATAACGACGTTGAATGTACAGCAACTTGCGTTGGTGACGCAGTTGCAGGCGGAACAA
>DEPR01000045.1 GCA_002358895.1 Ruminococcus sp. UBA3387 | reverse complement strand
GAACTGTGTCGTGGATAGCGTCGTAACCAAGCTCCTTAGCACGTCTTGCAAGTACCATCTTACCTTCGCAAGCACCGTTTTCAGCCATGTATCTCAGCTCAAGATTCTTCTTTGTTGATGGTGTAACAACCTCACCAAGAAGCTCTGCAAACTTAGCAGCGTGCTCAGCTTCTTCCCAGGCAGCCTTTTCATAGTAAAGACCAACTTCAGGATAGCCCTCTCTGTATGCAACTCTTGCCATAGCAAGATACATACCAACCTCTGAGCATTCACCGTTGAAGTTTTCCTTGAGACCTGCAATAACTTCTTCGTCAAGACCCTGTGCAATGCCTACCTTGTGTTCGTCAGCCCATACAAGCTCAGCTGATTCTTCCATTTTTGTGAACTTAGCAGCAGGAGCCTTGCACTGTGGGCAGAACTCAGGAGCAGCGTCTCCTTCGTGAATATAACCGCAAATTGAACATACAAACTTTGACATAATAATGTCCTCCTCTTTCAAAATTAAATAAAAATTTCATTTTCTTGTTCCAGTCTTTTCAGGGATTTTTTCCCTGTGATTAAAGTATACCACATCGGTATACTTTTGTCAACACCTTTTTCAAATTTTTTTGAAATTTTTTTTGCCATAATTATAACCATTTTGTGTGGACATTTTTCGCAGTATGTGTTAAACTGATTTTAGTATATAAAAAAGGAGTATTTGTATGAATATAGAAAAGGCTGAAAAAGCAAAGGGTTTGTTTAAAAAAGGCTATAATTGCTCACAAGCCGTGCTGGGTGCGTGGTGTGAGGAGCTGGAAATGGATTTTGATACAGCAATGAAATTGTCCCAGTCGTTCGGTGGAGGTATGGGCAGACTGAGAGAAGTATGTGGTGCCTGTACAGGTGCGTTTATGGTGCTGGGATTAAAATTCGGTACAGCCGATGCAGCCGACGGACAGGCTAAAAAAGAATTGTATGAAATCGTGCAGAAGTTTGCCGAAAGATTTAAAGAGGAGAACGGCTCAGGCTCAATCGTCTGCAGAGATTTGCTGGGACTTACGGGTGCAAGCGTGCCGAAGCCTGCAGAGAGAACTGATGAGTATTATAAAAAGCGTCCCTGCGTGGAACTGGTGGGCATTTCAGCAGGCCTGTTAGGGGAATTTATTTAATGTAGGACACGATGCCAAAAATGCTTCGCATCTATATCGACCCGTCCTTGTGGATAGAGGACAAGCCCTTTAGTGTATAAGGTTTTTGAATAAACTCACCCGAACTGCAAAAAATAACAGCAAAAGTATGTGGGAAGTGGTTTTTTGCTGTTTGATGAAAAGCTGAGAAGGTCCTCTGGCTGGAGAATAACGGCAGTCTGTGTGGGAGCAGTTCTCTATGGACTTGCATTGGGGCTGTTTTTTGCACCCAATGATATAGCCCCGGGTGGAGTAAGTGGTGTTGCAGTAATGCTTGCAACTGTAGTCCCTGTCGGCGTAGGAAGCCTTGCAATGATGATAAATCTGCCCCTGCTTATTATAGCTATATTAAAATGGGGCTGGAAGTTTCTCTTTTCAACAGTTGTGGCAATTATCCTTTCGGGCGTTTCAGCCGACTTCTGTGCCTTTTTCCCTGCAGTTACGGACAACCGAATGTTGGCAGCCCTGGCAGGTGGAGGGCTTATGGGCGTGAGCTGTGGACTGGTTCTGCGAGCAGGGTCAACAACCGGTGGAACGGATATAGTCTCCCGACTTCTGAGAGCAAAGTATCCACATCTGAAATTGAGTACACTCCTGCTTATAGTTGACGGAATTATTGCACTTACATCAGGTATAGTGTTCAAAAGCCCTGAAAACGCACTGTATTCTCTGCTTGCAATTTTCCTGTCATCAAAAGTCCTTGACAGGGTGCTTTATGGTGCAGATTCAGCAAGAATGATTTTCGTTATCAGCAGTAAAAGTCAGGAGATTTTAAGCTGTCTGTTGAATGACCACGAGGTAGGCTGTACGGTGCTGAAAGGTATTTCAGGCTTTGAGGGGAAGGATATGAAGATACTTCTGTGTGCAATGCGAAAGCAAAGATATCCCGCGGTGAAGAATTCTGTCCTTGAAATTGATAAAAAAGCCTTTATTCTTGTAACAAATGCAGGAGAGGTTTTCGGTGAGGGATTTAAGACACAAAAAGATGATTTTTTATAGAAAGGATAAGAAATGTTTTTTTCAAAGTTTAAAGGTATTATTTTTGATCTGGACGGTACATTGATAAATTCCGATCACGCCTGGCACGATGTTGATTTAAAATTTATGGCGAAGCGTGGACTTCAGCTTCCTGAGGATTATTGCAAGGCTGTGTCTACAATGAACCTGAATCAGGCAGCTGTATATACAAAAGAAAGATTTGGCTTGGCAGAAAGTATAGAAGAAATAACACAGGAATGGCTCGAAATGGTGAAAAATGAGTATTCACATAATATTTTTATCAAAGACGGAGTAAGGGAGTTTCTTGTGAAGCTGAAAGAAAAGGGCGTGAAAATTGCCTTGGCAACTGCTGCGTCAAAAACGCTTTATGAGCCTGTTCTGAAAAATAACGGGATTTATGACTTCTTTGAATTCTATGCATCAACCGAGCAGGTGAAAAGAGGAAAGGGCTTTCCTGATGTTTATGAATTTGCCTGTGAGGGATTGGGACTGAAGCCTTGCGAATGTGCAGTTTTTGAGGATATAATCGAGGGGGTTAAAGCCGCAAAAGAAGGTGGCTTTACATCGGTTGCCTGCCTTGATAAAGGTTACATAGCCGAATGGGAGAAAATGAAACAGACAGCCGACTGCTGGTTTGAAGATTATAATGAGTTGAATGTCTGATTGACAAGCAGTTTTGAAATGTGGTATAATTACAGAAGATTAAGTGAAAGGACGGATTGTTTATGACTTATAAGGAAGAATTTGTGAAATTTATGGTTGATAGCGGAGTGCTTACTTTCGGTGAATTTACACTCAAGAGCGGAAGAATTGCACCTTATTTTATCAACGCAGGAAACTATAAAACAGGAGCACAGCTTGCAAAATTAGGTGGCTTCTATGCTGAGTGTATCAAGGATAATGGAATTGAAGTTGAAACACTTTTCGGACCTGCTTATAAGGGTATCCCTCTTGCTGTTTCTGCAACAGTTGCACTTTATAATAAATTCGGAATTGACGTTTCATATTGCTTTGACAGAAAAGAGGCCAAGGACCACGGCGAAGGTGGAATGTTTGTAGGAAAAACACTGGTTGACGGCGAAAAGGTTGTAATTATCGACGACGTTATGACATCAGGAAAGGCTATGAGAGAATCACTTCCAAAACTTAAATCTGCTGCTGACGTTGACGTTACAGGTATGGTTATCACAGTGGACAGAATGGAAAAGGGACTTAATACCGACGATTCTGCTGTGCAGGAAGTTTATAAGGAATTTGGTGTAAAGGTATATTCAATCGTTACAATCAATGATATTATTGATGCAATCAAAAACGGCGTTGTTGAGGGTAAGGAATATCTTGACGCAATGCTTGCTTATCGTGAAAAGTACGGAGTTGAATAATATCGTTGCTGAAATTTGAATTATAAAGACAGCCTTCGGGTTGTCTTTTTTATTTCAGAAAAAATTCATAAAAGACTTTAAAAACTACTGGAAATTAAGAAGTATATGTGTTATAATTATCTTGTAGTTTGTTTTATTGACTATTTATTTGAAAGGACTGTTTTATTATGATGACAGATATCGAAATAGCTCAGAACGCAAAAATGAAAAAGATTACTGAAATTGCTTCAGACCTTAGCGTGTCAGAGGACTATCTTGAGCCTTATGGACACTATAAAGCAAAGCTGTCAGAACAGCTTTTTACAAAGCTTAAAGATAAAGAGGACGGAAAGCTTATCCTCGTAACTGCAATTAACCCTACTCCTGCAGGTGAGGGTAAAACTACAATTTCTGTTGGACTTGCTCAGTCAATGGCTAAGTCAGGCAGAAATGCTGTTCTTGCACTCCGTGAGCCATCTCTCGGACCTGTTTTCGGAATCAAAGGTGGTGCAGCAGGTGGCGGTTATGCTCAGGTTGTTCCAATGGAGGATATAAATTTGCATTTCACAGGGGATATGCACGCAATTACTGCTGCCAACAACCTGCTTTGTGCAATGATTGATAACTCTGTTCATCAGGGCAATCCACTTAATATAGACCAGAGAAGAATTCTTTTCAAAAGATGTCTTGATATGAATGACAGAGCTTTGCGTGAGGTTATCGTAGGACTGGGTGGCAAGGTGAATGGTGTTCCACGCCAGGACGGCTTCCAGATTACTGTTGCCTCTGAAATTATGGCAATTTTGTGCCTTGCTTCAGACCTTGAGGACCTGAAGGCTCGCCTTGAAAGAATTCTGGTTGCTTATACCTATGACAACAAGCCTGTTTATGCTAAGGATGTGGGTGCTTGCGGTGCAATGACTGCTCTGCTGAAAGACGCACTCAAGCCAAACCTTGTTCAGACTCTTGAAAATACTCCTGCAATTATGCACGGTGGACCTTTTGCCAATATTGCTCACGGTTGTAACTCCGTAAGAGCAACAAAGCTTGGACTTAAACTGGCTGACTATTGTATTACTGAAGCAGGCTTCGGTTCAGACCTTGGTGCAGAAAAATTCTTTGACATCAAGTGCCGTTTTGCAGGGCTTAAACCAAGCTGCGTAGTCCTTGTTGCTACAATTCGTGCTTTGAAATATAACGGTGGCGTTCCAAAGACAGAGCTGACAGAAGAAAACGTTGACGCACTTAAAAAGGGTATCGTGAACCTCAGAACTCACGTTGAAAATATGCATAAGTTCGGTGTTCCTGTTGTTGTGGCAATCAACAGATTCCATACCGATACAGAGGCTGAAATTGCAGTAGTCGAAGAAACCTGCCGTGAACTTGGCGTTGAAGTTTCACTTGCTGAAATTTTTGCAAAGGGTGGCGAAGGCGGAATTGACCTTGCTGATAAGGTTTGCAGAACTATTGAAAACAAGCCGAGCAACTACAAGCCACTTTATGACGAAAAGCTTCCAATCAAAGAAAAGCTGGATACTATCGCAAGAGAAATTTACCGTGCCGACGGTGTAACATATACTGCTCAGGCTGAAAAGGCAATCAAGGAAATTGAAGGGCTTGGCTTCGGAAATATTCCTGTATGCGTTGCAAAAACTCAGTATTCACTTTCGGATGACCCGACAAAGCTGGGTAGGCCTGAAAACTTCAAGATTACTGTAAGCGATGTAAGACTTTCGGCAGGAGCAGGATTTGTGGTAGTTTATACAGGAAGCATTATGACAATGCCCGGACTTCCGAAGGTTCCTGCAGCTGAAAAAATTGACTGCGATAACGAGGGCAACATTACAGGATTGTTCTAAGAATTACACAAAGGGGTGTTATCTTGAAATATTCATACAGAACCAATTCCCCTGAGGAAACTATAAGGTTGGGTGAAAAAATCGGTGCACTGCTCAAAGGCGGAGATGTAATTGCCTATAGCGGTGGGCTTGGTGCAGGGAAAACTACCATAACGAGAGGTATTTCCACAGGTCTCGGACTGGGTGATGAGGTTACCTCGCCTACTTTTTCACTGGTGAATGAATATGTGGGAAACAGCCTGACTTTGTATCATTTTGATATGTACCGTATCACTTCGCCTGACGACCTTGAAACTACAGGTTTTTATGACTATATGGACGGCGAAAGTGTTCTGGCAATAGAATGGTCCGAGAATATAGAGTCCGAGCTTCCGAAAAGTGCAATCAGAATAGAGATTGCAAGGCTTGACGAAAACACACGAGAGATAACGATAGATGGAGATGAACGTTTTGCGGATATTGGGGATTGACACTTCAGGCAGGATTGCGTCTGTTGCGTTGACTGACGGCGACAGGCTGGTTTGCGAAAGGGTACTTTACACAAAGCTCACTCATTCACAGATTATTCTGCCTATGGTCAAGGAGGTTTTAGCTGACAGCAATATGACTTTTGAGGATATTGACTGCATAGCTGTTGCCAATGGTCCCGGGTCATATACGGGGTTGAGAATTGGAATTGCAGCAGTCAAAGGGATTTGTCTTGGCTCACCTGATATAAAATGCAGTGGAATTTCAACTCTTGAGGGGCTGGCTTACAACTGCTCAGGATTTTGTGGCAGGATAATACCTGTTATGAAGGCAAGACCTGAGATTGTTTATGCAGGTGAATTTGTATCTGATGGAGTGAAAATCACACGTTCTGCTGAGGACAGGGTATGCCCTGAGGCTGAAGTTTTCGGAAATTTACAGACAAGTGAGAAGATTATGCTTGTGGGGGATTACGCAACGGAAATCAAGGAAAAATACTTTGCCGAAAACGAAAACGTTCTTTGTGCCTGCACTACTCAGCGTTTGCAGAGGGCATCATCTCTTTGTATGGCTCTGGCTGAGCACCCTGAATACATTACAGATGCCGAGAGTCTTGAGGTTGCTTATTTACAGGTAACAAAGGCAGAAAAGGACCTGGCAGAAAAAGAGTAACGGAGGAAGATATATGAAGATAGCAATAGGAAATGACCACGCTGCTCCTGAGCTGAAGCTGACGGTGATTGAGCATCTTAAATCAAAGGGCATAGAGGCTCTGGATATGGGCTGTGCTGTGGGCGAGAGATGTGATTATCCTGACTCGGCAAAGGCAGTTTGCCAAAAGGTTGCAGATGGCGAATGTGCTCTTGGAATACTTATTTGCGGAACAGGAATCGGAATGTCAATGGCTGCAAACAAGGTTAAGGGGATTCGTGCAGCCTGCTGTTCAGACCAGTTCTCTGCAAGGCTCACAAGGGAACACAACAACGCAAACGTTCTTTGTTTCGGTGCAAGAGTTGTTGGTGAAGGCACGGCACTTGACTTAGTTGACGCATTTGTTGACACACCTTATTCAAACGATGAACGTCATCAGAGAAGAATTGACCTGATTACGGCGATGGAACAGGAATAATGCACAATTAAAAGGGTTTGTTTTTTGACGGGATGTCATAGATGCGAAGCATCGAAGATATGCAATATCTTTGGATGCACGTTCCCTACATAGATTTTTTATAAGTTTGATATATTTTATAAATGTGCAATGTTTTTATGGACGGGTCGATGTGGGCATCGACCCCTACAAATCATTTTTTATATAAAGTTCAAAAAACACCCTTTCACTAATAGTGGGTTTTTAAGGATTTTTTGCACGGCAGGGGCG
>DEPR01000042.1:26275-27588 GCA_002358895.1 Ruminococcus sp. UBA3387 | reverse complement strand
GGCTTACACAGATTACAAGCCACGCCTTTTGTAACAACGGCTTCGGCATAGTCGTTACAGCCTGAAAAGCCACAAGCTCCACAGTTTACCTGAGGAAGAGCCTCCTGTGCGGCAGCCACACGGTCATCTGTTTTTACTGCAAATATTTTTGACACTACAGTCAGCAGGACACCTGCCAGCACTCCCAGCCCTGCAAATATTCCTATTGGTATTATGCAGTCCATTCCAAGACCTCTTTTCTATTCACTATAATCAGCTGAACAATCCACCAAATCCCATAAAGCTCAATGAAACGATTGACGCTGCGATTAAGGTAGCGGGCACGCCTTTGAAAGTTTCAGGGATATCAGCGTCCTCAAGCTTTGCTCGCACACCTGAAAACAGTACCAATGCAAGGGTAAACGCTAGACCTGTTCCCAGAGCGTTTGTCAGGGATTCGATGAAAGTATACTCGTTATCAATGTTTGAAATTGTTACACCAAGCACTGCACAGTTTGTTGTGATAAGCGGAAGATAAACGCCCAGTGCTTTATAAAGCGGCGGCATAACCTTTTTCATTACGATTTCCACAAGCTGGACAAAAAGTGCTATTACAAGTATGAACGCAACCGTCCGGAGATATTCCACACCTGCCCACTCAAGAAGCATATAAACGGGATATGTACAGGCTGTTGCACAGACCATTACGAAAATAACTGCCGCACCCATTCCGACTGAGGATTTCAGCTGTTTTGACACGCCCAGGAACGGACAGATGCCCATAAACTGAGAAAGCACCACGTTATTTACAAAGACAGCCGACAGCATTATGATAATCAGTTCCATATCTATTCAGCTCCTTTCCCACATTCGGCAGGGTCCATTCCGCAATTTTTAGCGTTGGGACAGCTTTTACAAGAAATTTCGGCTGGTGGCTTTCTGTTTGCAATTTTGTTCACCAATGCGATTATACAGCCAAGGGTGAAGAAGCCTCCTGCAGGCATTATGAAGAAAAGCATCGGGGTTGAGCTGATAACAGGAAGTTTAATTCCCATCCAGCTTCCTGAGCCTAATATTTCTCTGATTGAACCCATAATGAAAAGTGCAAGGGTAAAGCCAAGTCCCATTCCCAATCCGTCAAGGATAGATGGAACAAGCTTATTTTTTGAAGCAAAAGCCTCTGCTCTGCCCAATATAATACAGTTTACTGTAATCAGGGACAGGAAAATTCCCAGCGATGAATAAAGTGATGGCAGATAGCCCTGTAAAATAAAGCTTATCAGTGTTACAAAGCCTGCGATAATTACAATAAACGATGGCAGACGGACAGATTT
>DEPR01000042.1:22997-26203 GCA_002358895.1 Ruminococcus sp. UBA3387 | reverse complement strand
AATGTTGTTGCAAGTCCCATACCGATTCCGTTTACAGCCATTGTTGTTACTGCCAATGTAGGGCACATTCCGAGCAGGGTTACAAGGGTAGGGTTTTCTTTAACCAGGCCTTTTGTAAACTCATAGAGGTTACCTTTTTTATCAGCCATTAAAAATCGCCTCCTTATGCTCAGAATAAAGCTCCACAGCCTTTTTGCAGGCTGATTTCATACCTTTTGAGGAGAATGTTGCAGATGTTATGTTGTCAATTCCGTCAGGGTTTGTATCGGTATTAAAGCCTATAAGCTTATCCACGAAAGATTTATCCTGAACCTTTGTGCCAAGCCCCGGAGTTTCGCCGATTTCAAGGAAATATATTCCCTCAACAGCATTCTCACTGTTCACGCCGATAAGAAGGTGCAGACCGTTTTTCGCATAACCGTCCTCGGTTATTTCAATCAGGCATTTTTCTTTAGCTTTATCGGTAATTACGGCAACCACACCGTCAGTATCGAAAGTAACGGGAGTTTTATCTTCCAGCAGGATTTCATATTCACCCTCGCCGAAGATTTCTTCACATCCTGCTTTGAGTGAATCGGTCATAACGCCTGTTGTATCAACATATGTGAGGTTATGTACAAAAACCAGCAGTCCCGAAACCACAACGCATATTAACGTAAGCACCAGAGGAGGCATAACATTATTTTTCATCAGTCTGCTCCTCCTTTGATTTCTTTTCATAAAGCCCACCAACGGCTTTTTTTCTTGTTATCATATCAATGTACGGAGTAACTATATTCATAAGCAGAATTGAGAATGACACGCCTTCAGGCAACGAGCACCAGAAACGTATCACGCAGGTGATAATTCCACAACCTATACCGAAGATTACCTTGCCTTTTGTTGTTACAGGAGTTGTAACATAGTCGGTTGCCATAAAGATAGCACCCAGCATAACGCCTCCTGCAAGGAGCTGATAGAGTCCGTCCTCACCAACGAGATATGAGAACGCCACTACTGTACCCATAAACGCAAGCGGTGCGGCAGGTGAGATAATATCCATAGCATAGAGATAAAGCCCACCTAAAATCAATGCAAAAGCACACACTTCACCAAGACAGCCACCTGTTGTACCCAAAAACAGGTCGCTGTATGTAGCTTCACCTGTTGCAAGCGGTGTAGCTGTTGTAATCACATCTGCACCGTTATAGAA
This sequence comes from Ruminococcus sp. UBA3387, assembly GCA_002358895.1. Classification (GTDB taxonomy): domain Bacteria; phylum Bacillota; class Clostridia; order Oscillospirales; family Ruminococcaceae; genus FB2012. Next base: position 25,011 of record DEPR01000042.1, on the reverse strand, counting down.
AGGCTGTACCCAGCTATTCATTGCTGACGGGAAAGAAAGCATAAGCACAATTCTTCCAACTACAGCAGGGTTAGCGAAGTTCTGTCCCAGTCCACCGAAAAGCTGTTTCACAACAACTATTGCAACAAATGTACCGATTGCAGCCATCCACAAAGGCAAGGTTACAGGCAGGTTAAACGCAAGAATAACACCTGTAACTACAGCTGACAAATCACCGACAGAGCTTGGCTTTTTCATAATATAGTTACATAATCTTTCCCACACTACAGCTGTAGCTGCACAAAAGGCAATAAGCACCAATGCTCTCAGCCCGAAGATAACTACGGAAGCAACTGTAGCAGGTACAAGTGCAATAAGCACATGACCCATTATTTTTGAAGTAGTCATACTACTTCTTATATGAGGCGACGGGCTTACCGTCAGATTTTCCGTTTTCATATGATTTCATTCCCTTCAGCAGGATTTCAATTCATCGTTATTTAGACAATGCAAAGCCCTTTGCAAGTTGATTTTTCTCAGCCAGAGGTCTTTTTGCGGGACAGACATAAGAACAGCTTCCGCAATTTATGCACATATCAATTTTCAGCTTGTTCAGAGTATCCTTATCACGCTTATCATATGCTTTTTCAAGTGCGGCAGGCATAAGCCCCACAGGGCAGGCTGATATACATCTGCCACATCTTATGCAGTTTGTCTGCTCTGTTTTAAGCAGGCCTCTTTTATATTCCTGTTTTTTCATTGCAAGAAAGGCATTATTGGTTTTTGAAAGAGGGGCATCAATGTCATAAAGGCACATACCCATCATCGGTCCGCCTGAAATAAGCTTATGGATATTATCAATATCTGTTTCTGCAAACTTCAGAATTTCACTTACAGGAGTTCCCACAAGCACTTTAACATTACAAGGCTTCTTAACCAGCTCTCCGTCCACGGTTACACGTCTTTCAACAAGCGGTACACCTGTTTTTATGTAGCTGTTAATAAAGCCCACGGTTGAAACGTTCATAACGATAATTCCGTGGCTTGACGGCAGATTTCCTTCTGTTATAATTCTGCCTGTACAGGAATATGCCAGTACCTTTTCGGCACCCTGAGGATAAGATGATTCAAGGCTTACTATTTTTATTGAGCTGTCATCTTTGGTTTTCTTTTCAAGCATTTCAATAGCTTTCGGCTTATTATCCTCGATACCGATATAGACGTTTTCAATCTCAAGGATTTTCTGCAAAAGCTTTATTCCCTCAAGCACACCGTCAGGGTTTTCCATCATTTCACGATAGTCAGATGTGATATACGGCTCACATTCTGCTGCGTTTATAACAAGGCTGTCGATGTCGGTTTTTGTTTCGTCATAATTGAGCTTTATGTGTGTAGGAAAGCCTGCACCACCAAGTCCACAGCACCCCGATTCTCTTATAGCATTCACAAGGGACTGCTTGTCGGTAACAACGGGAGGTGTAACTTCCTCGCTCATTGTCTGAAGACCGTCAGTATGGATTTCCACATACTTGCAGGTTTTGCCGTTGGCAAGAAGCAGATTTCCCACGTCGGTTACCTCACCTGACACAGATGAATGTACAGGACAGGACATAAACGCTTCACTTTTGCCGATTTTTTGTCCGACTTTGACTAAATCCCCCTTTTTAACCAAAGGCGAACAAGGTGCACCCATATGCTGGGACATTGAAATTCTTACCCTTTCAGGTAAAGGCATTGCTACGGTAGCACTATCCTTAGTGCCCTTTTTATGGGGTAATGAAATGCCATTGAGTCTCATAATGCTACCCTCCGATAAATATGTTTTGGGTTATTTCATTTTAAACTTGTTATCCAATATTTCAACTCTGCTTTCTACACTTTCAGAGCAATATACATTCTTGTTTTTATCTACAGCGATTATTTCAAAATCCTTGTTGTCAAGGTAATCGTTCAGCTTATCTGTTCCACCAATATATACACAGGTTGACATAAAATCGCTCACAATTCCGCTTACCCTGCTTATAACAGTAACAGA
>DEPR01000042.1:20363-22845 GCA_002358895.1 Ruminococcus sp. UBA3387 | reverse complement strand
TTTTCCGGATTTACAACACGGGTAACAAAGGCTTTTCCGTCAGGCTTTTCGCCATAGACAAGACTTGATGAGCCGAAAGATACAACCGCATAGCTCTCTGCATTTTCGTCAAACAGCCTACGCAAAACGTCCAACGCATAGCCTTTTCCGCAACACCCCAAATCAAGCCGGGCGTTGTTTTCAAGTGTTGCCGGCTTTCCGTTTATATTTATATTTTCAACACCCACGGTTTCTTTGGCTGAAAAAATATCCTGTTCTGTGGGAATAACAGGGTTTTCACCATTTATGTTCCACAGCTTAACCAACGCTCCCACAGTTATATCCACATCGGGATACTTCCTGCACAGTTTCACCGCCTGTTCCAGCAGTTGTGCAGTTTCTTGGGAAAGTTCACATTCTTTGTTTTTGTTCAGCTTTGAAATCTCCGAATCGGGGTTATATGCTGACAGCATTTTGTCAAGGCGTTGTATTTCTTCTGAATATGTATTCAGGTTATCCTTATCTGCTGTTATGTTAACGGAAGTATCCATTGCAAACAGGTGTTTTGTTTCAGTCTGATGTACACGGCAACTATAAAATCCTGCGATTGCAACTGCCGACAGAAGCAAAACCATAACAGCCACAGGTCGTATCATTTTCTTCGTTTTCATAAAATCTTTTATACTTGATAAATTCATTGAAATATGGTATGATTAATCCATAAGAAATTTTTTTATGTAGCTTTCGGTCTGTGTAATAAATTCTCTGAAATCCGACGCTTTTTCAAGCGGGGGCTCAAGAGAACCTGTGTTTACCCTGCCGTTTGATGCCTTTATGAAAGCAGAGAGCTGTTTCGGTGCTTTTGCTATATGCTCAGACACTTCCTCAAAGGCGGTTTCTTTTTCAAGAGAAAAAATCCTGCCTGTATTTCTCGGGTTGGCTTCATATATTTCACGCATTATCGTATATACGCACATATTAAGATATGCATTAACAAACTGTGTCAATTCCTCCGAACGGGAATTTTCACAAAGAGAAAGCAAAAGATTAATGCTCTTCAGGTTGCTTTCAAGGGCTTGCGAGGCTTTGTCGGAGCCGGTCGGCTCAATATCAAGAAGTCGGTCAAATGTAGTGCCATATAGCTTGGCAAGCTGTTTCAGGAGAAAAACCGAGGGTTTGCGTTTGCCTGATTCAATCATTGATATGGTTTCCTGCCTGATGCCCAGCTTGTTTTCAACTTCTTCCTGAGTCAGTTTATTAAGTTTTCGCAGGTCGGAGAGACGGTTTCCCAGCTCAATGTACATTTCTTTTTCTATGCTTTTTTTATTCAAGTACATCTCACCTGCTCTTTCCGTTATACAACTTTCGTTACATATAGTAATTATACTACTTTTTTATACATTTGTAAAGCGAATTTTTGGTTAAAGGAGACAAAAAATGAAAGGTTACAGACTTCAGCTTATAAGACACGGAATAACACAGGGAAACCTTGACGGAAAGTATGTGGGCGTTACAGATTTACCGCTTTGTCCACAGGGCGTTGACGAGCTTTATGACAAAATAAGCAGGTATGACTACCCTTCCGTGCAGAAGGTTTATACATCTCCTTTAAAGAGATGCAAGCAGACAGCAGATATTTTACACCCTAACCGTTACACAGCCGAGCTTCCACAGCTTATTGAGATGAACTTCGGTACATTTGAAAACAAGACTGCACAGGAGCTTATGGAAACGGAGGAATACAAGAAATTCATCAAGGGTGGTCTTGATAATCCACCTCCACAGGGTGAATCTATGCGAGACGTGGTGAATCGTTCATATGAGGCTTTGAACATCATCATTTCCGATATGATGTACGAGGGGCTGACAAACTGTGCAGTGGTAACTCACGGTGGAATTATAATGAATATGCTCAGCTGTTTCGGCGTACCAAAGCTATCCCCTATGGAATATGCCTGTGATTTCGGTGAGGGTTTTGAAATCCTGATTTCTGCGTCAATGTGGCAGAGGTCAAATGCTTTTGAAATACTCGGACGTTTCCCTTACAAGGGTGAAGACGAAGAATAATGGCAATAAAGATAAACATTTCTGCCAATGATAGCGGCAGAAAGCTTGGTGAAATCCTGCAGAAGCAAGGAGTTTCAAAACGACTTATAACAAGGTTAAAACGCACCGAAAAAGGCATAACCCGTAACGGTGAGCTGATAAGGACGATAGATACAGTCAGCGAGGGGGATGTTATTCTGCTCAATGAGCAGGATGAAAAGCTCCTTGAGCCTAATGGTGAGCTTGAGGTGGAGGTGCTTTATGAGGACAGCCAGCTGGTGGTGTTTAATAAACCACCTTTAATGCCTGTTCACCCGTCAATCAAGCATCAAGGGGACACTCTCGGCAACTTTTTTGCATACCACTGCCCTGGGCTTACGTTCAGACCTGTAAACAGGCTTGACAGGGACACTTCGGGTTGTGTAATCGTTGCGAAAAATCAGTTTGCAGCAAAGGC
>DEPR01000042.1:20094-20309 GCA_002358895.1 Ruminococcus sp. UBA3387 | reverse complement strand
TATTATGCACTTTGCCACGGGGTTTTTGAGCAAAGTGAGGGGACGGTTTCTGCACCTATTGCGAGGGAGCAGGAGTCAATCATAAAGCGTTGCGTCAGAGATGACGGGCAGGTTGCGGTTACTCATTACAAGGTGCTCAGGCAGGGAGAAAAATACGCATTGGTGGAGTTTCATCTTGAAAACGGCAGAACTCATCAGATAAGGGTGCATATGGC
>DEPR01000042.1:13562-19983 GCA_002358895.1 Ruminococcus sp. UBA3387 | reverse complement strand
CCTGTTGACAAAAACCGTACAGAGGTTACTGCAAAGACGGATATTTTTACTTTTGAATAGATAAAACAAACAGAAAGGGTGGCGTATATGTATATAACAGATGAACATAACGACAGACTGCCCTTTTTAAGGGACAAGACATCAAAGCTGACAGTCAAGCCCGGTTGTTACATTATGAAGGACAAGACCGGAAAGATTATATATATCGGCAAGGCAAAAAATCTGAAAAACAGGGTTACGTCCTATTTCCGAAAGGGTCAGGACCATCTTCCGAAGGTTTGGAAAATGGTTTCCAATGTTTTTGACTATGATTTTATTGTTACCGACTCGGAATTTGAGGCACTCGTTCTTGAATGTTCACTTATAAAACAATACACGCCCAAATATAACATTTTGCTGAAAGACGACAAGGGCTACAGCTATATAAAGATTACAAACGAGGACTATCCCCGTATTTCGGCAGTTTTGCAGAAAGAAAATGACGGGGCTGAATATATCGGACCGTACACCAGCTCATATGCAGTAAAGCAGGCTGTTATTGAGGCAAACAAGGTGTTTATGCTTCCAACCTGCAACAGGAAATTCCCACAGGATTTCGGCAGGACAAGACCTTGCCTTAATCATTTTATAAAGCAATGCTCGGGAGTTTGCACAGGGAATATTCCCCTTGAGGAATATCAGGCTACTGTGAAACAGGCTGTGGAATATATTATGCAGGGGTCGGCTCAGTCGGTAGACAGGTTGAAGACTGAAATGAACAGGGCTGCCGAGGAGCTTAATTTTGAGCTTGCGGCAAAGCTTCGGGACAGGATTTCTGCAATAGAAAAGGCATCGGAAAATCAGAAAATCGTTGATATAAACATAAAGGACACGGATATAATCGCTTTATCCCAAAACAGCGAAATGGCTTGTGCAAGTGTGCTGATGTACCGTGGTGGCAGGCTTTTTGACAAGGCTGATTTTTTCCTTGGTGAAAAGGAATCACAGTCAAAAATGCGTGAGGATTTTATTCTTCAGTTTTACAGCAACAAGGATTTTATTCCGAAAGAGATACTTCTTGACGAGGAAATTGAGGACGGAGAGATTATACAGCAATGGCTGAGACAAAAGGCAGGACACGCTGTAAATCTGTACACACCGAAAAGAGGTGCAATGCTCAGGCTTACTACGCTTGCAAAGAGCAATGCGTCTGAGTATCTCTCGATAAAGGTGGGACGTACAGGCAAGGAAATTGTGGCGTTGGAGGAGCTGGCAAAGGCACTTAACCTGTCAAAGCCTCCAAGATTTATAGAGTGTTATGACATATCAAATCTTGCGTCATCGGATATGGTGGCAGGTATGGTTGTTTTTGAAAACGGAAGGCCTTGCAAGAAATTTTACAAAAAGTTCTCCATAAAAACTGTTGAGGAGCAGAATGACTATGCTTGTATGAGCGAGGTTCTGCAAAGACGTTTCAGAAATTATTTTGAAAAGACAGACGAGGGCTTTTCCACACTTCCCGACCTGATTTTCCTTGACGGTGGACAGGGACACGTCAACACGGTTACACCTGTTATCCGTGAAATGGGTATAGATGTGCCTGTTTTCGGGCTGGTTAAGGACTCAAAGCATCGTACAAGAGCTGTTGCAACAGGTGGCGGTGAGATAAGCCTGACAGCCTGCAGGAGTGCATTTAATCTTGTTACAAGAATTCAGGACGAGGTGCACAGATACGCAATCACATATCAGGCTGCAAAGCACAAAAAGACTTCATATCAGCTGGAGCTGACGAAAGTTAAGGGAATCGGTGAGAAAAAGGCAATAAAGCTGATGACCCATTTCAAGACGAAAGAAAATCTGAGGAATGCAACTGCTGAGGAAATCGCAACGGTTGCAGGAGTTAATATATCTGTTGCACGTCAGCTTCAGGAGCTTTTAAACTCCTGAGTGTGCAGAGGAGGAGTCCGTTTTGGGACAAAATCATATGGAATTTATAAACGGCTTTTCGAAAAAAGGTGGAAAAGTCAGCAATTTAGACAGAATAAAGGGGCTTCTTGAGGCTTTGGGAAATCCTGAAAAGAGCCTTAGGTTTGTTCACATTGCAGGCACTAACGGCAAAGGCTCAATGGCGCAGATGTTCAATGAAATTTTCATTGACGCAGGGTATAAAACGGGGCTTTTTACATCGCCCTATCTGATTGAATATAATGACCGTATTCAGATAAACGGCAGGAATATTTCTGATGATGAGCTTTGTGAGCTTGTTGAGGAGATAAAGCCTGTTGTTGATGGGTCGGTTGACAGGGGGAATTTCTCCCAGTTTGAAATCACACAGGCTATAGCTTTTCTTTATTTCAAAAGGCAGGACTGTGATGTAGTGGTGCTTGAAACAGGGGTCGGGGGCCTGCTTGACTCCACAAATGTGATTGAGCGTCCGCTTGTGTCGGTTATCGGCTCGGTGGCGTATGACCATACGGCAATACTGGGCGATACCTTAGAAAAGATTGCGTATCAGAAAGCAGGAATAATCAAGAAAAACTGTCCTTGCGTTTTATCTGCAGGCAACAGTATGGAGGTTATCAGCACAGTCAGAAGCAAGGCAATGGAAATGACTTCTCAGCTGGTTATTCCCAATTTATATCTTTGCAAGGCTTATAAGTGGGACATTTTCGGCTGTGAATTCAGCTACAAGGGGCAGGAATATGCTCTTTCGATGGGTGGACTTCATCAGATAAGCAACGCTCTGACGGTAATTGAGGCAATAAAATATCCTGCTGAAAAGATGAGAATAAGCGAGGAAAACATTAAAAATGGGCTTAAAAAGGCAAAGGTATATGCAAGAGTTGAGGTTTTGTCGGAGAAGCCGTTGACTATACTTGACGGTGGGCACAACCCTGACGGAATGAAGGCTCTTTCCAAGGCTGTTGAAACGGTGAGTGCAACACCTAAAATTGCAATTATCGGTATGCTTAAAGAGAAAAATGTTCATAATGCAATCAAGGAGCTTCTGGGGCAGGTGGATAAGTTTGTCTGTGTTGACGGGTTTTATCCCCTGGAAATGCCAAAAGAGGAGCTGAAAAGTATTATAAATGACCTTGGTGGCAGGGCTGAAGTATCGGATATGCCCACAGATGAGCTTATAAGGGCTGTACAGAAAGAAAATGCAAACGGGCTTACTTTGATTTGTGGCTCATTGTTCCTGGCCGCAAAGGTAAAGGGTTTTGATATGTAGAAAGGAAAAGCTATGCTTGGTTTGACTTTAGAGGGTGGAGGAAGCAGAACAATATATTCCTGTGGAATACTGGATGTTTTGCTTGAGGAGAATATTATTGCTGACTATCTTATCGGTGTGTCGGCAGGAATTGCATTCGGCGTGTCCTATTGTTCGGGGCAGATCGGGCGAAATCTGACACTTGCGTCAGAATATATGAACAGAAAAGAATATTCGGGCATAAAGCATCTTTTCAACCCGAAGAACAGAAGCTATTACAATATGGATTATGTATATGATGAAGTGCCGAACAAGGAATTGCCAATGGACTGGGAGGCTTTTGAGAATTTCAAGGGTGAAATCATTTCAACTGTTACCAATATCGAAAACGGACAGGCTGAATATCTGTCTGTACCGAGAGATGACCGAAAGAATATGACCCTGAGGGCAAGCTGTGCCTTACCGTTGCTTTTCCCTGAAATCGAGATAAACGGCAAGAAATATCTTGACGGTGGAATTGCCGATTCTATTCCGTACAAACAGGCAATCAAGGCAGGTTGCGACAAGAACATAATAATTCTTACAAGGCCCAGGGACTATATTAAAACCGATGAGCCTGCGATGAAGCTGGCCATCAGACGTTACCAGAAATATCCTGAATTCTGTGAGGCGATGCTTACAAGGGCAAAAAGGTATAATGAGTGCGTTGCTGAAATAAAAAAGCTTCAGAGTGAGGGCAAGGTTTTTGTGTTCACACCGAAGACTACTTTCAATGTGGGTAGGACTGAGGGGGACCCTGAGAAGCTGAAAAGGCTATATATGCACGGCTATAATCACGCAAAGTGGGCAATGGACGATTTGAAAAAATATCTTGCCAGATAATCGGAGTGAGAAAAATGGGCATAACACAAAGGCTTATGAACTTTTTGTTCAGGCTGAAGGACAAGCATTATATGAAAGCCAACCGACGGCTTGACACAACTGAATATACCATAAAATCGGACAGGCTTCCTGATGCTTTTTCGGGGAAGAAAATACTTCATCTGTCTGATTTGCACCAGGAAAGATTCGGGGAGAATTATAGTATTCTCGTTGATGCCTGCAGGGCTGTTAAACCTGATTATATATTCTTTACGGGGGATTTATACAGCAGGCAGGAAAAAAGCATCAGCGACAAGCCTTTACTTATGAAGCTTCTGAAAGAGCTTGCACCTGTTTATTATATCCCGGGAAATCACGAGGTTGAAACCCCTGAAAGAGCAGAGGCTTTATATTACAAGCTCGAACAGGCAGGAATACACATTCTTCGCAACAGTCAGGCAAGGCTGTTTGTGGGGGAAGAATATATAAATGTATATGGTCTTGAGGTTGAGAGAAAGTATTATAAAAATGACGAGGGCAGGTATAGAAATCTGCCCGAAATGAAGGTGCGGGACGTTGGAAATGCTTTGGGTAAGGCAGAAAAGGTCAGATTCAATATGCTTCTTGCTCACACGCCGTTCCCGTTTGAGGCATATGCAGAATGGGGTGCAGACCTTACATTTTCGGGGCATTGCCACGGAGGTATAGTAAGACTTCCCTTGCTTGGTGGTATATTATCGCCTGAAAGAAAGTTTTTCCCTAAGTATACTAAAGGAGTTTACTCCTGCAATAAATATGCGAACAAGGCTAAAATGATTGTGTCGGCAGGGCTGGGCAAATTCAGGCTTTTTAACCCTGCGGAGATTGTTGTTGTAACCCTTGAAGCAAACGAAAGGAATGTATGAAGATGTACAAGGAACAGATAAGAGAGTATTTTGACAAGCATTTTGATGAAGTGCTTGCAAGTATGAAAGAGATTATTTCAATCGACAGCACAGGTCAGGCACCTTTAGAGGGTATGCCTTTCGGTGAAGGCTCAGCCAAGGCACTTAAATGGGGTGCTGATTTTGGTGAAAAGCTGGGAATGACGGTTAAAAACTTCGACAACTATGTTATTCATATGGATTTTAAGGAGGGTGCGCCGAAGCTTGGTATACTCAGCCACCTTGACGTTGTTCCTGCAGGTGAGGGCTGGAGCTATCCTCCATATGACATTACCGTTGACGGTGATAACATCTACGGCAGAGGTACTATTGACGACAAGGGTCCTTCTGTAGCTGTGCTTTATGCTGTAAAGTGTATTAAGGACCTTGGTATTCCGATTAAGGATAACTTCCGTATCATTTTCGGTGGCAACGAGGAAAGAGGTTGTACTGACATTGCATACTATTCCGAGAGGGAGAAATTCCCGCCAATGGTGTTTACTCCTGACGGAACATTCCCTGTGCTTAACTGCGAAAAGGGTATGCTTCATTATAAATTCACAGGTAAGGCAGACCTTAACGGCGATAATGGCTTCAAGGTTGTTTCAATCGTTGGTGGAAATGTAATCAACGCTATTCCTGCAAAGGCTGTATGTAAATGCGAGGGCATTTCTGCAGATAAAATCAAGGATACTTTTGATGCTCTTGGGGTTGACGCTACTATCGAAATCAACTCTCAGGATAATGGTGTGGAATTTACCGTTCACGGAAAATCTGCTCACGGCTCACGTCCTGACAGAGGAATAAACGCAATTACTGCACTTATGGCGTTGCTTTCAGAGCTTGGCTGTGAAAAGGCTGAACAGTTCAAAAAGATTTTCCCTCACGGTGAATACAACGGAAAATCAGCAGGTCTTGGCTTTGCAGATGATGTTTCAGGTGAAATGTCCTGTGCATTGACTTTGTTCAATTACGCTGACGGTGTAATCAACGGCGGCATTGATACAAGATATCCTATTGACAGAACACTCAAGGAGATAACAGACCTTATTGTAGCAGCAGTAGGTACAGCAGGTATGGAAACTGCAAGTGCAAATGGTATGGAGCCTCACTATGTACCGGAGGACAGCGAATTTGTACAGGCTTTGCTTCAGGTGTATGAGGAAGTCAAGGGTGAAAAGGGTTACTGCATCGCTGAAGGTGGCGTAACCTATGTTCACAACACCGAGGGTGGCGTAGCATTCGGTGCAGAATTTCCTGATGAGTCAAACAATATGCACGGTGCCGATGAGCATATCTCCATCGAAACAATGAAATACAATCTTAATATGTATACAAACGCAATTATCAGACTTTGCGGTGAATAAGAGGGACAAAAATGACAGACAAAAAGCGTATCATAAATATACTGCTTTATATTATTCCACCTGTTCTTGTAATGGGTGTG
>DEPR01000042.1:12674-13458 GCA_002358895.1 Ruminococcus sp. UBA3387 | reverse complement strand
GACAGCAGGTTGTGCCGTTGATGATAAATTTCAAGGATATTCTTGACGGTAAAAGCAGTATGTTTATGAGTTTTGAAAATGCAGGAGGAATGAACTTCTGGGGAGTATTTTTCTATTATCTTTCAAACCCGTTTACATTCCTTGTGAAGTTCGTGGAGAAAGAAAATATTATTCTTTTTATGAACATTATTGTAATGCTCAAGCTTATGACAGCTTCTGCAACAGCTATGGTATATTTCAGAAAATGTCACGAAAAGCTGGATGGTGGAATTGCAGCAGCACTCAGCGTTATGTATGCTTTCTGTGGCTATGGGCTGATGTATTATCAGAATAACGTATGGCTTGATATGATGTATCTGTTTCCGTTGCTTATGCTTTCACTTAATCTGCTGACAAAAAAGCAGAAAGTGTTGCCATACATTATAACTATTACTGCAATGGTTATTGTAAACTACTATATCAGCTTTATGATTGTGGTGTTTCTGTTTATTTTCTTCGGACTTTATGTTTTCAGAAACAAAAAAGAAATAACAGCACCTGTGTGCATTAAATTTATTATCGGCTCGGGAATAGGCGTGTTCTTGTCGGCGTTTGTATGGCTTCCAAGCTTTTTGCAGTATAAATCCTCTGCAAGAGGTGCTTCGGTAATCGAAACTATTGCAAGCAGTAAATTTATCACTTCCTATGAAACTATTTTGACTTTGATTTACTGCTCGGCATTTGTAATGGTGGTTGTGCTTATAAATCTTTTCAGCAACAAGCAGAGGGACAGAGAGCTTCAGGG
>DEPR01000042.1:0-12487 GCA_002358895.1 Ruminococcus sp. UBA3387 | reverse complement strand
GGCAAGATACTTGCCACATTGTTTATTCCTGCTGTTCTGGTGGTGCTTCTCGGAACATTTGCAAGCAGATTTATTACCGACAATGTTGATACAATAAACAAGTTTGTGAGAACTCTATGGGGAGACCAGAACTCCTGGCTGAAAGTTACTCAGCTGTTTATCGTTTTTGCTGTTTTCTATGGTGCGATTTATCTGCTTTATAAAAAAGGTCTTGTAATAAAAGATTATTTTGTAATTCTGCTTTGTGCAGTAACACTTATTGAAGGCTATTCCTACTCACGCGTTTATATTGCCGAAGCAGGCAAGGTGTGGGAAGGCAATGTGCAGAGTCAGCAGAATGTTCTTGCAATGGCTGACCAAATCCAAGATGACAGCTTCTACAGGGTGAAAACATCTTCAAAGCTGTTTGACTATAATATGGTGGGAACATTGGGTTACCCGTCTATAAGCCATTACACTTCCCTGACAAATCAGGATTATATGTTTACGATGAAACGTCTGGGATATACTTCTGTATGGATGGAGGCAGGCTCTTGCGGTGGAACATCACTGACAGATTCTATCCTGTCTATCGGATATGAAATCACACCAAGCCATAATGCCAACGGGCAGGTTTATGCCGACCTGAATTATGCAATAAACAAGCTTCCCAACAAGTCGGGTCTGGGTATTGTAACTTCAAGGGATTTGTCTGATAAGGAGGAAATACCTGAGGAGCTTGAACGTGCAGAGGTCCAGCAATATATTTATTCCTCACTTTATAACGACAATACCATTGTTCAGCGTTATAACCCCGAATATACCAGCGATGAACTGGTTATGACAGGTGAGTATGATTTGTCAGGCTCAGGATATCTGTATTATAATTGTTATGTTCAGGACAGACAGGAGCTTTATTTCGATTGCTTTGACGAGATGACAACAAAGCTGTCTGAGCCTGTTTATGACAGCTTCAGAGTTGTGGTAAACGGTTCGGTTGTTGAGCAGTCATATCCCTATAACAAGAACAACGGTGTGCTTTATCTCGGAGAATTTGAAAACCAGCAGGTGTCTGTTCAGGTTGACCTGCTCAAGTCGGTGAACTGTGCATCATTCGGTGTTTTTGGTATAAGAAGTGATGTGCTTGCTGACACGGTGGGTTCTTCAAAGTCTGTGAACTTCCAGAGAGATAAAGGAAGCCTTTATGGCACTTATAATGCTGAAGCAGGAGAATCCTGTTTCCTTGCTGTGCCTTATGACACGGGATATAATATAAAGATTAACGGACACAAGGTGGATTATCAGAAAGCCCTGTCAGCCTTTATTTACTTCCCTCTTGAGGAGGGCGAAAATGAGATTACCGTTACATTCACACCTAACGGATTGGTGCTGAGCATTGTGCTTACAGTTATAGGTGTGGCTTTGCTGGTGCTTTATCTGAAATTCGGTAAAAAGTTAGTAGTATCGGACAAAATCGAAAATGGTGCAGTTTATCTTCTTGGAACAATGGGCATTTTGATGATAATTTTCATTTATATTGCTCCATTTTTGTTAAATATTATGGCGTCTAAAAATTAGTTTTTCTGTTGATTTTTAAAGAATATTATGCTACAATGAAAATCGAGCAGAGGTTTGGAAATAATAAAAACAACAACTGCTCGTAAACATTGGAAGATTTACAAAAAACGAGATTCTTAATTAAGAGAAAGGACAATCAGTATGGATATTTTTGACGTCTTAACATTGATTGGTGGACTTTGTCTGTTCCTGTTCGGTATGAATGTAATGGGCGATGCGTTGGAACGCAGAGCCGGCGGTAGTCTTAAGAAAATCCTTGCAACACTTACAAAGAATAAATTCACAGGATTTTTGACAGGCCTTGTAGTAACAATGATAATCCAGAGTTCATCTGCTACAACTGTAATGGTAGTAGGTTTTGTAAACTCAGGAATTATAACATTAAAACAGTCTATTGGTGTTATCATGGGTGCAAACCTTGGTACAACAATTACTGCATGGATATTAAGCCTTGGCGGTATTTCAAGTGGCAATATGTTTATGCAGTTTTTGAAGCCAAAATCATTTACTCCTATTCTTGCAGTGATTGGTATAGCATATCTTATGTTCAGCAAATCAAGTAAGAAAAAAGATACAGGTATGATTCTTTTAGGATTTGCAACATTGATGTATGGTATGGATTCAATGTCAGGTGCCGTGTCCGGTTTGGCAGGCGTTCCTGCATTCCAGAATATGTTCCTGATGTTTAAAAACCCTATCCTTGGCGTGCTTGTTGGTGCAGTTCTTACAGCTGTTATCCAGTCAAGCTCTGCATCAGTTGGTATTCTTCAGGCACTTACTGTTACGGGACAGGTTTCTTATGGTGCAGCAGTTCCGATTATCATGGGGCAGAACATCGGTACTTGTATAACAGCTCTTCTTTCATCCTTTGGCACAAACAAAAATGCAAAGCGTGCAGCTGTTGTTCATTTGCTTTATAATATTATTGGTACGGTAGTATGGCTTTCAGTATTCAGTTTGGCATCTGCACTCTTGGAGCCTGCTATTCTTGACGAATCAGCTTCATATATTGGTGTTGCATTTGTACACACCTTATTTAAAACAGCTTGTTTAATCTTGTTTTTGCCAGCACCATCTTTGCTTGAAAAGATGGCGATCAAGCTTGTACCTGATGCTAAGACTCCTGAAGAAGTTACAGAGCTGGACGAAAGATTGCTTACAACTCCTGCGGTTGCTTTGGAACGTTGTTATGTGCTTGCTTCTGAAATGGGTACATGTGCAATTTCAGCACTTAAAAACGGTATCAAATGTTTGGAAAGCTATTCACCTGAGCTTGCAGAAAGCGTAAGAGAAGGAGAAAAGCAGACAGACCATTATGAAGATATACTGGGTTCATATCTGGTTAAATTCAGTGCATTGCAGAACAGTCAGGAAGACTGTACAGAAGCTGCAAAGATGCTGAAGATTATCGGTGACTTTGAACGTATTTCCGACCATGCAGTAAACCTTGTGGAATCTGCACAGGAACTGCAGGACAAGAACCTTACATTGTCCAAGGAGGCATATAAGGAGCTTTCTGTTCTTTCAGCTGCAGTTACAGAAATACTGGACCTTGCGTATGAAGCATTTACAAACAATAATCTTGAGGCTGCTCTTAACGTTGAACCTCTTGAACAGCTTATCGACAGACTGAAGGAAAAGCTCCGCACACATCATATCCGTCGTCTCCAGCAGGGCGACTGTGGAATTGAAGGTGGATTTGTATGGTCAGACATGCTTACAAACCTTGAAAGAACAGCTGACCATTGCTCAAATATTGCGGTATGCATTATTGACTCTGCAGATATGAATATGCACCAGTCGCTTGAAGAACTCAAGCAGGAAACACCGTTCTTCAAGGAAAAATACGCAGAATATAAATCAAAATACAGTCTTGCATAAAATTACAGCCGACCTTAAATGGTCGGCTTTTTGTTGCAGATAAAAAATACAGCCGTATCGTTTCTGATACGGCTGTTTATATATGATATTAGAGGTTAAAGTACTTATCAAACTCAGCTGGGTGAGGAATCTTTGAAAGCTCAAAGCATTCTTTTCTCTTGTTAGCAATAAAGTTCTTGATAAGCTGTTCTGGGAATACGCCACCGGCTGTGAGGTAATCGTGGTCAGCCTCAAGTGCATCAAGTGCAGCATCAAGAGTTGTAGGAAGTGATGACAATTTAGCCTTTTCTTCGTCAGAAAGCTTGTAAAGGTTAAAGTCATATGGGCCCCAACCGTTTGCGTGTGGGTCAATCTTGTTCTTAACACCGTCAAGACCAGCCATAAGAATAGCTGCGTATGCCAGATATGGGTTACAAGTTGCGTCAGGGTTACGGATTTCGAAACGTCTGAGCTTTGGTGTCTTTGCATATGCAGGAATACGGATAACAGCACTTCTGTTTGATGTAGCGTAACCTACTGTAACAGGTGCTTCAAATCCAGGTACAAGTCTCTTGAATGAGTTTGTGCTTGGGTTTGTGATAGCACAGAGTGAAGAAATGTGCTTGAGCAGACCGCCCATAAAGTAGTGTGCTGTTTCGCTGAGGTGTGAATAACCGTTATCATCTGAGAATACAGGTTCGCCGTCCTTGAGGAGAAGCATATGAACGTGCATACCGTTACCGGCTTCGCCATATACAGGCTTTGGCATAAATGTAGCAACCTTGCCATACTTGAGTGCTGTGTTATGAATGATATATTTGATCATCATTGTAGCGTCAGCCATTTTTGACATCTGACCAAGCATTGGCTCGATTTCGAACTGACCTGCCGCACCAACTTCAGGGTGATGATACTTGATTGCAATACCAGCCTTCTGCATTTCCAGGCACATTTCTGAACGACATTCATATGATGTGTCAAATGGCTTAGCAACGTGATAGTTCTTCTGATGAGCAACTACACAGCCTTTGCCTTCTGTATCGCTGTTCCAGTAAGCCTGTGATGTGTCAACGTGCATACTGATTTTTTCAGGTGTTACAGACCAGCCTGCGTCGTCAAAGAGATGGAATTCAAATTCAGGAAGAATAAGCATTTCATCGGCAATGCCTGAGTCCTTCATATACTGCTCAGCAGCCAGAACGATGTTTCTTGGATACTGGTCGAGAGGACGGTTTTCAGGGTAGTCGATAACCATTGCGTTACCTGTGATTGAAAGTGTCGGTACGCCACAGAACGGGTCAACCAAAGCAGTATCAAGGTCAGGAATAAATACCATATCACTCTTTTCTACTACAGCGTAACCGTAGTTAGAAGCGTCAAATCCGATACCTTCTGTCAATGTTTTCTCAGAGAACTGCTCTGCTGGAATAGTAACGTGACGGAACTGGCCGTTGATGTCTACGATTTTGAAGTCGATCATCTGGATATCATTATCTTTAATCATATCCATAAGTTCTTTTACTGTTCTTGCCATAAAATATAACCTCCGATATTTTAGTTTAACCCCAATAGAATTTCAGGATTTAGTTGAATTATCAGTATAAAACAACCTATGGAGTAATTATATCACAAAAAAAATCATATTGCAACAAAAATATTTCCAAAAACACGAACTTTTTTACATTGTTCTGCCACAATACAACCTTTATAAGAAAGATTTACATTTGATTTGTTGACATTGAATTGATGGAGTGGTATCATTTTAATAAGAATAAGATAAAATTTGTTGTTCTGGTTATACTAACAACAAAAATCACAAAGGAGAAAGCTTATGCAGGATTATTATCTGTTTTTGATAGGATTGCTTTTTTGCATTATTCTTTCAGGCTACGCAAGTGCAAAGGTTCAGAGGGCTTATGCAAAGTACGGTAAGGTTCCCAACCGTTCGGGAATGACAGGACACGATACAGCAAGACGTTTGCTTAGTGCAGGAAATGTGTATGACATAAATGTGGGTAGAGTAGCAGGACAGCTTACAGACCATTATGACCCCACGAAAGGGATTGTAAACCTTTCTGACAGCACATATAACAGTGCATCAGTTGCTTCCGTTGCAGTAGCCGCTCACGAAATTGGTCACGTTATGCAGAAGAAAAAGGGATATTTGTTCTATAATATCCGAACAGCTATTGTGCCGATTGTAAACTTCGGTTCAAGGCTTGCTATGCCTCTTATATTAATAGGCATAATGCTTGGTGCATCATCAATGGCAGCAAGAAATTCAGATATGGGTTATTATATCGCAATGCTGGGTGTTATTCTATATGGATTCTCTTTCCTTTTCACTCTTGTAACATTGCCTGTTGAGCTTAATGCAAGCCGACGTGCAAAAGATATGCTTTTGGAACAGAACATTCTCTCTCAGGACGAAATATCAGGTGCAAGAGCAGTTCTTTCGGCGGCGGCACTGACATACCTTGCGTCAATGCTTACATCATTGGTGTACTTCTTACGTTTTCTGCTTATGGTGTTATCTGTTTTTGGCAGAAGAAACAACAGAAGATAATTATATAAATGGCAGGGGGAATCCCTGTTCAGATAAAAAATAACAGAAAGGACTAAACTCAAATGAATAACACGGACAAAAAGTATGAAGCCCTGTTTACTCCTTGGAAAATCGGCAATGTTGAGATTAAAAACCGTATTGTTATGTGCCCTATGGGCGGTACATCTCTTTTCGGCTGGTTTGAGCTGGGAGGCTGTCATTTTGACAAGGAGGCAGCAAAGCTTTTCCTTGAAAGAGCTAACAACAACGTTGGACTTATTATCCCGGGTATTGCTCCATTGAGAGATACTTTCTGGGGCAAATGGCTCTGGCAGAATCCTAAAATGTTTGAAGACCTGAAAGAGTTTATGGACGAAATCCACAAAACGGGTGCAAAGCTGTTTATTCAGCTTACAGCAGGTATGGGACGTTCCTGGGCGATAACTGAGCTTATTGCACCGTTGCATAAGAACAAGTTTACCCGTGCTTTGATAAAGCCTGTGATTGACACTTCACACGAGCTTGCAAGCCCCAGCCCACAGCCTTCACGATGGGCACACGATATTGAATGTCCTGAAATGACTGTGGAACAGATTCACGAGATTATTGAGGCTTTTGCAAAGACAGCAAAGCTTTGTAAGGATGCAGGGGTTGACGGTGTTGAAGTACACGCTGTTCACGAGGGCTATCTTCTTGACCAGTTCTCCATTGAGTTTTTCAATAAGCGTACAGACGAATACGGTGGCAGCTTTGAAAACCGTTATCGTTTTGCCGCAGAGGTAGTAAAGGCAATAAAAGAAGCCTGTGGCGAGGATTATCCTGTATCACTCCGTTACTCTGTGGAGTCTAAAATGAAAGGCTTCTGTGAGGGTGCAATGCCCGGTGAGGATTATACCGAAGTGGGCAGAAATATGGAAGAATCCGAAAAGGCTGCAAAATATCTTCAGGATATGGGTTATGATATGCTTAATGCCGATAATGGTACATATGATTCCTGGTATTGGGCTCACCCGCCTATGTATATGCCTGAAAACTGCAATCTTGAGGACGTTGCACATATCAAGAAGTTTGTTGATATTCCTGTGGTTTGTGCAGGAAGAATGGATGCAGAGGTTGGTGCAAAGGCCGTTGCAGAGGGCAGAATTGACGCTGTCGGCGTTGCAAGACAGTTCCTTGTTGACCCTGAATGGGTAACAAAGATGATTGAGGACAGAATTGAGGACATCAAGCCTTGTATCTGTTGCCACGCAGGCTGTTTCAACTTCTCATCTTCAAAGGGACACGCTAACACACAGGATTTGTCTGACACAATGGGACTTTCACGCTGTGCGTTGAATCCTGAAACAATGCAGTCAAAGAAGTATCACATTGAGCCTGCTAAAAAGCAGAAAAAGATTGCCATTATCGGTGGCGGTATCGGTGGTATGGAGGCTGCCATTGTCTGTGCAAAGAGAGGCCATAAGGTTACACTTTTTGAAAAGAGCGATAAGCTGGGTGGTGTGTTTATTGCAGCGGCAGCACCGTCATTCAAGGAAAAGGACCGTGCACTTATTTCCTGGTATATCCGTGAACTGGCAAAATATCCGATTGACGTTAAGATGAACACAGAGATTACTGACATAAACAGCCTTGATGCTGATGAGATTATCATAGCAACAGGTGCTAAAGCGAAGAAGATTCCTGTCAAGGGTGTTGAAAAGGCAATCGAAGCTGTTGATTTCCTCCTTGACAATTCAACAGTCGGTGAAAATGTTGTAGTTATCGGTGGAGGACTTACAGGCTGTGAAATTGCTTATGAGCTTTATCTCCAGGGTAAGAAGCCGACAATAGTTGAAATGCAGGACGACCTTATTACAACAAAGGGCATATGCCTTGCAAACACAAGTTATCTCCGTGATTTCTTTAAGACAAACAAGGTTCCTGTTCATCTTGAAACTGCAGTTGTTGAAATTCATTCCGATGGTGTTACAGTATGTAAAGCTGATGAAAGACCGTTTGAAATTAATGCCGACAGTGTGATTTTGTCTGTAGGCTATAATCCTGCACCTCTTGCGACAAAGGGCAGACACGTTCACGTTATCGGTGATGCCTCAAAGGTGGGAAATCTCAGAACTGTTATCTGGGGTGCCTGGGATGTATGTATGAAACTCTGATTGACTTATAAGGAGAAAAATTATGATATTGACAAAAGAACAACAGGCTATTCTTGACGGCGAAAAGGGAGAAACCCTTGCAAAGGTAATGAAAACTATGGTTATGTATGGTGAAGCCTTTGAAGCAGAAAAGCTTGTACCAATTACATCTGAATATAATCATCTTGTTACATCTTTCGGTCTGAAAGTAATGTCGCCTGTTTATGACCTTATGCAGCAGCTTATTGACGCGGGTGTTGCTTCTCAGCAGAAATTCTCTGTTGACCCAAGACCTGTAGACAAGAATGTTCCTGCAAACTTTCTTCAGAATTTTGTGTTTAATAAATTTATGTACACAAAGCAGGAGTCTTATGAACAGCAGTTGAACAAGCTGGGACTTATGGATAAGGACGCTTTCAGCTGTACCTGCTATATGGACGAAATGGGAAACAAGCCTGAAAAGGGAGAGGTGCTTTCCTGGGCAGAATCCAGTGCAGTAGTGTATGCAAACTCTGTGCTTGGTGCAAGATGCAACCGTAATTCAGGTATTATTGATATTATGGGCTCAATCGTGGGATATGTGCCATATTTCGGATTGCTTACTGATGAGGGCAGAAAGGCTACCTGGGTGGTGAAGGTAAACACAACAAAGAAACCTGAGGCACAGCTTCTCGGCTCAGCAATAGGAATGAAAGTTATGGAGGACGTACCTTTTGTAGTCGGACTTGACAAGTGGCTTGGCAATGAGCTTAATGACGAAACCTGTGCATACCTCAAGGATTTCGGTGCAGCAACAGCTTCTAACGGTGCAGTCGGTCTCTATCACATTGAAAAACTTACCCCTGAAGCAGTTGAGCTTGGCGAAAAGCTGATTGCAGAGGATGCAAAGGAATATGTTATTGACGATGCAGAGCTTGAAAGGGTGAAGAACAATTATCCTGTAATCTGGAAAAATCCTGATGCATCGCCTAAGCTGTGTTTTGTAGGCTGTCCACATCTTTCACTTGAACAGCTTAAAGACTGGACAGATAAGATTGAAGCAGAGCTTAAGAAAAACGGTGTGAAAAAGGTGGTTGTTCCGACAGTATTTACTGCTGCTCCAAAGGTGCTTGAAGCTTTTGAAAAGACAGAATATGCTGCCCGCCTGAAGAGTACAGGTGTTATAACATCTTATATTTGTCCGCTGATGTATATGAACAACCCGCTTTGCAAGAAAATGCCTGTTATCACTTCATCAAACAAGCTCCGTACATATACAAGTGCAAGATATTATACCGATGAGGAGATATTGTATACTATTACAAAGGGAGGTAAGAGATAATGAAACAGTTTCAGGGAAGAGTTATCACACCCGGTGAAGTTACAGCTGAAGCAGTAGTTACCTCTGAGGGCTTCAACACATTGGCATCACTTCAGATGGCACTACAGTTCGGCGATAAAGATGTAAAATGTGGGGACCAGAACAACAAGGAGCTTTACGGCAAGCCTTTGATTGGCAAAGCACTCTGCCTGCCTCAGACTATCGGCTCAACAACAGGTGGACTTGTGCTTTATTGTGCCTGTGCAATGGAAAAGAACCCTGCCTGTATGCTTTTTGCAAATCACATTGACTCTCTTGCTGCAGCAGGTGCAATTCTCGCAGATGTATGGGTAGAGGACGTTTCAATGCCTGTTATAGATTCTCTCGGCGATGAATTTCTCAGCTATGTGAAAGATGGTATGAAAATTACAATCAAAGGAAACGGCGTAGTTGAAGTGGAATAAACTGAATAACAAACAAATAGGCGGAAGTGCTTTTTGCACTTCCGTTTTTTGAGATAAGATTATTTTGCGTGCCGGGAAAGTTGAAAAATTTTCTGATTTGTGATATAATAGTTATAAAATAATACAAAAGGAATATGATTTATGGACTTTATTTCAAAACTTTCACAGGAATTCAACATCAGACCTGAATATGCAGGTAACATTATAAATCTTCTGGACGAGGGGAATACTATTCCGTTCATTGCAAGATACCGTAAAGAAATGCACGGCTCAATGGACGACCAGCTTATCCGTCAGGTGGCAGAAAGACTTGAATATCTCCGTAACTTTGAGGCAAGAGCAAAGGAAATCTCCGAGCTTATAGATGCACAGGGTAAGCTTACTGATGAAATAACAGAAGCTATCGCAAAGGCTGAAACTATGGCAGACCTTGAGAATATATACCGTCCGTTCAGACCTAAGCGTAAAACACGAGCATCCGTTGCAAAGGAAAAGGGACTTGAGCCTCTTGCAGAGTATATTCTCGCACAGGAAGATATGAAGGCTTATCCTATTGACCTGGCAGAAAAATATGTGGACGCTGAAAAAGGCGTGGAAACACCGAGCGATGCGTTGCAGGGTGCTCTGGATATTATTGCTGAGGTTTGTTCAGACAATGCCGAGATCCGTAAGCGTATGTTCAATCTTATGTGGCTTAACGGTATACTTAAAAGCGTTGCTGTTGATGAGGAAGCAGAAAGCGTTTATGCGGGTTATTATGATTTCTCTGAGCCTGTTAAGAAAATAAGCGGGCATAGAGTTCTTGCGATAAACCGTGGTGAACGTGAAAAGTTCCTGAAGGTAACTGTGGAGCTTTTGGAGGAAAAGCCTCTTGCAATGATCAAAAAGATTATGGTTAAGGGTAACAGCCCTTGTTCAGATGCAGTGATGACAGCCTGTGAGGATGCGTATACAAGACTTCTGCTCCCGTCAATCGAGCGAGAAGTAAGAGCACAGCTTACAGAAAATGCAGATGTTGCCGCAATCAAGCTTTTCGGTACTAATCTTCATCAGCTTCTTATGCAGCCTCCTGTTAAGGACAGGGTTGTAATCGGTCTTGACCCGGGATACCGTACAGGCTGTAAGGTGGCTGTTGTCGATGGCACAGGCAGAGTTCTTGACACAACTGTTATTTATCCTACTCATAGTGAAGCTAAAATCAAAGAATCAAAAGAAAAGCTTATAGGGCTTATTAAAAAATATGATGCAACCGTGCTGTCTATCGGTAACGGTACAGCAAGCAAGGAGACAGAAATTTTTGCAGCAGAGGTAATTGCAGAGTCAGGTAAAAATGACCTTGCATATATGGTTGTAAACGAAGCAGGTGCGTCAATATATTCAGCAAGCAAGCTTGCGGCCGATGAACTGCCTGAGCTTGACCTGACACTCAGAAGTGCTGTTTCTATTGCAAGACGTTTGCAGGACCCGTTGGCAGAGCTTGTGAAAATTGACCCTAAGTCTATCGGTATCGGCCAGTATCAGCACGATATGCCACAGAAACGTCTCAGCGAAACTCTTGACGGCGTTGTGGAAGATTGCGTAAACTCTGTTGGTGCAGACCTGAATACAGCATCCCCTGCACTTCTCAGCCGTATAGCAGGTTTAAGTAGTGCAGTCTGTAAGAATATTGTTGCATATCGAGAAGAAAACGGCAAGTTTGAAAGCAGAACCGAGCTTAAAAAGGTGCCTAAGCTGGGGCCGAAGGCATTTGAACAGTGTGCAGGCTTTTTGAGAGTTGCAGACGGTAAGGAAGCACTTGATAATACAGCCGTTCACCCTGAATCATATAAGGCGGCAAAGGATTTGCTGAAGCTACTTGGGTACACATCAAAGGATATTGCAAATGGTGGAATAAAGGATATCCGTGATAAGGTGAAGGACAAAAAAGCTGTTGCGGCTGAGCTTGGGATTGGTGTTCCGACTCTTGAGGATATTCTGCAGGAGCTTACACAACCCGGCAGAGACCCTCGAGAAAGCCTGCCAAAGCCTGTGCTTCGTACTGATGTAATGGGTATGGAAGATCTGCGAGAGGGAATGGAACTTACAGGAACAGTGAGAAACGTTATCGACTTCGGTGCGTTTGTTGATATCGGTGTTCATCAGGACGGACTTGTGCATATTTCCCAGATAAGCGATAAGTTTATCAAGCATCCGTCGGAAGCACTCAAGGTCGGCGATATTGTAAAGGTAAAGGTTATCGGTGTCGATCTTGCAAAGAAACGTATTTCTCTGACAATGAAAGGTTTTTAAAATTCGGATTAGCAATACCCACAGGCGTAAACATATCTGTCTGTGGGTATGGTTTTATCATATATTGCCCGTTTTTGCGATTTGTAATAAATAATGTGCGGATGAGCGTATAAATATAAAGCAATCGTTTGAGTAATATTCACAAACATAGGGGTCAGAATTTGTGAATTAAGTCAAAAAAATCGGCAGGAAACCGAAAATTATTGACTTATAAACCTTGTAGTGGTAAAATATAAGGTACAAATATGCCTAATATTGTGAAAATTTTGTGAAAGGAGTGTCAGGCAATGGGCTTTTTCAGCAGAACAGTTGATGAAATGGTCAACGAAAAAATGCCACA
>DEPR01000074.1:37604-38751 GCA_002358895.1 Ruminococcus sp. UBA3387 | reverse complement strand
AAGGTTAAATAGCAGACTAAAAGGCATCACGAGGGTGGTGCCTTTTTTGTAGCTAATTATATCTCACCCAAACCGAGCCGTCAGGCATAGTTTCTGCACTGGTAAGAGTGAATTCATTTGTGCGTGCTTCCATAAACAAAGGCTTGTCGTCCTTGTCAGCAATAATCGGTGCAACTACAAGGCTTAATTTGTCCACAAGTCCGTCACGCAAAAACGCACCGTTTATGATACTTCCACCCTCAAGAAGAAGCTTTTTTATGCCGAAAATGCTGTAAAGCTTTGACAGTGCAAGCTTCAGATCAATGTCATCTTCCCCTGCTAAAATGTAGGAAACACCAATGCTCCTGTAATAAGCAAGCATTTCCTTTGGTGCCTTTTCTGTCAGCACTTCAATAATATGGCAGTCATCATATCCAGGGTCAGCATCGTGTATTTTATCATCCGTCCAACCCACATTGCCACCTCGGTCGAATGAAACAGCATAATAATTGTGCTTTGTCGCAACATAATCTTCATAAGCTATATCAGCACCTTTGAATCCAGCCAAATCAGGCTTATAACCGTTTGTGAAGCTTGATTCCATAGTTACACGGCCACAGGCAAAAGCGTCCCCCTTCAGCTGTCTGTTAATCTCATAATAGGTTTCGCTGGCGTAAAAACCCTTTTGGCTACAGAGAAAATCACCTGTAACTTTGCCGTCAATACTGGTTACCATATGGCAGATAACAACAGGACGAAGCCCATGCTTTTCAACGTATTTCTGTGCATATGAACAGCTTGTCTTTATTTCTCCACTATGCATATTAATTTCATTGATAGCAAGCTGAACAAGCCGTGCAGCAACACCTTTACCCTGCATACTTTTATCAACGAAAGTATGGTTTATGTCAAACTTGCCTTTTTCAACCTCAGGAAATGTTACCTCTCCAACTTGATTACCATTGTCGTCAAGACAAATTATTTTTGAATTCTCAGTTACAAAATTCATATTTATCACCCTGATTTGAAAGTTATTTAGTATAGTTATTATATCACATTTTTGAAGTGATAACAATAGTTGTGAAGTATAAACTGAAAACCGGCTGTTGCAAACTGCAACAGCCTTTTTGATAATATTAGCCTTTAAAACCCATCATTTTTTCTTTTG
>DEPR01000074.1:36171-37485 GCA_002358895.1 Ruminococcus sp. UBA3387 | reverse complement strand
GAACAGTGGGTGATGAACATAATGTAAGCAAATGCAAAATCGTCAATTTTGTCATATAACCTGCCCGCACTGTATGTACCTGCATAAACCGTTTTTGCACTGTTTGCCACATAGCCTATCTTTCCGATAAACGGAAGTGTAACGGCAATGGCTTCGTTGTCATATGGGTTGTCAGGCTCTTTTACGATTTTCACCAGCCTGCCAACTTCAAGTGGCGTTTTGTCATAATAATGTTCTAAACCTGTAATTGTCATAAAGATTGCCTTTTTCATAATCAAAATCCTTTCTGTATGTTTTCTGACAACTACAGTATAACACATATAATTTGATTTGTGGGGATATTTTTTGTACAGTTGTGATGAATTGATATTACGTCTGTGAAAAATGGATTTCTGATGTTTGTTTTTGCTTTGGTTATTTACTTGACAGTTGCGGGAATTGTTAATATAATAAGTGTAGAAAATCAAAGAAAAATACATATTTTAACGAGGTGCTATTATGAGTGGCAGAATAAAACTTAGTGTAATAAATGACCATATATGGTTATTGAATGACAATAACGAATCAACAGGGTACCTTGTAGTAGGTAAGAATAAAGCACTGATTATTGATACAATGAATGGTTATGTGAATGTAAAAGAGCTGGCAGAGAGCCTTACAGACCTGCCACTGGTTGTAGTAAATACTCACGGACATTTTGACCATATCTATGGTAATATTTATTTTGATAAGGTACTTATTCACCCGGCGGATATAGAGCTTGCTGTGAAAAATTTTGCTTACCCTGAATTCTCCGAAGAGATAAACAAAATGGGGTTGAAGCCTGCAGAATTTGAGGTTGTAAATGACGGAGATATTATTGATTTGGGTGAGTTGGAGCTTGAAGTGTATGAGACCCCAGGACATACTCCCGGAGGAATTGTCCTGCTTGACAGAAAGGACAGAATACTTTTCACAGGGGACAGCATTATTGAACAGACCTGGATGCAGATGGAAGAGTCATTGCCTATGGAAGTGTTTCTGAAATCTCTGAACAGACTTCAGTCCATAAGAAAAGATTTTGATTATATCCTGACCGGACATAGCAGGAATATTGAAGACGGGTCGCTTTATGAAGCTCACAAAAAGGCAGTAGAAGAAGTATGTAAAGGAATAAAAGATAATGATGAGCCTTACAGCTGGTTTGGTGGCTCTTGTATGGCACACCCTTACGGTCAATCTCCAAGACGGATTGTATACAAATAAATATTTCTCATTTTAAAGGCAGGTGCTGAAAATGCCGAGCAAGTTTTTAAACTCTAAGTACTGGCTGGA
>DEPR01000074.1:30918-36058 GCA_002358895.1 Ruminococcus sp. UBA3387 | reverse complement strand
TATTTGCATATAACGATACAGCCGTTGACGGAATTTATGGGCTGAAGCATTCCAACGGCGTGAATTTCGCTGAGTATGCTTCAATCTGCCTGGTGGATTTTATGGCAGAAGAACTGACCTTTGATGATATAGACCTGGTTACTTGTGTACCTATGTCCAAAACAAAGCTTCTCGACAGAAAATATAACCAGGCTGAGGTTTTTGCAAAACATATGAGTAAAAGATTGGGTAAGTCATTCAACGGAAAACTGTTACAACGTAAGCATAACAATATAGAACAGCATATGCTCAGCAGTGAGCAACGCAGGGAAAATGCAGAGAACGTTTATCATATTCACAATAAGTACAATGATATAAAGGGTAAGAACATTCTTATCTGCGATGATGTAATCACAACAGGTGCAACAATGTCAAAATGCATCAGACTGCTAAAGGAAATGGGTGCAGATAAAGTATATGTGGCAGCAATTTGTACGACGGTGAAATCAAAAAATATAGGTGTCTGACATAACTCAGACACCTTTTGTTTTAGTTGGCCTTTTTGCCTCGTATTATATTTAAAAGAATGTAAATCATTATCAGTATTGCACCCGAGCCACCCAGTATAGCATACATAATCTCTGTTTCTACCTTGTGGTCAAAGAAATAAAGATTGCAGTCTATGCTGTCTTTTATAGCTTCCACGATTTCATCAGGGAAACCCACGTTTTTCATTTCTGTAAAAGTTCCCCTCATAGCGTGGTTGCGAATAAGAGATGTACCGTATGTACCTGGCAGGAATGAGATTACCTTTTGCAATCCGTCAGAGAATTGGGATATTGGCATATAAGCTCCACAGATAAATCCATATCCTGCACTGATAATTGTTCCAACAGCAGAAATCTGTCCTTGAGTTGACAGGAAAAAGTTGATAATGCTTGAAAGTGCCGTGCCGAAAGTCGCAAGTAACACTACGTCAACCAACATCAGCAGAACATCACTGGTGCTCATATACCAGCCTACATTTGCAACGTAAATCAGGCAGATTCCCGTTGCGATAAAGCAGATAATCAGAGTGGATAAAAGAGTTGCAAAGAAATAACTGAGTGCAAGGGTGGAACGCTTAACCGAGGACATCGTCAGGTCTTTAAGACTTCCGTTGACCTTGTCCTGTACCATAAGCATATTTGAACAGAATGCTACGGTTACACAGGAAACCGCAAGAATCGATGAAATAAGCTGTCCACCAACACAGCCGTCAATAAGCTTTTCTGCAAGGTCCAAACCCTCAGGAATTGACATCATAAATGAATCTTTGTAAACTTTGCTAAGAAATGTTGCATATAAAACAAGGAGTATTCCGGGAGTGATAAGAGAGGTGAAGAACATTCCCTTGTCCTTGAAAAAAAGCTTTACATTACGTCTTGTAAGGTGCAAAAGTTCTGTCATTTCCTCTTACCTCCCTCTGTGTTGTTATCATTTCCTGTCAGAGTCTTGCCTGTAACAGACAGAAAAACATCGTCCATTTTGCCCTTGACGATTTCATAATCCCTGAATATTTCAGGATGCTTAATGATAAGCTCCGTAGCCGTTGCCGTGTCGGGAACGGCTATCTTGTATGAATCACGGATTTTCTCATAAGGCATATTAAGAGCGGAAACCTGTTCCTTTGCTATGTTATAAAGAGTAATAAAATCCCCTGTGTATGTGTTTTTCAAAGAAAGGGGAGTACCTTCAGCAGCAATTCTGCCACTGTCAAGAATTACAACATAATCAGCTTCAGCAGCCTCTTCCATATAGTGAGTGGTAAGAAATACAGTCATATTTTCTTCTGAGCGAAGCTTAGAAACTACGTCCCATACCGTCTTTCTTGTCTGTGGGTCAAGGCCTGTTGTCGGCTCGTCAAGTATGAGAATTTTCGGCTTGTGAAGCAAAGCCCTTGCAATGTCAATTCGTCTGCGTTGACCACCTGAAAGCTTACCCACAGTTCGCTTCAGCAGGTCCTTGAAGTCCAGCAGTTCACATAACTCATCAAGCCTTTTTTTGAAGTCATTGCCACTTATGCCGTAAAGAGCAGCTCTGCACATCAGGTTATCACGGACAGAAAGGTCCTTGTCCAGAACGGAATTCTGGAAAACAACGCCCAGACTACTTTTGATTTTGCTCATATTTTTGTCAAGGTCAAGACCGTCAATTGTAACAGCTCCATTGTCTTTTGCAAGCTGACCACACATTATGGAAATAGTAGTGGATTTACCTGCACCGTTTATGCCGAGAAATGCAAAAAGCTCTCCCTCTTTAACCTTGAAGCTAAGGTCCTGCACAGCCTTGATATCACCGAAGCTTTTGCTGAGATTATTAATTTCAATTATATTTTTCATATTCGTCCCTCATATCAGATTCGGGTTATTTCTACGCCTGAAAACTTTGCGTCGCCTTTGATGTAAAGCACATTACCGTCAAAATCGGTGTTCTTTGAACCGTTTTCTTCGCACGCACCAAAAGTGCAGCTCAGATTGTTGATGACTTTCCATTCTTTCGGAATAAATATTTCAACTCCACCAAAGCTTGTGTAGATGTTTACAACAGCCTGACCGTTGGCAAGCTTTGCGTTGTCAAGATAAACTTCTGTGCCACCGAATGAATTGTCAATGTTAAGCTCTTTAAGATTTTGTGAAGTTACATATTTAACACTGCCACTGAGACGTGTCTTAACCCAGAGTTTTTCACCGTCCATATTTTCAATTATCTCAGGAGCATCATTTGTACCCTTAGATGATTTACCAAAGTGTTTTCCCCAGTCGGTAGAAAACTCTGTATGGCCAATAGTAAACCTGTGGCTTTTAGGAAAAATAAGTGAAAGCCCGATGGATAAGAACAAAGCTATTCCAAGCACAGGCCAAGGAGTAAGAGCCTCAATGCCCAGCTGTTTATCAAAAAGTATCGCATAAATTGCAAGTGAGAAGAAAATTCCTGTGAAACTGCGACGGAATATGCTTTTGATTAGTACAGGCAAAATTACAAGTGCAATAATTATCGACCAGGGGCTGAATGTGCCCAACAAACCTGTATAGCTCAGAATAATGACAGCAGCTGCCGCAATAAAAAACAGTCCCCAGAATAAATTTTTACTTTTCATATAACTACCTCCGATTATGATTTTCTCTTTTCGTCTATTCTTTGTCTTAAAGCCTTGTAGTAATTTCGTGATACATAAACCTGCTTGTGAGTGCCGTTAAATCTGGCTAAGCTTGAAGAAGTAATGTTTTTCTCAAGTGAATAAATATGTATCACATTTAAAATAGTGGATTTTGATACCCTTATAAAAATGTCAGGCAGAAGCTCCTCCAGCTCATACAGCTTGTTTTTCACATTATACATATTATCAGCCGTGTGAGCATAAATTGTACCATCTGATGTTTCAAAGAACAGTACCGAGTCAAGGGATAAATAATACTCCACATTGTCCTTGTAAAAACGAAGATTGGTCTGGTTATTAATGTCCGTTGCAAGCTTCTGTATCCTTCTGATGCTTTCATTCAATTCTTTGCAACGTATCAGAACTTCATCTTCTTCAAGCCTTTCATCAAGCTCAATTCTGATTATCAATCCCTCACCCCCTATGGGTTAATTATATTACTTTTCAGCCGAGTTGTAAATACTTTTGACGTAACGGGTGAAAAATCAGCGTTAAAAGGTAACATTTATCAGTTAAAAACAAGATTTGTGAAAAGTGTACAATAATTTTAGTTAGTTTATGCTAACTGAGTTGTAAATATGACGAAATTAGTTTTTGGATAGTGAAATTTTGTTGACAAGGAAGAATATCGGGTGTATAATTATCAATAGTTGGCAGTGCCAATGTATTTTTTGATACGTAGTTAGCCAATGCTAATTGATTATGTGCATTGCGTTTGGTTATATGTTGCGGAAAAGGAGGCGGAATTAATGGCAACTCTGAAAGATGCAAAAATCGGAGCTACTGTGAAAGTGAAGAAAATTCACGGCGAAGGTGCAATAAAGCGTAGAATTATGGATATGGGTCTTACAAAAGGTGTTGAAGTTTATGTGAGAAAGGTAGCACCTCTGGGCGACCCGATTGAAATAAATGTAAGAGGCTATGAGCTTTCATTGCGTAAGGTTGATTGTGAAAATATTGAAGTTGAATAATTTTTTAAGTATAAGTTAGCTATAACTAACTTTGAAAGGGAGATAATATGAGCATAAGAATAGCTTTGGCAGGAAATCCGAACAGTGGTAAAACGACCTTGTTTAATCTGCTTACAGGGTCAAACCAGTATGTAGGAAACTGGCCCGGAGTAACCGTTGAGAAAAAAGAGGGTAAGCTGAAAGGGAATAGTGATGTAATCGTTACCGACCTTCCGGGTATTTATTCTCTCTCACCATATACACTTGAAGAAGTTGTTGCAAGAAATTATCTTGTGGGTGAACGTCCTGATGTAATTCTGAACATTATTGACGGCACAAATATTGAACGAAATCTTTATCTTACAACACAGATGATGGAGCTTGGTATTCCTGTTGTCTGTGCAATAAATATGATGGACCTTGTTCGTAAGAACGGGGATATAATCAACACCGAAAAGCTCTCAAAATCACTTGGATGTCAGATTGTTGAAATCTCTGCACTGAAGGGTACAGGAATTCAGGAGGCAGCTCAGCTTGCTATCGAAGCGGGAAGAAAAGATGAGGAGGTTTTGCCACATCATATTTTCGGTGGCTGTGTTGAACACGCACTTGCTCATATTGAAGAAGCGATTTTGCACGATGTTCCTGAGGAACAGCAGAGATGGTATGCAATCAAGATTTTTGAGCGTGACGAAAAGGTAATGGAGCTTTTGCGTCTGCCTGAGGAAATTTCCGAGCATATTGAACGAGATATAACAAGAGCAGAAAAGGAAATGGACGATGACGCTGAGAGTATTATCATAAACGAGCGTTATAATTACATAGCTTCAATTTTAAAGGACAGCTATAAAAAGAAAAACAGAGGCAAGCTTACAACTTCCGATAAAATCGACAGAATTGTAACAAACAGAATTCTTGCTTTGCCGATTTTTGTGCTTATTATGTGGCTTGTTTATACAATTTCCATCGGTACAATCGGCGATTGGACAGTAGGCTTTATGAACGATACACT
>DEPR01000074.1:30754-30885 GCA_002358895.1 Ruminococcus sp. UBA3387 | reverse complement strand
ACTATAGTACCTGCTGTAACAAAAGGGCTTGAGGCTATTAATTGTGCAGATTGGCTTGTTGACCTTGTTGCTGACGGAATCGTTGGTGGTGTTGGTGCAGTCCTCGGATTTGTACCACAGATGCTTATCTT
>DEPR01000074.1:28812-30613 GCA_002358895.1 Ruminococcus sp. UBA3387 | reverse complement strand
TGTGGAGTACCGGGAATTATGGCTTCTCGTACTATCGAGCAGGACCGAGACAGAAAGATGACAATTATGACAACAGGTTTTATTCCTTGTGGTGCTAAAATGCCAATCGTTGGTCTTATTGCATCAGCACTTTTTGGCGGTAGTGCCTGGGTTGCAACATCGGCATATTTCATCGGTATCGGTGCAGTTGTTGTGTCCGGACTTATACTGAAGAAGACAAAGCCTTTTGCAGGTGAGCCTGCACCATTCGTAATGGAGCTCCCCGCATATCACGCACCTGTTTCGGGTAATATTTTAAGAGCAACCTGGGAACGTGGCTGGTCGTTCATCAAGCGTGCAGGTACGGTAATCGTTGCTGCAAGTATTATCATCTGGGTGCTTAACAGCCTTTCATTTGAAGGTGGCTTCCACTATATTACAGAAGAAAATGCTGGCAAGTCAATCCTTGAAGTTATCGGTGGAGCTATTGCAATTATCTTCAGACCTCTCGGTTTCGGCAACTGGCAGTCGGCAGTAGCAACTGTGCTGGGACTTCTTGCAAAGGAAGAGATCGTGGGAGTGTTTGGCTCACTTTCTTCAATGGCTGACGCTGACCTTGCACTTGAAATGGCAGAGGGGGGCTCAAAGGGACTTGCAATCATCGGACAGGAAATTTTCGGTGGAAGTCAGATAGCAGGCTTCTCATTTATGATTTTCAACCTTTTGTGTGCACCTTGCTTTGCTGCAATGGGAGCAATCAGGCGTGAAATGAACAGTGCTAAATGGACTTTTGCTGCAATCGGATATATGTGTGTGTTTGCATATGCAGTTTCACTTATCGTTTATCAGTTCGGCTCCTGGTTCACAGGTGCAGGAAATATCATCGGTACAGCCTGTGCGGCAATAGTTCTCGGAATTATGATTTATCTGCTTGTGAGACCAAATAAGAATAATAAAAGTATAAAAACTGAAAAAATTGCTGTAATGAGCAAATAAGGAGGGCTTAAAATGAATGTGCCGACAATTATCGTTGCTGTAATTGTTGCTTTGATTTTTCTTGCTATTGTTTTCAATGAGATACGCAATAAGAAAAACGGCAAAGGCTCTTGTAATTGTGGAAGCTCTTGTGGTGGCTGTGCAATGAGAAATCAGTGCCACGGTGGAGAACAGAATAAATAATTACTATACAAAACGGAAAAAATATGTTATAATATAAGGTGATACCGATGGCTTTGCTGACGGTATTGCCTTAGTTAATTTAAAGTGATGTGAGATAAATGATTACAAAAAAATATAACATTACGGGAATGACTTGTTCAGCTTGTTCTGCTCACGTTGATAAAAGTGTGCGAAAGCTTGAAGGCGTAAAAAACGTTAACGTCAACCTGTTGCAGAATACTATGTCAGTAGAATTTGACGAAAAAACAGTTGATGACCAGCTGATTATCCAGGCTGTGTTGGATGCAGGCTATGGTGCAACTGTTTTCGGCAGTCAGAAAGCTGAAACTAAGACAGAAAATCCTGCAAGTGCGATGAAAAAACGTATGATATGGTCGATTGTTTTTCTCGTGCCCCTGTTTTATGTGTGTATGGGGCATATGATGGGACTTCCGTTACCACCATTCCTCACAGGCCACGAGAATATGATGATTTTTGCGTTGACCCAGTTGTTTCTCACCATTCCTATAGTCATTCTCAACCGAAGCTATTTTATAAACGGCTTTAAAAATCTTGTGCATCTGTCTCCTAATATGGATACACTTATTGCCCTTGGCTCATCAGCAGCAGGGGTGTATAGTGTTGTACAGCTGTTTGTTATGGC
>DEPR01000074.1:21405-28736 GCA_002358895.1 Ruminococcus sp. UBA3387 | reverse complement strand
TGTATTTTGAGTCCTGTGGTATGATTTTAGCCTTGATTACTGTAGGAAAATATATGGAAACCAGGTCAAAGGCAAAGACTTCCCAGGCAATAGAAAAGCTTGTAAATATTGCTCCGAAAACTGCAATACTTTTGAAAGACGGCATTGAAACAGAGGTACCTGTTGAGCAGATTTCCGTGGGAGACGTTTTTGTAGTTCGTTCAGGTAGTACAATTCCTTGCGATGGTGAAATAATAGAGGGAAGCTGTAGTGTTGACCAGTCAGCAATTACAGGGGAAAGTATTCCTGTAGCAAAAATTGCTGAGGAAAAGCTTATGGCAGGCACAATTTGTACAAATGGATTTGTTAAGGTGCAATGTCAAAAAACTGCCGAAAATTCAACTCTTGCACAGATTATTACTCTTGTTGAAGAGGCAGCGTCTTCAAAAGCTCCTATTTCAAAGCTTGCAGATAAAGTTAGTGGTGTTTTCGTGCCTGTTGTTATTGCAATAGCACTTTTGTCAGCAGTAATATGGGGAATAGCTGGAGCCGACTTTGCAAAGGCTTTGTCTGTGGGAATTTCAGTACTTGTTATATCCTGCCCTTGTGCTCTGGGACTTGCTACACCAACAGCTATTATGGTTGGTACAGGCAAGGGTGCAGAAATGGGTATTCTAATAAAATCTGCAGAAAGTCTTGAAATTGCACATAAGGTTACAACGGTTGTCCTTGATAAAACAGGTACAATCACTCAGGGGAAACCAAGGGTTACAGATATAATCACAGTTGACGGAATAACAGACAGGCAACTTTTTGAGTATGCTTATCCTCTGGAAAAAATGTCCGCACACCCTCTTTCAAATGCTATATGTGAATATTCGGAAAGTAAATTTGATATGAATAAAAACTGCACGGGGTATAAAGAAATTGCAGGCCGTGGTATTTCAGGAGTTGTAGACGGCTGTGAAATCGTTGCAGGAAATTTAAGGTTTATGGAAGAAAACGGTGTTGATTTAAGTGCTTTTGTGGGAACAGGTGAAAAGCTTGCCGATGAAGGCAAAACACCTCTGTTTTTCTGTAAAGACAAGAAGCTTCTTGGCATAATAGCTGTTGCTGATACTGTAAAGAACACAAGTGAAAACGCAATCAGACAGATGCAGAAAATGGGTATGAAAGTGATTATGCTTACGGGGGATAATCAGAAAACTGCCGATGCAATACAGAAGCAGATTCACACAGACGGTGTTATTGCAGAAGTCCTGCCACAGGATAAGGAACAGAAAATCCGTGAACTTCAGGCAAAGGGTGAACGGGTTGCAATGATTGGTGATGGAATAAATGATTCGCCTGCATTAGCAAGAGCAGATGTGGGAATTGCAATCGGTGCAGGACAGGATATTGCCATAGAATCAGCAGACATTGTCCTTGTGAAAAGCGATTTGCAGGATGCGGCAGTTGCATTTTCACTCAGCAAGGCAGTTATAAAGAATATCAAGGAAAATCTATTCTGGGCACTTTTCTATAACTCTTTGGGAATCCCACTTGCAGCAGGACTGTTCTATCCGATTTTAGGCTGGACTCTCAGCCCTATGTTTGGTGCGGCAGCAATGAGCCTTAGCTCGTTCTTTGTTGTGTCAAATGCTTTGAGACTTAAAATGTTCAGCCCGAAGTTTCCGATAATTCAGTATGAAGAAAATAAAAATCAGATAAATCAGATTATGAAAGGAAATAATATTATGAAAAAGACAATGAAAATCGAAGGTATGATGTGTGGACATTGCACAGGCAGAGTAGATAAAGTGCTTAATGCTGTTGATGGAGTTAAAGCAGAGGTTTCTCTTGAAGATAAATCGGCTTATCTTGAAATATCAGGTGATGTTACAGACGAACAGCTGAAAAGCATTGTGGAAGCTGAGGGCTATGAGGTAGTTGAAATTATCTGATATCCCATTGATGTACAAATTCCATAAGGGGAAAGTTATTCATATTATGTAAAAAAGCCTTTTTGGAGGTGGCTGTAATGAAACAGCAAAAAACCGATAAAGAAATAGCAATGCAAGTTTCGAGAATCAGCATATATGCCAACGCCCTGTTGTCGGTAGTAAAACTTGTCATCGGCTTTGTAGCTAATTCAGGTGCAATGATTTCAGATGCAATTCATTCGGCGTCAGACGTGTTCAGTACCTTTATTGTAATGATTGGAGTAACCTTGTCAAACAAGAAATCTGACAAGGACCACCAGTACGGCCACGAAAGATTTGAATGTGTGGCATCAATTATCCTTGCGTTTATACTCGTGGTAACAGGCTTTGAAATCGGTATGGCAGGGGTTGAGAAGATAATAGGCGGAAACTATTCGGAGCTTGCAATCCCGGGAAAAATGGCACTTGTTATTGCGGTAGTGTCAATTGTTGTGAAAGAGGCAATGTATTGGTATACACGTTCAGCGGCAAAGAAAACAAAATCTGATGCGTTGATGGCAGACGCCTGGCACCACCGTTCCGATGCCCTGTCATCAGTAGGTGCATTTATAGGTATATTGGGTGCAAGACTGGGTTATCCTGTACTTGACCCTGTGGCAAGCGTGTTTATATGTCTGTGCATACTGAAGGTTGCCGTGGATATTTTCAGAGAAGCAATGGGCAAAATGGTGGATAAAGCCTGTCCGCACGATGTAACGGTAAAAATTTACGATACAGCAAACAGCGTTGATGGCGTTGAGGGAATAGATATGCTGAGAACACGTCTTTTTGGCACGAGAATATATGTGGACCTGGAAATTGCGGCAGACGGGAATAAAACCCTGAATGAAACTCACGAAATAGCGGAAAAGGTTCACGACCTTATCGAGGATAGTTTCCCTGACGTGAAGCATTGTATGGTACACGTCAATCCAAAAGAAGAATAATAAGAGAGGGCGGAAAGTCCTCTTTTTTGTTTGGTGATATTTCTGTGAAAAGTTTGAGATACTCTTGAAAAGCAGGGGGAGGTGTGGTATAATTTATAGTGGAAAATTATTTGTGAGAAATGTATAATTTAGAAATGAGGACGTTATGATTACGGAAAATCCGGGATATACCGATAACTTTCTAAGTAAAAAAATAAATATAAACCAAGATAATCTTAAGAAAACTGTTGTGATGTGTACCCTGGCTGTGGCTTTGCTGTTTGGAGGGTATCTGGTTTACAGCTCAAATTTTGCCTCAGGCTGGCATACAACTTTTCTTGGGAAGACTTTTTATGTCCTGCCTGAAACCGGTGAGCGTGCAACAGGGTTGCATATGATAAACAGTTCCTCTTACCTTTTCGATGAGAAAGGATATATACTTACAGGCTGGCAGGAGTTTGAGGGAGATAAGTATTATTTTGCAGAAGACGGCGTTATGCAGAAGGGTACAGTTACCATTGACGGCGTAAAGTATCATCTGTCTGAAGAGTCGGGTATTTTCAGAACAGGACTTTGTGTTGTGGGTCAGAACGAGTATTTCTTTGATGAATATGGATTCCCTGATACAGGCTTTGCAAAAAAAGATGGCAACAGCTATTATTATGACGACGAAGGAAAGATGATAACAGGCTGGGTCGAACTTAACGGAATGAGATATTATTTCCTGAAAAGCGGAGAAATGGCTGTAGGTTTCTATCAGATTAACGGCAAGAGCTATTGCTTCGGCGGTGACGGGCATATGCTGGTAGGCTGGCACGAAATTGACGGTAGAAAATATCTGTTCAGCGATACGGGCGTTATGTTCACAGGCTGGAAAAAGGACGGAGAAAAATACACCCATGCCAACGAAACCACAGGTGCCTTTGATATAGGAATTTCGAAAATCGGTGATGATTATTACTACTTTGATGAAGAGTACCATATGGTTACAGGCTGGCGGAAGATAAATAATAAATCCTATTGCTTTGACGACCAGGGTATAATGCAGCTGGGCTGGTATGAGGATGCAGGAAACAAGTATTACTTTACTGTTGAAAATGGTGCAAGCAATGGCTTTACGGAAATTGAAGGAGAAACCTACTATTTCGACAGCAAGGGGAAACTGCTTACAGGCTGGCAGAGTATAAAGGAGAAGCTTTATTATCTGGGCAAGGCAGGTGTTGCACAGACAGGACTGTACGAGGACGACGGTGAGTATTACTATTTCAGCGTAAAAAATCATGCGGCATTAAAGGGCTTTGTCAAGACGTCAGCATATACCAATGAGATGAAGGAGCAAGTAGTTGAGTTTAAAAACTGTGCAAAGGTTATGGATATGTCCTATAGTGATATGACTGACGAAGACAAAAATACCCTTTATCGTGCACAAAACCGTTTCAAATCGGGTACTTATGATGAGTTTATGCTGGAAGCATACAGGGATTTAGGCAAAAATCTGTTTGGTCAGCACTACTTCGGCGATGATTACGAAGCTGTGAAAGGCTGGCTGGAGATTGACGGATACTTGTTCTATTTTGACGAGGAAACAGGTGAAAAGGCTACCGACTGGAAAACCGTGGAGGGTAAGACATATTATTTCGGGCTTTGCGGTGCAGCGGTTAAAGGGCAGATAACTATTGACGGTGAAGTGTATAATTTTAATAAAGATGGCGTGCTGCAGGACGGACTTATTGAAGTCGACGGCAAATACAGGCATACTTCCGAAGATGAGAACAGTGATAAACCTTGGGTTATAAGTGAGTTCAAGATTGTTGACGGATATAAATACTATTTCGGTAAGGACGGATATGCGTTAAAGGGTTGGCAGAAAATCAAGGGGAAGTATTATTTCTTTGACGATGATTATCATTTGGTTTACGGTGTCTTTTCAGACGGACAGGGCGTGTATTATATGTCCGATAACGGAAAGGAAATGAACAAGTGGGTTAATACCTATGACGCAACATATTATTTCGGCAATGATGGTAAAGCCGTAAAGGGCAAGCAGATAATTGACGGAATAGAATATTACTTTGATAACAACGGTGCTTTAAGAAGAAACTGGGCAACCATTGACGGTAAAAAGTATTTCTTCCATAACGGAGGAATGATAAGAGGTCCGATTATTATTGATGATGTTTATTATAACTTCGGCGAGGACGGCTATCTTAAAGCAGGCTGGGTAACATGGAACACATACAGGTATTATAACGATAAGGATGGAAAGCCTTATACAAGCTGTAAAAAGACTATTGACGGCAAAACTTATCTGTTTGACCAGAACGGCGTTGCTACGCAAAAACAGTAAAGGTGGGTGTGAACTATGATCAAGGAAACAGGGGGAATGAATTTCATATCTGCAGACAGCGACAGTGTTTCATATATGGGCCGTGTGGACTTTTCGGATAAGAAAGCACCGAAAATCATTTATGCAGGTTCAAATATTACTTTGAATTTTCAAGGCACTTCTGTTGGAGCAGTTGTAAGAAATCATAGAATGTATGCTATCAACGAGCTGGGTGCTCTTGTAGACGGAAAGGAAGTAAGAATTGCAATTCCTGAACAGGATAATGAGGCTTTTATTACAATAGCTGAAAATCTTGAGGATACAGGCCACGAGGTTATTCTTTTCAAACGTCAGGACGCAACTCATTATTTTGACTTTATGGGCTTTGCAATCGACGGCGAGGTGTTGCCGAAATGTAAAAAGCCTGCAAGACGGATTGAATGTTATGGCGACTCTGTTTCTGCAGGTGCAGTTTGCGAAGCTGTTGAATATACGGCGAAGCTTGACCCTGAAAACCACGATGGTATCTATGATAATGCGTGGCATTCATATTCTATGATTACTGCCAGAAATCTGGGTGCAGAAATTAATAACAATGCACAGGGTGGTATTGCTATTTTTGACGGTACAGGATATTATCACGCACCTGATTTCATCGGTATGGAGTCTGCATATGATAAGCTGTGCTATTTCCCTGAGGGTGGAATTACAGAATGGGATTTTTCAAGATATACTCCTCACGTTGTAATCTTTGCCGTTGGACAGAATGACCCTCACCACGAAGGCTTTGAAGATCTGGATATTGATGACCCTGAATACGGATTAAAATGGAAAACTGCATATAAGAAAATAATTTCTGACTTGCGTGAAAAGTATCCTAAAGCAACTTTTGTGCTTATTCTTACGGTGTTAATGCACGCTCAGGGTTGGGATAAGGCAGTTGAGGAGATTGCACAGGAGCTTTGTGATGATAAGATTCATTATCTGAAGTTCAAGCGTGCAGGTAAAGCTACTCCGGGACATCCAAGATTGCCTGAGCAGTATGAAATGGCACAGGAACTTACTGCGTTCATTTCAAATCTCGGAGATGAAATCTGGGGGTAATGCTTCAGAATTTATAGTGTGTTAGTGTGAATTATCGATAAAACTGCGTTTTGTGTGACGAAAGGTAAGGTCCTGAAAATGGCTAAAAAGCTGTTGTTTGTTTTTAATCCTTTGGCAGGGAAAGGATTGGTTAAGGCGAATTTGTGCGATATAATAGATGTTTTTACAAAACAGGGTTATGAGGTTACTGCATATCCTACACAAGCACCTGCAGACGGTTATGAAAAGGTAAAATGTGTTGCACAGGAGTATGACCTGATAGTAGCTTGTGGTGGCGATGGAACGCTGAGCGAAGTGGTAAAAGCATTGATGAAACAGGCTAAAAAAATACCATTGGGATATATTCCTGCAGGTTCAACTAATGACTTTGCTACAAGTATGGGTATACCAACGAAAATGACCGATGCAGCAGCTGCCATTATGAATGGTGTAAGATTTGATTATGATATCGGTGAGTTCAATGGGCAGTATTATGTATATGTAGCAGCTTTCGGTGCGTTTACAGATGTGCCGTATGTTACTTCACAGAATCTGAAGAATACATTGGGTCACGCCGCTTATATAATTGAGGGAATAAAAAGACTAACGAAGATAACCAGCCATAAAATGGTGGTAAAACACGATGATGAGGTTATTGAAGGGAACTTTATACTTGGACTTGTTACCAATACGGTTTCTG
Organism: Ruminococcus sp. UBA3387; assembly: GCA_002358895.1. Classification (GTDB taxonomy): domain Bacteria; phylum Bacillota; class Clostridia; order Oscillospirales; family Ruminococcaceae; genus FB2012. The sequence goes on along the minus strand of DEPR01000074.1, from coordinate 21,761 downwards.
TAGGTGGAATGAAAAATCTTATAACCGATGGTGTGTGCTTTGACGACGGATTTTTTGAAGTAACGCTGGTTAAAACGCCTTCTAATCTTATGGACCTGCAGAAGGCTATTACAGAAACTCTGTTCAGTAATCTTGTGAAGGAAAAAAGTATTATTACCTTTAAAACATCAAAGGTTACTTTTGCATCAGAAGACGAAGTTGCCTGGACTCTTGACGGTGAATCGGGTGGCTCACATAAAGATGTTGAGATTATAAACCATAAGCAGGCTTTGAGATTGATAATTAACCCTGACGATAAAACTGAGGAACAGAAACTGATAAAAAGCATCTGATTTTTCAAATCAGTCATAATAATA
>DEPR01000074.1:14833-21336 GCA_002358895.1 Ruminococcus sp. UBA3387 | reverse complement strand
TTGAAAGGATATAATATTTGCATTTTTAATATAATTGTTGTATAATATTTATTGTAATTATTTTAATAGAATGGGACGATGTAAATGTTTTATTATTTGTTGAAGGATTTTAATATCAGCGCAGTATATACCATAGCCTTAATCGGGTCATTTATGCTGACCTTTTTCGGGCTGAAATACTTTAAGCGTGTTCTGCCTAAAGATCAGGGCAGAGAGTTTGCGGTAAACGGTGCCTTGTCTGAGGGTAAGCCAAGAGGTGCAGGGCTTGTTTTTGTAACAGCCTTTGTGCTTGCCTGTGCATTGTTCGTACCTCTTAATCTTGAAAGAATTATAAATCTTGTGCTTATTTATGGTGCAATGCTTACGGGTTATCTTGATGATGCGGCTGAAAAGCCTTGGGGTGAGCTGAAAAAAGGTCTCCTCGATGTGGTTATTTCAGCAGGTATCTCTCTTAACTTTGTTTTGCATAACAGCACATCAATCGGCTTTTTAGGTACGACACTTGACCTGCCGAAGTTTGTGTACTTTGTATTGGGTGCAGTCCTTGTGTGGGCAAGCATAAATGTAACAAACTGCTCTGACGGAGTGGATGGGCTTTGTGGCTCGCTTTCAGTAGTTACAATACTGCTGATTAATATGCTGGGCTTCGGATATGGTCTGGTGAATATGGTTATGATAATGACATTGCTTGCGTATCTCTGGTATAATGCCTCACCAAGCAAGCTACTTATGGGCGATGCAGGCTCCCGTGCAATCGGAGTGTTCCTTGCATTGACAGCAATGCAGACAGGACGTCCTGTTATGTTTATACCACTTGCAATAGTTCTTATTCTTGATGGCGGACTGGGACTTGTAAAGCTTGCAGTAAGACGAGTGCTCAAAAGCAAGACTTTTATGGAAAATATCCGTACACCATTGCACGACCACGCAAGAAAGAAGCTGGGCTGGTCTGATACACAGGTAGTTATAAGATTTGTTATTATCCAGCTTGTAATTGGATACGGTGCAATTTATCTTGTGGGTATGATTTCAGGTTAACTCAAAGGGGAGTAAAAAATAAAAATGATAGGATTTTATAATTATTCGGTAATTCTTACATATCTGGGGCTTGCAAGTGCCGTGTTTGGAATTACACGGGTTATTGAACACGGTCAGGCTACTTCTATTGCGTTTCTCTGCCTGCTGTTTTCCGGCGTGTGTGATTTGTTTGACGGGAAGATTGCAAGAGCAATGAAAAATCGTACAGAGCACGAAAAGGTATTCGGAATCCAGATTGATTCGCTTTGCGATCTGGTGTGCTTTGGCGTGTTCCCTGCAGTAATGGGATATAGTTATGGACTTAATTATGGTCTGGGTATTGTGTCAGCAATAATGATTGTTCTCGGTGCTGTAATAAGACTTGGCTATTTCAATGTTATGGAAGAAGAACGTCAGAGAAATACAACGGAAGTGAGAAAATCGTATCAGGGCTTGCCCGTAACAACTGTTGCAATTCTGTTGCCACTGCTTTACCTTGGACGTCAGAACATTCCCGGTAATATTTTCCCTTATGTTTTTCAGGGACTTATGATTTTGATTTCAGTTCTGTTTGTGCTGAATATCAATGTTAAAAAATTGTCAGTAAAAGGCATTTTAGTGCTGTTTACAATGGGAATAATTATTGTGTTTGGTTATCTTAAAGTAAACAATAAGATATAAGGAGTTAAACAATGAAATACCGAGACCGACTGGGAAATGAATATGAGCATACTACAGAGCAGGACAGATTTCTTGCCGATGCATATGAGTCTGTTGTTGGACGAGCTTTGATGAAATTTTTGTGCAATCCCGTGTTTTCCAAAGTCGGAAGAATTGTCCTTGAAAGTGAATTGTCTGCAAAGGCTGTTAAATGGTTTGCAGACAAAAACAATATAGATATGTCTGAATATGAGGATAAGGAGTATGTTTCGTTTAACGACTTTTTTACAAGAAAAATAAAGGCAGACAAGCGTTTTGTTACAAAAGACGATAATATTCTTATATCACCTTCTGACGGAAAGGTTTCAGCCTACAGGATAACAGCTGACAGCAGATTTACTGTGAAAAACTCTGTGTATTCTGTAGCCTCGCTTCTGAGAGACAGTAAGCTTGCAAAACGCTATGAGGGAGGTACAGCCTTGATAATACGTTTGTCGGTGGACGATTATCATAGATATTGTTACCCTTGTAACGGCATAAAGAGCCATAATCGTTCTATAAACGGTATGCTTCATACAGTTAATCCTGTTGTGTCAGAATATATCCCTGTTTACAAGGAAAATTCCAGAGAGTATACAATGATAAGAAGTGATAACTTCGGTGATGTGATACAAATGGAAGTGGGTGCATTGCTTGTAGGTAAGATAACCAATGCACATAAAGATGTATGCAGAGTAACAAGAGGGGAAGAAAAAGGGTATTTTGAGTTCGGTGGCTCAACAATTATTCTGTTGCTTGAGCAGGATAAAGTAAATGTATCTGCCGATCTGTTTGAAAATACAAAAGAGGACTTTGAAACAAAGGTAAAACAAGGGGAAGCCCTTGGGGAAGCAAATGTCTGATAGGGGAATAATTAATGTATAAAATCACGGATTATGAGCAATTTGATAGAGATAACGCCTATGACGGAAACGACCTGGGCGTTGTTTTTGTGGACGGAAAAACACAGTTCCGTACCTGGTCGCCCCTTGCAACGGCTGTTTATCTTAATCTGTATACAGACGGTGAAGGGGATAATCTTATTGAAACACTACCTCTGGAAAGACATATGCACGGTGTATGGTTTGTGGAACTGTTGAGAGATATTGACGGGGATTTCTATACTTTTACCTATGAGTTTGACCATAAAACAAGATATGAAACTATTGATATATATGCAAAAGCCTGTGGTGTAAACGGCAACAGAGGTGCTGTTGTGGATATGTCAAAAACCAACCCCTGTGGCTGGGACAGTACCCCGAGACCAATATGCAATTCTGCCTGTGATGCAGTAATATATGAGTGCCACGTCAGGGACTTTTCAGCTGATAGCTCGAGTGGCGTACCTTATTGGAATAAGGGAAAGTTCCTTGCATTTACCGAAATCGGCACGAAGTATGAGAATGTTACAACCTGCCTTGACCACTTGAAAGAGCTGGGGGTTACCCACGTTCAGCTTTTGCCTGTGTTTGATTATGCAACAGTGGACGAAAGCAAACCACATAAGGCTCAGTATAACTGGGGCTATGACCCGAAGAATTATAATTGTCTTGAAGGCTCATATTCGACTGACGCTACCGACCCAAGACGCCGTATAAATGAGTTCAAACAGCTTATAATGGCACTTCATAAGAACGGTATCGGAGTAATAATGGACGTGGTTTATAATCATACCTATTTTACTGAGGAGTCGGCTTTTCATAAATCTTTTCCTAATTATTATCACAGACTTACTAAAGACGGTAAGTTATCAAACGGCTCAGGCTGTGGTAATGAAACAGCGTCAAATCATCTTATGATGAGAAGATTTATGATAAATTCCTTGAAATATCTTGCTACGGAGTATAAGCTTGACGGATTCAGATTTGACCTTATGGGACTTCACGATATAGAAACGGTGAATATTATCAGAGATGAACTGAACAAGTTTGACCCGTCGTTGCTTATGTATGGTGAAGGCTGGGCAGGTGGAACACCGGGAATTCCTTACGATAAACTGTCAATGAAATTCAATTCCTATAGCTTCGGCAGAGTGGGACTTTTCAACGATAATCTTCGTGATGCAATAAAGGGTGGGACATTTAACGTTTATGACCAGGGGTATGTCAATGGCAACAGGGATTTTTCAGCAGTGCTGAAGAGAGGTATCGTAGGCTCTGTGCCACATTGGCAGCTTAATGATGCAAAGGATGCTTGTTGGGCGTTTGAACCGACACAGGCAATAAACTATTGTGAAGCTCACGATAATAATACCTTGTGGGACAAGCTGGCTATTTCGGCTAAGGACAGAAGCCGTGAGGACAGAGTGAAAATGGACAAGCTGGCAGCGGCAATCCTTATGCTTTCCCAGGGTGTTCCGTTTATTCAGCTGGGACAGGATTTTCTCCGTTCAAAGCCTCGTATATTGAAAGAGGGCGAACAGCCCAACGACCATAATATTTTCAGCCACGATAGCTATAATGCACCTGACTATACCAACGCAGTAAAGTGGAATGAAAAGGCTGAAAATATAGAAGTGTTCAGGTATTATAAAGCACTTATCAATCTGAGAAAAAACAGTCCCCTTTTGCGTCTCAGGACAAAAGAGGACGTGGGAAGATGCCTGAAATTCCACGATACTGGCGATAATAATCTGATTGCGTATTCGCTGGAAAACGAAACTGAGGGCTTGTTTATTGTGTTTAATCCTTATGATGAGGAAAAATGGGTGAACGTTCCTGAAGGCAAATACTATATAAGACTGAATGGGAACGGCAAAATGAATAAGTTCCCACTTAGTGGTGGTTTAAAAATCCCACCGATTTCAGCAATAGTGCTTAAAAAAATAAAAGATAAATAAAAAAGAGAGGTTTTGCCTCTCTTTTTATTCTTTATATTCTGATGTTATGCCTAAATATTCTTCAAGGCAAAGTCCACTTTCGGTAACTTCCTTTGCAAGCTCCAAACCTAAATATCTAACGTGCCAGGGTTCATAGGAAAAGCCTGTGATATCTTCCTTATCTTCAGGATAACGAAGAATGAAGCCGTATTCACTGCAATGTTCTGCAAGCCATTTGCCTTCTTTGGTGTCAGCAAAGCTCATATCAGTCCAGTTCACGTCAAAAGCAAGCCCCGTCTGATGCTCGGAGTGGCCTGGGCGAGCAGATACCTTGTCAGCTTCTGCCTGTCCTTTGTTTTGTACGTGCACATTGTGCTGGTATTCCTGGTCTGCGTAGCTTCTGTAGCCTGAGCAGAGGTATATAGAAACACCGTCTGCTGATGCACCTGCAATCATATCCTCAAAAGCGGCAAATGCCTCTTTGTCAAGTCCCGGGTCATAGTCCTTTGGCAGACTATAGCTCTTGTTTGTAATAAGTATTCCGTTGACATAAGTCAGACCGTCTTTTGTTACGATTTCAGGACCGGCTTCAGAGCTTTCTTCCAATTGTACAGAGCTTTCTTCAGTCTGCGAAGATGAAACAATGTCAACCTTGCTTTCAGCTGATGAGTCGTCTTCCTTGTTTAATGCTTTGCTGACAAGGAATATAACAGCTCCAACAATTATCAGTCCCACAACTATAAGAAAAATAATAGCCTGCTGACGGTCCCGTCGCTGTTGTTCAAGTCTGCGTTGTCTTGCCCTTTGTAGCTGACGTCGTCTCAGTTCTTCGTCAGGGATATGCGTGTTATTGAAATTATCCATATATATTTCCTCTGCTTTAAACATCCTTTAATTCTGATGATTAAAGTATAACATAATTTCCCTTTAAAATCAAGGGCGACAAAAGCAGAAAAAGCTGTATCCTTGTCAGAAGATACAGCTTTATGTATGGGATTTTAAATCTCCGTTATCAGCAGGATACGGATAATTTGTTTTGTTCCTCATATTTGTGCTTAGTAGCAAGCCCTCCTCTTATGTGGCGTTCTCTCTTGTTTACTTCAAGCAGTTCTTTTACCTGCTTGTAAAGCTGAGGAGATGTTTTCGGAAGACGGTCAGTAAGGTCCTTGTGGACGGTGGATTTGCTGATACCGAATTCCTTGGCAGTAGCTCTGACAGTAGCCCGATGACATACCATGTATTCACCAAGAACTACCGAGCGTTCTTTGTCGGTTTGAATCATTTTGGTGTTCAATCCCTTCCAGTACTGTAGATTTGTATGGCTTTTATTGCCATACAAAAATATATGCAGATAAATTGATATTAATGACGGCTATTCACCCTGAATAATCTGTGCAAGCACCTTGCCGATAAGCTCACCTGAGTATTTAACCTGGTCAAGTGAGTTGCCGTGGCTTCCCACTTCAATGAGCAGTGAGCCTGTGGTTAAATCCTGGTTGTAAAAACGATAATCAAATAATACAGGTCTCGTTAAGCCTTTATAATTACTCTCCAGCTTTGACTGAAGATGAGATGCAAAATGAAAGTTTTTCAGATAATCAGGCATATTCATTGTACCGTCATCACAGCCTGAAATAATCATAATCTGTGCAGCCTTTTTGCCATTGATTTCAGCAACAGGTGAAAGTCTTGTGCCGTCCTCACGCTCAATTCCGTCACGGTGTATGTCCAGCACAATTTTGATTGATGGATATTCTGCTAAGATTCTCTGAACAGTTTCACGGCTTGATTGATAAGAGCCGTTGTAGCTGGGGTAATCGTGAACAAGGGTGTCGTGAATGTATGGAATACCTGCCTGTTCAAGTTGCCTGCAGATTTCATCACCGACGGCTATGATGCTTTTTTCAGGGTCTGTAGTCTTGGTGGAAAACGATGCATCGTAAAAATCACGTTCAGAAAGCTCAAAGCT
>DEPR01000074.1:12818-14681 GCA_002358895.1 Ruminococcus sp. UBA3387 | reverse complement strand
TTGTCAAGATTTATATATTGCACACCTGAGTATTCACCATAGTGATATTCTTCAATAGCCCCATCATTGTCAGTCAGATTATCAGGATAGGGCAGAGCATTAAGTACTTCTTCCGTGGGCTTGGGCTGAGGAACTTCCGTGCTTGGTATTTCCAGTTCTTCAGGTGCCATATCAATGTCCCAGGCACCGTGTCCACTAATGCAAAGCTGTTCAAATTCTGTTATGCCTACAGCCCCTGCCGAGCTTCCACCTTTGAATGTGAAAGTGCTGTAATCCCCCATAGCAATACCTGCCGAAGCTGACGCAGCCTGTAGCATTTTTGGAGATATCTTTCCCCAGCTCCAGACACCAACGGGGACAACAAAAACTGCAAGTATAACCATCAGGGACTTAAAGCATATCTTTTTAAGCTCCATAAAAACCTGTCCTTTCTGCCGTTGCTTGATAAATTATATTAAATAGTCTCTGAAATTATGTCATTTCAAAATAAGTAACATATAATATAAAAAGCATAAATCGTAGCTTTTGGAGGTGCAGGAATGACAATGGACTATTTAATGCTTGTGGATAGCTTTAATGCAGTACCTGATAATATGGATACAGAGTTCGGGGAATTGCAGGGTAAGCTTATAGAAAAGCAGGCGTGTGAACAATGTAGATTAATGCTTGAAAAAGCAAAAGAAGATAATGTGTATATCAAGATAATTTCAGGTTATCGGACAGCTGAGTATCAGCAGATGCTATGGAATATAAGTGTGAAAGAGGCTGTTTGTCAGGGTATGCCAAGGTCAGAGGCAGAAAAATTTGTGAGCAGGTCGCTGGCTTTTCCGGGGCATAGTGAGCATAATACAGGTCTTGCCATAGATTTCGGCACGGCAGATGCAGATGACGTTGAAGATGATTTCTATAAGACAAAACAGGGTAAGTGGCTTTGTAAATATGCACATAAATATGGCTTTATATTAAGATATCCCAGACTAAAAGAGCATATAACGGGCATTTGCTATGAACCGTGGCATTACAGATATGTGGGCACAGAAGCAGCAATGCTTATAAAGCAAAGTGGCCTGTGTCTTGAGGAGTTCCTTCACTTTTATTCGGAAAAATATATTTGACAACAGAAAAAAATCGTTGTATAATGTAATAAATATTTGTGGGATGGCTTTATTTTAAGAAAGGACTGTTGTTATGAAAAATAAGGGAGCAGAAAATAAATCTTTGTGGGCAGTTATTGCAGCAATGCTTCTTGTTGTAGCGTCCACTTCGCTTTTAGCGTTGAAAATCCTTGATGATAATACTTATTATGAAGCCTGGAATGATAATGATAACTTCGGTAATTAAATAATAATAAAGGGAGAGCTTTATTATTGCTCTCCCTTTTGCAGTTAATATTGCGAAAACAGTTGATATTGTAAAGAAAATATAGTATAATAATTATAATTTACAGGAATTTGAAAGGGTGATTGTAATGAAAATAGAAACACAAGTACTTCACGAGGGTTATTCCCCAAAGAACGGTGAACCGAGAGTAATGCCGATTTATCAGAGCACAACCTATGTGTATAACTCAACAGATGCAGTTGCAGACGTTTTTGATGATCCTACATTGGGAATGATTTATTCGAGATTTGAAAATCCTACAACAGATGCAGTTGAGAAAAAAATTGCTGCACTTGAAGGTGGTGCAGCAGCAATGTGTACGTCTTCAGGACAGGCAGCTTCAATGCTTTCTATTCTGAATATCTGTGATGCAGGGGATCATTTTATTTCAAGCTCATCAATCTATGGAGGTACAGTAAATCTTTTTGCTTTCACATTCAAGAAAATGGGTATCGAGTGTACTTTTGTTGATGTCGATGCAAG
>DEPR01000074.1:11903-12711 GCA_002358895.1 Ruminococcus sp. UBA3387 | reverse complement strand
GTGCTTGATATTGAAAAATGGGCAAAGGTTGCTCACGAAGCAGGTATTCCTCTTATTGTGGATAATACTTTCGCTACACCGATTTTGTGCAGACCTATTGAGTGGGGTGCAGATATCGTAGTTCATTCCACATCCAAGTATATGGACGGCCACGCAGTTCAGGTCGGTGGTGTAATTGTTGATAGTGGAAAGTTTGACTGGAAGGCTTCGGGCAAATTCCCGGGACTTACTGAGCCTGACGAAAGCTATCACGGCATTGTCTATACAGAAAAATATCCAGCAGCACCTTATATTACAAAGGCAAGAATGCAGCTTATGCGAGACTTTGGTTGTTATCCTGCCGCAAACAGTTCATTCCTTTTGAATTTAGGGCTTGAAACTCTTGCAGTAAGAATGCCTAAGTATTGCGAAAACGCAATGAAGGTTGCTAAGTATATTGAGTCAACAGGTAAGGTTGAATCAATTAAGTATGCAGGACTTGAAAGCGACCCGCATTATGAGCTTGCTAAGAAATATCTCCCTGACGGAGTCTGTGGAGTAATCAGCTTCTCTGTTAAGGGCGGAAGAGAAACAGCAGTTAAGTTTATGGACGCTTTGAAGCTGGCTTCAAACGAAGTTCACGTTGCAGATATCCGTACCTGCGTGCTTAATCCTGCATCTGCTACTCACCGTCAGTTGACAGAAGAACAGCTTGTTGCAGCAGGTATCGACCCTGGTATGATAAGATTTTCTGTTGGGCTTGAAAATGTTGATGACATTATTGACGATTTGAAGCAGGCGTTTGAAGTAATATAATAATAGAGTCTGA
>DEPR01000074.1:9237-11829 GCA_002358895.1 Ruminococcus sp. UBA3387 | reverse complement strand
GCAGGTATGTTTTTCATACCTGCTTGATTTTTTATATGGTTTATAGGTCGTCCGGTTTAACCTTTTCGCCGAAATAGAATATTGCAACTGTGCCTGTACCTGTGTGTGAACCGATGATTGTTCCAATGTTGAACATCTGAACTCCACCGTCAATGTGAGGGAAGCGGTCCATAATAGCCTTTCTTGTGTCTTCAGCCATCTCTGGACAGTTAGAGTAGCTGAGATAGCATTTGCCTTTGTAAGCCCTGCCCTCAGGAATAGTCTTTTCCATTTCATCGAGAGTTTTTATAATTGCATTTTTCTTTCCACGAGCCTTGTCATATGCGATAATGCTTCCTTTTTCGTTAAGGTGCATAATAGGACAAATACTGAGAATTGTACCGATTGTAGCAGTTGGTCCTGATACACGTCCACCACGTCTGAAGTGCTTCAGATCAGTAGCGTAGAACTGGTGGTGGAGGTAATGACGGTTTTCGATTGTCCAGTTAGCCAGTTCAATTATAGAATAGCCTTTATCACGGAGTTCACAAGCAGTTGCTACAAGCAAACCATATCCTGAAGAACCTGCAAGAGAGTCAACCACAATTATTGTTCTGTCAGGGTATTTTTCTTTCATCATCTCAACAGCAGCCATTGCGTTGTTAACTGAGTTAGACATACCTGAGCTGAAAGCGATGTGGAGAATGTCCTTGCCCTCTTTGAGGAAGCCCTCAAAAAATTCGCAGTAGTCGAAAGTATTGATTTGTGAAGTCTTTGGCATCTTGCCCTGTGCAATAGCGTTATAGAATTTCGGCAAAGCCTCAGGATCACGACCCATATCGTCAACATAAGTTTCACCGTCAATGTTGTATGTGTAGAACAAAACAGGAATGTTTCTTTTTTCTAAAAAAGTATAAGGAACATCTACTGTTGATTCGCAGGAAAGAATGTAATTGTTGCTCATTTAATTGTCCTCTTTTCGTAAATTTCTTTTAACGTCAATATTATTGATAACTAATTAATAAATTAAACATATTGGCGTATTAATTATATCAAAATTTTTTGTGCTTGTCAATTAATATTTTACCATATTAAAGAGAAGAATGTCGAAATCAATTACGTATACAAATAATTAATAAAATCGTAAAATTTCAGTGTTGGCAAAAATAGCGAAATATGTTATAATTAAAAGGTTATTTTATTATTAAGGAAGGGTACTAATGTCTTTTGAAAAAATCCAGATTGTTTTAGAAAAAATTGATAGCTTTGTATGGGGTCTGCCACTTATTATACTCATAATGACTGTGGGTATATATCTGACAGTCAGACTGAATCTGTTACAGCTGTTCCACCTGCCTAAGGCGTTGAAGTATATGTTCAAAAACGAAGAGGGAGGCAGTGGAGAGATTTCAAGCTTCGCAGCATTGTGTACAGCACTTTCAGCCACAATCGGTACAGGCAATATCGTTGGAGTAGCTACAGCAGTAGGTATTCTTTCGGGTGGTCCCGGAGCGTTGCTGTGGATGTGGATTGCAGCCTTTTTCGGAATGGCAACAAAATATGCTGAAGGCTTTCTGGCAATAAAGTACCGTAAAATAGATGCGGACGGCCACGTTCTCGGTGGACCGTTCTATTACATAGAAAACGGTATGGGGAAGAAGTGGAAATGGCTTGCAAAGATTTTTGCGTTTTTCGGAGCTTGTGTAGGTATTTTCGGTATTGGAACTTTTTCTCAGATAAACGGTATCGCATCAGCAGTTCAGAACTTTTTTGACCCTGGAAGAACAAATACCGTAAATTTTTTTGGTAATGAGTATACTTGGGCTGTAATTATTTCAGGTCTTTTGGTTACTGTTTGTGCAGGGCTTGTAATTATCGGAGGAATTAAGAGAATTTCAGGCGTTTCACAGATTATCGTTCCGTTTATGGCAGTAATTTATATAGTTGCCTGTCTGGTTATGATTATAATAAACATTGATAAACTGCCAAATGCAGTTGCAACTGTTTTTAGGTCAGCTTTTACAATAAAAAGTGCAGCATCAGGTACAATTCCAATGCTGGTTGCTATGAAAATGGGTGTTGCAAGAGGAATTTTCTCCAATGAAGCAGGACTTGGCTCAGCTCCTATCGCTTCCGCTGCAGCAAAAACAAACGAGCCTGCAAGACAAGGTCTTGTTACAATGTGTGGCACATTTATCGACACAATCGTTGTTTGTACGATGACAGGTATTTCTATTGTAATGATGGGCTCATATGAAGCAATCAATCCTGCAACAGGAAAGCCTTTTGAGGGCGTAGAGGTAACAACCCACGCTTTTCAGCAGGGCTATTCATTCCTGCCAAGTCAGATTCCGTCATTTGTGTTGATGATTTGTCTTGTATTCTTTGCGTTTACAACAATCTTGGGATGGAATTATTATGGTGAACGTTGTCTTGAATACCTTGCAAACGGTAATCAAAGGGCAGTGATGGTATATAGATATCTCTATATTCTTGCAGTATTTATCGGACCATATATGACTGTCTCTGCTGTATGGACTATTGCAGATATTTTCAACGGCCTTATGGCGTTGCCAAACCTGATAGCAATTTTAGCGCTAAGTGGTGTAATTG
>DEPR01000074.1:7558-9152 GCA_002358895.1 Ruminococcus sp. UBA3387 | reverse complement strand
GACAGCCTGTTTTGCTTAGTGATTATTCGTCAGTTTCCTCAACAGGTTCTTCAACCTTGTCAAGTTCAGCTTCTACATCAGTTTCAGCTTCAACTGTTTCTGCAGTTTCTTCAACCACATCTTCTTCGCAATCGCAGCATTCATCACAGCAGCAATCGTCGAAATCTTCGTCCAGTTCTTCATAATCATAATCTTCAAGTTCCTTGTGCTTCTTAAGAGCAAATACTGCAGCGGCACCGGCAGCAATAACTCCGAGAGCAGCTAAAAATTTAAGTCCACCTGACATATAAAACACTCCTTTAATTTTGTATAAAAAACAATTTGGATTAACCTAATTATAACACATAACAGTTTATTTATCAAGTATTTTTCAGAATATTTTTCGTTTACATATTTCCCGTAAGATACATTATAATACTTATAGCAGAAATGGGAGCAGTTTCGCATCGCAGTATTCTTGGACCTAAGCCAATAGGAACAATGCCTTTTTCGATGCACAGCCGGATTTCTCCTTCATCAAATCCACCTTCACTTCCGATAAGCACGCCTATTTCTGTACCTTTTTTGAGTCCTGTTTCCGAAAGAGGCTTTCCACCCTTTTCATAGCAAACAAGCCCCAAATCCATTTCAGCCATTCGGTCGATACATTCCTTCAGAGTAAGTATATCCGAAACTTCGGGAATTATACCTCTTCCTGACTGCTTTGCACCTTCAAGTGCAATTTTCTGAAGCCTTTTCTGCTTCTTTTCAAAGCTTTTCTTGTCAGGGCGTGAAACGCATCTTGAAGTAAGAACAGGGCATATTCTTACTACACCAAGTTCTACAGCCTTCTGCACAATCAGATCCAGCTTATCACTTTTTGGCATAGCCTGAAAAAGGGTAAGCTTTATATCAGGTTCTGCCTGTGAAACAGCGGAGCTTAAAATATCGCATACTACCTGTTCATCAGAAATGCTGTGAATTTTTGTAGTGTATTCCATACCATCCTTGCAGACAATAAGCTCATCGCCCAGTCTCATTCTCAGGCTTCGACCTATATGCACGGCATCACTGCCAGAAATAACAGCAGTTGTGTTGGTTATGTTATCAGAAAAAAATCTTGGCATAATTACCTCCGGGTATAAAAATGTCATAGTTTGTTTTGTTAAGTATCAGTATATCATATTCACTCGGAAACTTCAATAATTTTCATTTTAAAATCAAAGGTTTTTCACATTAACATCACAAATATGGGGTATTATATAATCATCAAAGAAAGTTTTGATAAATTTTAACCGATATGCAGGCTTTTACCCCAAGCCTTCATATAAATGTTCAGCAGATTTCTGCTGGATACTCCCCTATAATTTTTTATTTTTTGGCAACCGTCGTTATGACGGTTGTTTTTTTGCTTTGCCGTTGACAAAAAATAAACCTTGGGGTATAATATTATTTGTTCTGAATTGCTGGAATAGCTCAGTTGTGTAGAAAATGATGCATAGCATCATACGCATTCGTAATTGGATTAACAGAATACTTGCTGGTGTAGCTCAGTTGGTAGAGCAGCTCATTCGTAATGAGCAGGTCGCGTGTTCGAGCCACGTCACCAGCTCCA
>DEPR01000074.1:6664-7521 GCA_002358895.1 Ruminococcus sp. UBA3387 | reverse complement strand
CAATAATAGACGTAATACTCGTTATCATTTCCGATAACGGGTGTTTTTTTGCCACTACTTGACGAATTGCTGTAATTACATTATAATATATATGGTATTAATTGATAACAAAAGGGGATATAGATATGAGTAATAATGTTATAATTCTTGCAGGTGGACAGGGTAAAAGAATGAAGACAGAAAAGCCAAAGGTCCTTTGTAATGTCCTTGGCGAGCCGATGCTCGAATGGGTGCTGACAGCCTGTGAAAATGCAGAGCTTGATAAGGTTTGCATCGTAAAAGGCTTTGCATCTGAAATGATTGACCAGTATGTTGAAAGCCGTGATTCAAAGGCTGATATTGAAACTGTGCTTCAGGCAGAGCGTCTTGGTACAGGCCACGCAGTTATGCAGACCAAGGATTTTCTTGATGCACATAAGGACGGGAATACGCTTGTCCTCTGCGGCGATGCACCGTTTATTGATGCAGATACTATCCTCGGTGCATTGGAGCTTCATACAAAACGTGATTGTAGCGTTACAGTTGTAACTTCAAGAATTGAAAATCCAACAGGCTATGGCAGAATTATCCGTACAGAAGACGGTATCAGTGGTATCGTTGAGCATAAGGACTGCGACCCTTATCAGCTTGCTATTACAGAGATAAATTCCGGTTGTTATTGGTTTAAAACTGCTGATTTGCTCGACGTTCTGTTTGATATTAAGCCTGAAAATGCACAGGGAGAGTATTATCTTACAGATTGTATCGAGCTTCTGATTGCAAAGGGTAAGATTGCCGATGCGTTTATTTCAAGAAATCCTAATGTTGCACTTGGTGCAAATGACAGACGTGGATTGCTGATGCTTAATGATATTGCA
>DEPR01000074.1:4117-6541 GCA_002358895.1 Ruminococcus sp. UBA3387 | reverse complement strand
GCAGGAACAGTAATTCACGCAGGCGTTGTCCTCCGTGGTAATACAACAATCGGCGAAAACTGTGTTCTGGGTAATAACTGCATCATTGAGAATACTACTGTGGGGAATAATGTTAACCTTAATAACGTTCAGGCTTATGAGTCTGTAATTGAGGACGATGCAAAAATCGGACCTTATGTTCAGTTAAGACCAAATTCACATATTAAGCGTGGAGTAAAAATCGGCGACTTTGTTGAGATTAAGAATTCAACTATCGGCGAATATACAGCAGTTGCACATCTCACATATATCGGCGATTCTGATGTTGGTGCAAATGTAAACTTCGGTTGTGGTGTTGTAACAGTAAATTATAATGGCGATAAGAAGTTCAGAACGGTTATTGAAGATAATGCGTTTATCGGCTGTAATACAAACCTTATTGCACCTGTAAGAGTAGGTAAGGGTGCATATACGGCGGCAGGTTCAACCATTACAAGAGATATTCCTGATAATGCTTTGGCTATCGAAAGAGGAAAGGCTGAAATCAAGGAAGGCTATGCTGAAAGAAAGCTGAAAGCAAGAACAGAAAAGTTCGAACAGCAGAGAAGAGCAGAGAATAAGTAATACTTTTTCGGGGCAGGCATAATGCTTGCCCCGTTTTGTAAATGCTTGTAATACTGTTGACTTTTGTGTAAAAATAGAGTATAATTTTAATGTATCTGTTGTTGAGACAGAAATTGTTGAATAATTGAAAAAATGTAGATTTTATGGGACTTTATGGGAGACAATATGGATAAAAAAGCGTTGATTGTTACAAATCTTGCAGGCTTTGCAAGCTTTTTGTATAATGATTTTGATATATTGCAAAATATGGGCTATGAAATTGTATATGCTTCCAACGGGAATATGTTCCAGTGGGAAGATACAAGAAAAGAAATCGAAAAAAGAAACATCCCGTTTTGTCAGATTGATTTTGACAGCAAAAATCCCCTGGGTAAACAGAATTTTATTGCATATAAACAGATTAAAAAGCTGATAGAAGAAAATGATTTTCAGCTTATCCATTGTCATACTTCAATATCAGGGTTTATAACAAAACTGGCTGCAAGAAAGGCGAGAAAAAAAGGTGCTAAGGTGATTTATACCAGCCACGGATTTACTTTTACCTCAAAGTCATCAAAAAAGACCTGGCTGATTTATTATACCTTTGAAAAAATAGCGTCAGTTTTTTGTGATGCAATAGTTACAATCAATAGCGAGGATTGTAATAATGCAAAGAAAATGTGGTGCAAAAACGTCTACAAAATCAATGGCGTAGGCGTGGATACCAAAAGATTTCACGATGTAACGGTGGACAAGCAGTCTTATCGTAACAGTATAGGCGTTGATGATGATAAATTAATGGTGCTTGCTGTGGGTGAGTTATCTGACAGAAAAAATCATCAGATTATAATAAAGGCTTTGTCGGCACTTGAAAATAAAGATTATTATGAGTATGTAATCTGTGGTGGCGGTGTTGGAAACGGAAGCACTGGTGAAATGCTTAAAAATATGGCAAAAGAAAATGGTGTTAACCTGAAGCTTCTTGGATTCAGACACGATATTCCTGAGATAACAAAAATTTCGGATATCGGTGTGCTGCCGTCAAGACGTGAAGGATTAGGTCTTGCAGGTGTACAGTCCCTCTGTGCGGGTGTGCCTGTTATCGGCTCGGATGTGCAGGGAATAAAGGACTATGTTATTGACGGAGTGAACGGTTATCTTTGCGATTCTGAAAACGCTGATGAGTTTGCAAAAGCAATAGCTAAGCTGACAGATAAATCGCATAGAGAAACATTGAGTAAAAATTGTTATGAATCGGTTAAGAAATTTGATAAAGCTGTTTCATATGAACAACTGGAGAAAATATATAAAGCTGTGTTGTCCTGATAAAAGAACTGATCAGACAATGTGGGATATTATATAGTATGTGTTTTGTGAAGGGATTTTAGTTATAATGGAAAAAGGAAAATTACAAAAAATCGTTTTACAACCGAATAAGTATAGAGTTTCAACGGCGACATTCATTGAGTTTATCTTTTTCTGGACTATCGCTATGGAATTTCTTGTTACAGAGCTGGAATTACCCGGGGCAATACGTTATGCAAATGATGCAATTGTGCTGTTGCTTATTGCAAGAATAGTCCCTAACTTTTCAAGGCTTAATGTACCACAGTACAAATGGGTCATTTTGTCCTTCTTAGCGTTTTTCACGGTAATTGTAGTGGGCGTAATAGGAAATCTTGTGCCGATGAGATATGTTGTCTGGGGCGGAAGAAACACCTTCAGATTTTTCGTGTATTTCTTTGCCTGTGCAATGTTTTTGAACAGGAAAAACATTGAGCGAGTGATGACAATGCTTCTGGGTGTTCAGCTTCTGAATATTATTCTGGCTATATATCAGTT
>DEPR01000074.1:0-4022 GCA_002358895.1 Ruminococcus sp. UBA3387 | reverse complement strand
CTTTGTCTGTTGCTTGTAACCTATTACTTCATTAAGTTTATGAATAAAGAAGCTTCTATTGTGAAGTTTGTTTTTGCTATGGCAACTACAATGGTTATCTCAGCTTTGGCAGAGCAAAAAGCCTTGTATCTGTTACTTGCCGCAGCCTTGATTATGGCGGTTGTACTGACAGGATTTTCGTTCAGAAAATTTATTGCTATTGTGTTGTGCCTTGTGGCTTTTGTAGTCGGTATGAACATCCTCAGGCAGATTGCATCAGAGTCTCTTGAAATCCTGACTGATGTTGACCAGCTTCTTGAGTATTCGCAAACTACATATTCCGAAGGTTACAGATTTCCCCGAATAGGCTCATTCAGCATAATTGATGAAAAGTTCTTTGGTGGTAACTGGTTCAATAAAGCTTTCGGACTTGGTTTAGGTAACTGTGATGACTCAGATGTAGCATTTTTCAAGAGCGACTTTTACAGAATGTACGGCTACTATAATTACAGATGGTTTACCCACCAGTGGATATTTATTGAAAATGGCTATTTCGGCGTTATCACTATGGTAGGCTTCTGGGTTGTGAATGCCATTTCTCTGTTTTTCTATAGAAAGAAATCAAAGCCTCAGAACAGAACCATAATTGATACGTCTATAGTGTGTTCAATTTCTGCAATACTGCTTATGTGGCTGGGACCTGCTTTGAAAGTAGACGCAGGATATCTGGTCTATTTCAGTGCAGCTATGGGCCTGGCAGTATTGAGGGATACAATAGATGAGCGTGGATATACCAAGGTTAAAAAGAGCACTCCGAATGAAATTGAGGAGTTACCCGAGGGGATTGAAGAAAAACCTGATATATCAGAAGTATCGGAAAATATAAAGCTGGAAGAAAAAGCAGAAGATAAAAAGATAAAAGATGACTTGGTGTTGAAAAAGAAGGGAAAGAATCATCTATCGCAATTTCCCGATATACACCTTGAAAAAGGAAGCTGGGTAAATAAGAAATGATGAGTTGAACAGCCTGTATGGTGCAGGCTGTTTTTTGGGTAACTATTCCAATTGACAGAGTTGATAAACAGGTGTATAATTAAAGAAGAAATTTGTCGGAAAATCGAACATTATGGGGTGGAATTATGAAGAAAATTATATCTGCATTGCTGTCTGTAGTGATTATGTTTACAGTGATAATGAATTGTAGTAATGTTGAAGCCTTTGGTGCAGGAGTTGCAGTCCCGAAGGTTACTAATTTTAAAAGTACAGCTTCATCATCAATAGCAATAAAATTAACCTGGTCAAAGGTTAAATGTACAAAATATTTCTTGTATAGATATGATACCAAAACAAAAAAGTATGAACTGATAAAAAAGCTGACCGGTACAACATATACAGATACGGGGCTTACCCAGTTTACTAAGTATAATTACCGTGTAAAGGCGGTAACAGTAAAAGGCAAGAATATTTATTACGGCGTGTCTGTGCCGACAACCTGCTATACAAAGCCTACTGCACCGAGCCTGAAACTTACTTATGAGAATAAAACACCACAGCTTTCCTGGGGTGCAAACAGCAAGGCTTCAGGCTATCAGATTTATCGTAGTGAAAATATGGGTGCATTGAAACTGGTGCATACTATAAGAGATAATAAAGTTACTACCTTTACCGATACAAATACCGTTAAGGGAAGAGTATATACATATCGAATCCGTTCATTCAGGAAGCTGAATGGTAAAACATATTTCAGCAACTGGAGCAGTCTGAAATGTACACACGATTCATTGGGACAGCTGAGCAGAGCAACGCTGACACCACATCGTACAATGAAGGTGTATAATAAACAGGGTGCGTCTACTACAAGCTATAATATTACACTGACAAGTAAGGATATAAGCATACTCAAGGCATTTGCCGCTGAGAATTTTGAAAAGGGTATGACCCGTGAACAGAAATTGAGAACAACCCTTGAGTGGATAAATAAGAATGTAAAATATGCTTACGGTACGGACTGGAATAAGATTGCCGATAAATCCTGGGTAGAAGCGATTTTCACTCATAAGCTGGGGCAGTGTGCACAGTATAATGGTGCAATGGCGGCAATGATGATTTATATGGGCTTTGACGCATATATGATTCAGGGCTACCGTGGAAGCTGGGAGGACGAAAACTACTGGCAGCACTTCTGGTGTGAAGTGAATTTAGGTGGCTTCAAGTATATCATGGAAACAGGCAACTATGGCAAAAACGGCGAGTGGATGTATTTCCTGGCACCATATGCCGAAACAAGCGGTTATATCACAAATTGCAAGAATTTGGGCAGAACATATTAATATGTTGTTGTATCGTTCCCAAGGGAAACCTTGGGAACTTTTTGTGTAAACTTGATGTGTATGTGAAAAATTACGCAAATATGAGAAAAACTATTGTAAAATAGATTAATTTGTAGTATAATTGTATTTGTATTAGCATTAATGCAGTTTACCTTTTAGGGTAAATTGCAAGGAAATGAGGATATGTATGTCAGAAAACAATACGCCTTTGGAGAATAATTCAGGCAAAAAAGCTGACGCCGAGCTTGAAAAATTGCTTATCCAGGTTTTCGGAAGCAAGGAAAATCTGGAAAAGGAAAGAGAAAAAGCAGCACAGAATGCCGAGAGGTTAGCCGAAATACCTGAAATAAGTTTTGCAAACCAAGGGAAAGAACATAACGGGATAGAAAGAAAGCCAAGACCAAATTCCGAACATCGTAGACAGGGAGCTGGGAATGGCGAAAGAAGAAGGCCACCTGAACAAAGACCTGGTCAGGGTAACGGGCAGAGACGACCAAGACCAGATGGTAAACAACAGGTGCCACATCGCAAAAAGCGACCTGTACAGAACGGACAAAGACCGTATCCGGATAGACGTCGTCCCGACAACAGATTAAAGAATACTGACCGGCGAAATAACCCGAACAGAAAGACAGACGGGAAGGCTAAGGCTAAGAATCATAAAAAGAAGAAAAAGCTTACAGGCTGGAAGAAGGTTGCCGTTATAGCAGGTGTATTAATTGGCATAATTCTTGCATTAGTATTGCTTGTCTATGGAGTCTATAGCTTCTATTTCTCACTTTTCGGAAAGTATAGTGGAGGTCTTAATAGTGGCAAATATCAGTACGACAGCAGCGACTATGTTGATGGGCCTGATACCTTGACCGAGGAGGAGCTTAAAAAACAGCTGGAAGCAACAGCAGATGACCCGATGAAGGATAAAGATGTTTTCAATGTGCTTCTGATTGGTGAGGATCTGAGAGATACGGAAACTCAGGAACGTGGAAATACAGACGTAATGATGATGATTTCTCTTAATAAGAAGATGAAAACCATTACAATGACTTCGTTTCTCCGTGATACCTGGGTGGATATCGATGGATACGGTATGGCAAAGCTAAATGCTGCGTATTGGCGTGATGGTCCTGAATTGCTGAAGGGTACACTTGAAAAATACTACGGCGTGTCAATCGACAGATATGTAATTGTAAACTTTGAATCGTTTATTACTATAGTCGATGCACTGGGTGGCATAACATTAGATGTAACCGATGAAGAAGCAGAAGGTATGAAAGAGCCGATGGCTGAGGTAAATGACATTTATGGCGATAAATGGGGAACCGATTATCTTGACCAAGGTGGAAGACTTACATTGAACGGCCGACAGGCATTGGCTTATGCAAGACTCAGATATGTAGGTAATGCCGATTATGAGCGAACAGAACGTCAGAGACGAGTTATTACAGAGATTATCAATGAGTCAAAGGATTTGAATCTTCTTGAAATAAATAGTCTGCTTACGAAGGTTTTGCCACAGATTAAGATTGATATTACCAAAGAAGAAATGAACTCCTTGCTTCTTAATTGTCTGGACTATATGAATTATGAAATTCAGGAGTTGCAGATGCCTGCAATGAATCTGTTTACTGAAGAGGTAATCTCAAATCTTTCAGTGCTGTGTCCTGATTTCCAGGGTAATTCACAGTTGCTTATCGAAACTGTCTATGGTGCAGA
>DEPR01000013.1:21740-25079 GCA_002358895.1 Ruminococcus sp. UBA3387 | reverse complement strand
GTTTCCCTTGCCTTTTTCTTATATAAACATTCCCATCATAACTGTCTCAAACTGTTTTTTATCCTTGGGTTCACCGTCAACCTCAATGCTTTTGACCCCGACTTCGCCCAGAGCCGAGAATTTCAGCTCATATTCGTCCCCCTCAACAGTCTCTCCCGAGTATTTTACCGTGCAGGTAAACGGGTTGTATACCCAACTGCCACTGTCAAAGAAAACATCAATAGCCTGTCCGTAATTGTCCTGGGACATCTTCATATCAGTAGTCTTGAAATCATAGGTTGAAAACTTCACCCTGAAAATCTGTACAAGTGAAATTATAAGATAAACCGCAATTATAACCAAAGCGATTTTCAGCCATCTTTTTATGTTAAGTCTGCCTGTTGCCTTTTGAGACTGTCTCTTTTTGGATACAGCCTTTTTCTGCTGAACAGACCTCTGCGGTGCAGACCTTTGTACAGGTGTCTGTGTCTTTGACTTTGGAGCCTGAGCCCTTGAAACCGACTGTACCTGTTGTCTTGGTGCAACAGCCCTCTGCCTTGGAGAAGCCTGCCTCTGTGAAGGCTGAGAAGGCTTCGGCACAGCCCTGCCCGACCCCTGAACATTAGCCCTTCTCGGAGGGATAATCCTGCCACAGTTGCCACAAACCTTTATGTTATCCTGTATTATTGCACCACAGCCGGGGCATCGCCTTTCCATTTTCTCACTTCCTGTTTATATGTATCTGATAACAGCAACAACCTTGCCTAAAATCTTCACCTCGTCCACAATAATAGGGTCCATAGTGTCGTTTTCAGGCTGTAATCTGAAATGACCGTTTTCCTTGTAAAAACGCTTTACCGTTGCTGATTCGTTTTCAACCAAAGCTACTACAATTTCGCCGTTTTCAGCCACAGGCACCTGCTCAACAATAACAGTATCCCCGTCTAAAATCGCTGCGTTTATCATTGAATCGCCACGGACCTTCAACGCAAACAACGGGTTTGTGTAGTTCCTTTCAGGCTGAAAGCTGAGATAATCGGTGATTTCTTCAATAGCCGTAATAGGCTGACCTGCCGTAACAGTTCCAACCAAAGGTACTTTTACTCCTGCACTTCCCACAAGCTTGATTGCACGGTTCTGATTGCTTGCCTTTTCAAGCAATCCTTTTTCCGTCAGAGAAGCAATATATCTGTGAGCCGTGGAGGTTGACCTGAAGCCGAATTCGGAGCAGATCTCTCTCACAGTAGGGGGATAACCACCGTCAAGCCTCTGCTTGATGTATTCAAAAACCCTCTTTTCGTTTTCGGATAATTTCATATCTAAAAAACTCCTTTATCTTAACTCTGTCGTAACTTCTTGGCTAAACTTTTTGCCAGCTTGTATACGTCTCCGCAGCCAAGCGTGATAACTAAGTCTCCCTCGGTTGCATTTTCAATGATATAATCAATAATCTGATTGAAATTCTTTTCTTTCTGTTCAGCCGTCTGCAAATCCACTACCTGGTGAGGAGTGTCAAACCATACCGCATTGGGAATTTTGCAAGCTAACTGTTCAGCATAAATTCCGTGGGTGTTTTTCTCTCGGCTTCCCATAATGTCAGTGATTACAGGAATATCTGCAATAGACAAAGCCTCAACGAAATCCTCCATAAGAATTTCCGTTCTTGTGTAAGTAAAAGGCTGGAAAACTGCCCATACACGCTTGAAATCAAGCCCCTTTGCAGCTTTGAGAGTGCAGGAAATTTCCTGTGGATGATGAGCATAGTCGTCAACAATAGTAATTCCGTTTACTGTATCTATCTTTTCAAAACGTCTGATTGCACCCATAAAAGTCTGAAGTCCGAGAGCAATTCCACCGTATGAAACCCCCGAGTATCTTGCAGCAGCTATAGCCGCAAGAGCGTTCAGAACGTTGTGTTCACCGGGCACCTGAATAGCAAATTCGCCCTGTGGCTCACCCTTGTAATAAAGATTAAACTTTGTCTGTAAGCCCTTTTTCTCAACAATCTCTGCAGAA
This sequence comes from Ruminococcus sp. UBA3387, assembly GCA_002358895.1. Classification (GTDB taxonomy): domain Bacteria; phylum Bacillota; class Clostridia; order Oscillospirales; family Ruminococcaceae; genus FB2012. Next base: position 23,084 of record DEPR01000013.1, on the reverse strand, counting down.
TAATCGTTACGTCTGTCCCAGCCGAAGGTGATAACTTCCTTGTCAAGCCCCTCAACAGCTTTAAGAGTGTTCTGGTCATCACCGTTTATGACAAGTGCCTTTGTAGCCTTTGAAGCAAACTTCCTGAAAGATTTGATAATGTTTTCAAGACTGCCGAAATAGTCCAGATGGTCAGCGTCAATGTTAAGAATTACTGCAACATCAGGGTCAAGTTTAAGGAAAGTGTCAACAAATTCGCAGGCTTCACAAACCATAGTCTCGCTTTTTCCCGAACGACCTGAGCCACCGATACTCGGAAGCTTGCCACCGATAACGCAGGATAAATCCACCCCTTCTTCAAGGAAAATCTGTGTAAGCATAGATGAAGCTGTGGTTTTTCCGTGTGTGCCTGATATACAAACAGCGTTTTCGTACCAGCTTGTAACAAGCCCAAGAAGCTCGGAGCGTTCAATAGTAACAGCGTCGCTTGCCCTTGAAGCGACAAGCTCAGGATTGTCAGCCATAATTGCAGCAGAATAAACAATAAGGTCTGCACCCTGAATATTCTCTGCCCTCTGACCCATATACACCTTGATGCCCAGCTTTCTTACAGCCTCAAGAGTTTCTGTCTCGTTGTTGTCGGAACCGGAAATGTTGTATCCCTGAGCGTGAAGAATCTGCACCAGTGGATACATTCCCGAACCGCCAATGCCTATAAAATGAACGTGTTTCGCATTTTTCAGTATGTCATTGGAAATCATTACGTTTCTCCTTAATATATAAAATAGCATTTATGCAAACATTTGTACTCCTGATTCTATTATAGTACAAAAAGAGAAAAAAATAAACCCCTTTTTGAATATTTTTTCATAAAGGGGCAAAAATTAAGTTGTAAGAGCCAACAAATCATAAAAATCAGATTATGAAAGGACGAAAAACTATGACCATTACAGAAATCAGAGTAAGAAAGCTAATTAATGAGGGAAAGCTTAAAGGAATTGTAAGTATAACTATCGACGACGTGCTTGCAATCCACGATATAAAGGTGGTGCAGGGCGAGGAAAGGCTTTTTGCAGCAATGCCCAGCCGACGGGACGACAGCGGAATGTTCCGTGATATTGTCCACCCTATAAATACCGATGTCCGAAAGGAAATGGAGGACCAGATTCTGTCTGCATATAAAATGGAAGTTGACCGACAGAACATCGAAACCGACATAAATTAACAATGCACAGTTAAAATCAGTTGTGTAGGGGCTGATGCCCACATCAGCCCGTCAAAGAACAACCCTAAAACACAAAACAAACGCTGTCTGTAGAAGACGTTCATCCAAAGATTTTCCATATCTTCGACATCCCGTCTATT
>DEPR01000013.1:17280-21667 GCA_002358895.1 Ruminococcus sp. UBA3387 | reverse complement strand
TGCATCCAAAGATATTGCATATCTACGACGTCCCGTAATATTTAATATATTCCATATCTTTGATGACCCGTTATGCAAAAGATACTTCTCAGGCTTATCCGTGTTTTGCCCCGTCCGGGCTTAGGACCTTGCCCAGATGAATTCTTTCGGAACATATGATAAAATCCCCTCAATGTAGTCCATACTGAGTCCAAGCCCGTGGGAGGAAGCAAGAGTTTCATTATATTGAGTGTAAGGATAAATGGTAATGTCGCTGTAACCTGAGCCGTAATGTGTGATAATAGGAATAATCTTAGGGCTGTCAAGGGTTATCTCACCTGTTTTCATATCCTTGACTATAGTTATTTCACCAAGTCCACCAATCATTGTCCTTTTGTCAGCCATTGCCGAAACGAGATTTCCAAGACAGTAGTAAACAAACGCCCTTGAGCCGTCTGAGCGTTCAATCCAGTTGCATTCCTGTATGGTGTGAGGCTGAGTGCCAATGATTATGTCAGCACCCCAGTCAGCAAACTTCTGTGAAAGCTCCCTCTGTGAATCGGAAACCTCATTTGAAACCTCTGTGCCGAAGTGTGGAGATACAATTACAACATCAGCTAACTCGTCAGCCTGTTTTATCTGTGCCTCAATAACGTCAAGCTCATCAAGATAAACTATCTCCGTGCCCAGCTCTCCCGTGTGGGAAAGCCCGTTTGTGTGTTCGGTGTAGCCGAGAAATGCAAAGGTTATCCCCTTTATTTCAGCAACCTTGATGTTTTCCATATCCTCTTTATCTCGGTATGCACCGTATCTTATAATATCAGGATGTTCATTGTCCCAGTAGTCAATGGAGGCTAAAAGCCCGTCTTCCCACTGGTCAAGAACGTGGTTGTTTGACATAGAAACAGCGTCAAAGCCAATGTCTGCCATATGGTCGCCCAAAGCCTCAGGTGTGCAGAATCTCGGGTAATTTGAAGGCTCATATTTGTCGGTAACAATAGTCTCCTGATTGAGAATTGCAAGGTCAGCCGACTTTATGATATCCTCAACATTTTCATAAACATATGTAAAATCATAACCGTTGTAGCCTGCCCTACGGGCTGCCTGTTGATAAATCACATCGTGAATAAGATTATCTCCCGCACAAATAAGCCTTGCAACAGCCGTTTCAGGCTCAGCCTCAGCAAAAGCGTCCTCAACCTGTGGCTCACCTGAATTGGTGTCAGCAGCCGAGCTTTCCTCTTGTGTAAGAGTGGAAATGTCCTTGTTTGTAACATCTGTTCCACAGCCGGTTAAAATCATAGCCAGAATAATCGCCGAAATCAGCCTCTTATATATATTCTTACTCATAAAAACGTCTCCCTTTGCCTTTTTCTTTATTTTAACCTATTTTTCTTCGTTTTTCAATAGTAAAAACAACCCTGTCATTAACACTTCCGAAGAAAAAGCATAATATAAACTATATAATGCAGAAAAGAGGTCATTTTATGTGTGCAATAGCAGGAGTAATTGATTTTGAGGGCATAAACAAGAAGCATAAGAACTGGTGTGAGGAAGCTAAAAAACAGCTTAAAAACCGAGGTCCCGACCAGGACGGAGTTTATGTAAGCAGGTTTTCGGCATTGGTACATACAAGACTTGCCGTAATAGATATCGAAAAAGGAAAACAGCCTATGTCTCTTGAAAGAGGCAGGGAGAAATATACTCTTGTGTATAACGGTGAGCTTTATAATACCGAAGATATAAGAAAAGAGCTTGAGCTTGAAGGCTATGCCTTTGAGGGCCATTCCGATACAGAAGTCGTGCTGAAATCCTATGTCTGCTGGAAGGAAAAATGCGTTGAAAAGTTCAACGGAATTTTTGCCTTTGCCGTATGGGAGGAGCATAATCAAAGGCTTTTTGTTGCAAGAGACAGAATTGGAGTAAAGCCCTTTTTCTACACAGTAAAAAATAAATCCTTCTATTTTTCATCAGAAATAAAAGGCCTGCTTTGTTGCCCTGACATACCCTGTGAGCTTGATAAAGAGGGCATAAACGAGATTATGCTTTTAGGTCCCGGCAGAACAATGGGCTGTGGCGTGTTGAAAGGTATCGAAGAACTACCGATGAGCTGGTGTGGCTATTGGGATAAGGAGCAGGGCTTGAGAAAATGGCAGTATTGGGATTTTGCCCGTGAGCATAAACCCCAGACCTTTGACGAAACTGCCGAACAGGTCCGTTATCTTGTAACCGATGCAATAAAACGACAGATTGTATCCGACGTTCCTCTGTGTACATTTTTGTCAGGTGGCCTTGATTCAAGCCTTATTTCTTCCGTTACATCAAGAGAATTCAAGAAACAGGGCAAACAGCTTCATACCTTTTCTGTGGAGTACAGGGATAATCAGAAGTATTTTCAGGCAAGCAAGTTCCAGCCAAACAGCGACGACTATTATATCAATAAAATGTCCGAATATCTTGGCTCAGCCCACCACCATATTGTAGTGGATACCCCTGAGCTTGTTGACGCATTATATAAAGCCGTTGACGCAAGAGATTTGCCGGGTATGGCAGACGTAGACTCATCACTGCTTCTGTTCTGCAAAGAGGTAAAAGATTTTGCAACCGTTGCACTTTCAGGCGAGTGTGCCGACGAAATTTTCGGAGGCTACCCCTGGTATCGTGATACCGATATCCGAATGACCGACGGCTTCCCCTGGTCCCGGTCTACAGCTTATCGGAAAAGCCTGCTGAAAGATGATTTTGTGCAGGATAACTGCGAAGAATATGTCTACGACAGATATAAAGCCACAATCAGCAAAGTCAAGGATTGCAATAGCCTGTCCCCACTTGAAAAAAGAATGAGAGAGATGATGAGGCTTAATCTTGAGTGGTTTATGCAGACTTTGCTTGACAGAAAGGACAGAATGTCAATGTATAACGGACTTGAGGTGAGAGTACCCTTCTGCGATTACCGAATTGTGGAGTATCTCTATCAGGTCCCCTGGGAGTATAAGGACTATAAGGGCAGAGAAAAAGGACTGCTTCGTGAGGCAATGAAAGAATACCTGCCTGAAGAAGTCCTGTGGAGAAAGAAGAGCCCATACCCGAAGACCCATAATCCAAGCTATGAAAACGCCGTAAAAGCCCAGCTTTCAGAGGTAATAAACGATAAAAGCTCACCTGTTCTGCAACTGCTTAAAAAGGATAAATTGCAGGAGCTTGTCGACGGCAGAGAAAAGGTTCAGTGGTATGGCCAGCTGATGAACAATCCACAGATTATTGCATATATCCTACAGATAAACTATTGGCTGAAAAAATATAATATTCATATCTTATAAACAATATATATTTGTAGGGGCTGTGCATCCAAAGATGCTTCGCATCTATGACAGCCCGTCTTATTAAATATTTCAAACCCATCTGTCCTTACACACGGGTGGTTGTGGGCAACCACCCCTACATATATCCTCTCAAAATGCGTGTAGGGTCCGATGCCCACATCGGACCGTAATCAAAAATTATCGTGTTCGATAAATATAATATAAACCTCACAGTTACCTGTGAGGTTTTCCGTTACCCTAACGCCACGTCAAGCACCATCATCAATGAAAATCCGACAGCGAAAAATATAGTGCCGATGTTTGAGTGTTCACCCTCTGACATTTCAGGTATAAGCTCCTCCACAACAACATATAGCATTGCACCTGCAGAAAAGCTGAGAAGATACGGCAGAATCGGAACCATAAGCCCTGCAAGAAGTATCGTCAGAACTGCACCCACAGGTTCAACTACGCCTGATAAAACACCATATCCGAAAGCCTTTGAACGTTTCATTCCGTTGCTTTTCAACGGCATTGATACAATAGCACCCTCAGGGAGATTCTGCAAAGCAATGCCTAAAGATAACGCAAACGCAGCCGAAAGAGAAATGCTTTCGTTGCCTGTAAGCCAGCCTGCAACAACCACACCCACAGCCATTCCCTCAGGAAAGTTATGTAAAGCTACTGCAAGAAACATCATTGTTGACTTGCCTAAATTGCATTGTACACCCTCAGGACAAGGGTCGTTCATATGCAGATGAGGAATTATGTAGTCAAGCAGGAGCAGGAAAAGAAATCCACCCCATACACCGATAAAAGCAGGTAAAAACGCAAATTTACCCATATGTGCCGATTGGTCAATGGCAGGAATTATAAGGCTCCAGATTGATGCAGCCACCATTACGCCTGCAGCAAACCCCGTTAAAATTCTTTGTATGTTACGGCTCATTCTGCCCTTGAGGAAGAAAACACAGGCAGCACCCGCCGTCGTTCCCAGAAAAGGAATGAGAATAGCACTCAATGCTTCAATTTTCATAAGTATCCCTCCTTTATCTTGATTATATAATCATAACCCCCGTTTGTCAAATAAAAATATTGGACAAATG
>DEPR01000013.1:5643-17203 GCA_002358895.1 Ruminococcus sp. UBA3387 | reverse complement strand
ATTTTTCCGTAAAGACCTGCGTCTAAGCTGTCCTCAGGCTTTGGCTTTTTGTAATCCTTTTCAAAGCTTGTGGTAATGTCATAATGTGGCTTAGGCTTTCTGTCTCTTCTGTTGTTTCTGCGACCACGGTCATTGAACCTTCTCTTTTCAGTTGAGCTGATAATAACCTTTCTGTAAGGGTCCTCACCTGTAGATTTTGAGGTTACACCCTCAATATCTGTGATAACAGCGTGAATAATACGCCTTTCGTATGGGTTCATTGGCTCAAGAGCAGTTGACCTGCCGTTTTTCTTAACGTTGTTTGCAATCTTAACAGCAAGCTCTTCAAGCTGAGCCTTTCTTCTCTCTCTGAAACCGTTGCTGTCAATGGTAATTCTGAAGTATTCTCTGTCAACCTTGTTAGAAACAAGAGATGCAAGATACTGCAAAGAGTCAATCATTTCACCCTTTTTGCCGATAACTTCATCAAGTCCGTCGCCGTTAAGTTCAATTTCACAGCCGTTTTCAACTTCAGTAACATCACAGGTAACATTTTCAATACCCATCACAGCAAGAACATCTTTGATGTACTTTACAGCAAGGTCAATCTTTGAAGGGTTAAATTCAGCTTCCAGCTTAGCGTCGCCCTTTACCTTGCCGAAAAGACCCTTTTTTGGTTCTTCAAGGATAGTAAATTCAATTTTGTCTTCTGTTGTCTGAAATTCAACGCAAGCCAGCTGTTTTGCCTGTTCTACAGAAGCTGCAGTGAAAATCTTTTTCATTATATAAAACTCCTCTCTGGGTTAATCATTCTCGCTGTAATCATCGCCGTATTTTTCAGCCATACGACGTCTTGCTTCGTTAAGACGCTGTCTCTGAAGCTCTTTGAGTTCAGCCTTGGAAAGCTTTCTTTCCTCAGCATCTTCATCATCGCTGTCATCATCAGCAGTAACAGCCGTGCCGTTCTGCTGATTCTGCATAGCAATAGCCTTTTCCATCATAGAAGGCTTCTTCTTTTTCTTTTTCTGCTTAGCCATATCTTTCTTTACCATTTCCTTGACCTTGTCAGGAGTGTAAAGAACGTTCAGTACAATAGTCTGTACCAGAGCCAGCAAAGAAGAGTAAATCCAGTAAAGACCAAGACCTGCAGGGAATGAGAAACCAATCCACAGTGAGAACAAAGGCATAGCATAAAGCATAATCTTCATACTGCCGTTCATACTTGCAGCCGCAGTATTGTTTTTCTTGGAAAACCTTTGAGAAACAATAGTGCAAAGAAGCTGTAAAACAGCTGAAATAATAGGAATAAGACAAGTCCAGCTCTTCCACTTAGGAATAGTACCCAGTGAGATGCCAAGGAACTGATAGTCCATATCTTCAGCAGCTTTTCTTACGCTTTCAGGAAGAACATCAGCATACTTGCCGTCAGCCTTTTCAACGAAATCAAAAGTAACAAGCTCAGGTCTTGACTCAGCAAGGCTCTTTGAAACCATCTGCTCATCTGTCATAAATCCGTCAATGTCAGGGTGCTTTTCAATAACCTCAACCAAAGACTTCATATCAGCTTCAGAAAGCTTCTTTGTCTTCTTATAATCATCTGAGCCCAGTTCATCTGCAACAGCTTCAAGGTCGAAATCATTTTCTTGAAGAATTGCCTCAAAAGTGGTGTCATTTTCCTTAACTTCTTTACTTGCAACATAAAGATTTGAAATAAGACTGTTTGAAGCCTTGATGTCATCTTTGTTTGCGTCTGAAACATAAGTAAGAGGCCCGTAAATTACAGGAATAAGAGACCAGAGTACAACAAGAGTAATAATCATAGGCAGACAGCTTGCCATAGGATTGATGTTCTCCTTGCTGTAAAGCTTCATAGTTTCTTCGTTAAGCTTGTCAGGATTATTCTTGTATTTTTTCTTCAGTTTGTCAAGCTCAGGGGTGAGCATTGACATTCTTGCTGTACTTTTCTGCTGTTTGATGTTCAACGGAAAAACAACAAGACGTGTAATAAATGTAAAAATAAATAAAGCTATGCCGTAATTGCTTACAAGCTCATAGCAAATCTTCATTATCCAGCCAAGTGGAGTAGCTAAAAGATTCAATAAAAAATCCATTGTAACCTCCGTCGCAGTAATCTGCGTTCGTATTTATACGACTTAAATTATTTTCTTTTTTTTAGTTAAGCTAAAGCTTTCGGGAACATAATCAATGCCACCCTTTGAAAAAGGATTGCACCTGAGAATACGCCATATAGACAGAATTAACCCCTTGAAAAACCCGTGTTTTCTGAAAGCCTGAAGACTGTAGTTTGAACAGGAGGGATAATATCTGCATCTTTGTCCCGTTAAAGGGCTGATGAACTTCTGATAAGCCCTTATGAAAAAAATCGGTATCTGTCTTAACATTTTTTCTTAGTGTCAGTTTTCTGACTGTTCATCTTCTTCAATAAACGACTCTTTATAAAATATTCAATATCCTTGCTTTTTTTCTCAGCAATGTTGTTTCTTGCCGCAAAAACAATGTCATAACCAATAGGAAAATTGCCCTCGTTGAGCCGATAAGCCGCCCTGATTATGCGTTTTATTCTGTTTCTCTGTACAGCATTTCCGTTTTTTTTGCTGACTGAAATTCCTATTCGGTTGTAAGGGGATTTGTTCGGAATGAAATAAGCGGTTACAAATTCACAGGAGACAAAACTACCCTTGCGGAAACATCGGGTAAAAAACTTATTATCCTTTAAAATCTCAGTAAAAAGCATATTAACACCCAAAAATCCAAAAGATTAAAACTTAAAAGAAATGTGCAGCATAAATAACATAAATAAAGAGAAAGACCCTATACCAAACAAAAAATTGAATGGTATATGGCCGATTAACTAACTAAATTAGTGAGAAAGTCTTGCTCTACCCTTTGCTCTTCTGCGAGCCAAAACCTTTCTGCCGTTTTTAGTTGACATTCTTTTCATAAAACCGTGTACTTTTTTTCTCTGAAGCTTCTTAGGCTGATAAGTTCTTTTCATTTCAAATATCCTCCTTTCAAAAATCGAAAAAGCTTTGTTCCGATTTAAATAAACAGGCAGATTCCATGGTCAAAAACACATAGTAAGCCCTTGTAATTAACAATTATATCTTATATCAATGGCTTTTGTCAATACTGTTCATAATTTTTTTATATTTTAAATTTATCCACCACAACATCTTGTGCCACCCCGAAAAACTCCACAATATTAAGTATTGAATAAAACAAACCAAAACCCTTATATCTTAAAAAGTTTACACTATTATATAATATAATATACTTGAAATTTTTTATAAAATATGATATACTGGAATAGAATTGATAATTATGCCCCTTTTTCAGAAAAAGATGAATTTTCATATAAAAAAACACACCATAAAGGGCATATTGATTTAAGAAAAAACGAGATTGAAAGGGTTGAAAAAAATATGGAATCGTTTAACGAAGTATTCGAATATGTGCTTAAATATTGCCACGACGATCCAAAAGTCAGTGATATTGGATTCAATAAATGGATAAGAATACTTGAACCATACAAATTTGAAAATAATACAGCGTTTCTGCTTACCGATAGTGAGTTTACAAGAAAAACAACACTTGAAGTTTATGAGCCTGTCCTTAAAAGAGCTTTTGCAGAAGCAATGGGCTTTGAGGTTAACATTAATATCCTTGTTAAAACAAAGGAAGCTAAGAATGAAGAAACAGTTGAGCCTGTTCCTACAATCAGTGAGAACAATTCTATCAGCGAAGCATTGACATTTGAAAACTTCATTAAAGGTAAATCAAATGAACTGGCATATGCTTTCTGTATAGCAGTTGCAGGCAAGAATGATAATTCACCTACGCCTGTTGCAAATCAGACATTTAACCCACTTTTTATCTATGGCGACTCAGGTCTGGGTAAAACTCACCTGATGAAAGCTATTGAAAATGAAGTCCTGAGGAAAAATCCTGATTTGAATATCATTTATACTACAGGTGAAAATTTCGTTAATGAACTGGTTATGGCTCTGGAATACCATAAAACTATTGATTTCCATAATAAGTACAGAAATGCAGATTTCCTGCTTATTGACGATATACAGTTTATCGCAGGTAAAGAAAGAGGCCAGGAGGAGTTTTTCCATACATTCAATGACCTCTATAATGCAGGTAAACAGATTGTACTTACATCAGATATCGCACCTTCAAAGATTTCAAAGCTTGAAAACCGAATCCGTTCACGTTTTTCATTGGGCGTCCAGGTAGATATCCAACCACCTGATTTTGAAACAAGAATGGCTATCGTTAAAAGAAAAGCCGAGCTTTCAGGTCTCCAGCTTTCCGATAATGTGGCAAGAATTATTGCCGAAAGAGTTAAAACAAATATCCGTCAGCTTGAAGGAACAGTAAATAAGATTAAAGCTCTTACTTCATATACAAACGAATCTCCGTCAGTGTCTATGGCACAAAGAGTAATAAAGGAAATTATGATTGCCAACCACCCTGCCGAGATTACAGTCGACAGTATAATAAGCGAAGTAGCTAACGCTTTTAAGGTTACACCTGAAGATATCCGTTCACAGAACAGACAAGCCAATATTTCTTTAGCAAGAAAAATTACAATTTATCTTATGAAAGAAATAAAGGGTATGACCTATAGCGATATCGGTACAGAGCTTAATAAGAATCATTCTACAATGACAATCCATTACCAGGGAGTAGTAGATACCCTGAAGAAGAATTCCGATTTGAAAGAAACTGTTGACGACATCATTAAAAATTTAAAAAATTAAATTGTTTTCAACCTTTTCAACATAGTTTTCAACAAAATTGAAAGCAAATAAATCAAAGTATATGTGGATATAAGTTATATTTTCGTGATTGAGTAAACAAAATAAACAGGTCAGTTTCAAAATGAGGTTGCTTTATTTTTCATAAAAAAATATCTTTCAACATTTTTCTTGAAAAATATCAACATTCAACACACATTTTTTCAACATACCCAACACACCTGAGAACACTCAACACTTTCAACATTACCCCTTGAAATTTTACCTAAAAACTTTTTCTCCCAAAATACCGAAACAAAGGGCTTTCCCGACTTATACTACTTTTCAACAGCCTCTACTACTACTACTAAAAAATAATATATATTATATTTATATTTCAGCAAACATCCTAACCGTAAAAAAATATATACTTTGAAAACTAAATCCATAAGAAATAAGGAGAAAAAATATGAAAATCAAATGCAGTAAATCTTCACTTTATGAAGCAGTTGTAAATGTATCAAAAGCAGTTTCTGAGCGTTCAGCTCTCCCATCACTTGAGGGAATTAAATTTAAAGTTACCGATAATATGCTTGAACTTACAGGCTATGACCTTGAAATAGGTATAAGAACAACACTTGAAGCTTATGCGGATAAAAACGGCGAGTTTATAGTTAATGCAAGACTGTTTGCAGAAATGATAAGAAAAATGCCCGAAGATGATTTGTATATCGATGTTTCAGATAATCTCCAGGTAACAATCGCAAGTGGCGTTACAACATATAATCTCAGTGCAGTTTCATCTGAGGACTATCCTGAGCTTCCTGTTAAGGATAATTGCGATGAGCTGAGCATTTCTCAGCCTGTGCTTAAAAATATGATAAATCAGACTGTTTTTGCAGTTGCAGTTACAGATATGAAGCCGATTCTCAAGGGTGAGCTTTTTGATATCGAAAACGGTATGCTTACACTTGTTGCAATCGACGGCTACAGACTTGCTGTAAGACAGGAGCCTATTAAGTATAACGATAATATTAATTTCGTAGTACCTGCAAAAACATTGCAGGAGGTTTCAAAGCTTCTGAGCGATAATGATGAAGATAGCTGTAATATGTTTGTTTCAACAAAGCATATTATTTTTGAAATCAATGGCTATTATGTGTATTCAAGATTACTTGAAGGTGAGTTCCACCCTTATAAGAGTGCTATTCCAAATACATTTACAACAGAAGTTATTGCTGACAGAAAACAGCTTATTGAAACGCTTGAAAGAGCAATGCTCCTTATAAATGAAAGAAATCCAAGCCCTGTAAGATGCTATTTTGAAAATGGCATTATTAAAGTAAGATGTTCAACAGCTATGGGTAAGATTTCTGACGAAATCAAAGCCGATACAGCAGGTCCTGTTATTGAAATAGGCTTTAAGTGTAAGTATTTCCTTGACCCGTTGAAGGTAATTAATGAAGATACTGTCAAGCTCCAGATGAGCGGAAGCCTGCTTCCAATGAAGATAGTACCTTGCGACAGAGATAATTATACTTTCCTGGTGCTTCCTGTACGTCTTTCTAAAGAATTATAATTAAAAATAGATTTGTAGAGGACGGCATCAAAAGATGCTCTGCATCTTGACGTTCCGTGTAAAATAATAAAAATTGAGGAAAAGAATGAGTTATAAACAAGTAAAAGTACAGATAAAAACCGATTTTATTAAGCTTGATTCCTTGCTTAAATTTGCAGGACTTGTGGAAACAGGTGGCATAGGTAAGGAAATTATCCTTGAAGAAAGAATAAAGTATAACGGCGAAGTGTGTACCCAAAGAGGAAAGAAAGTTTATAAAGGAGATAAAATCCGGATAGACGAAATAAAAACAGAAATTGTGGTAGAGTAAATGTTTATTACCCGACTTGAAGTAAACGGATTTAAAAATTTAAAGAATATCAAAATTTGTCCTCACGAAAAACTGAATATTTTTTATGGCGAAAATGCACAGGGAAAAACAAATCTTATAGAAGCTGTGTGGTTGTGCAGTGGCGTAAAAAGTTTTCGGAATACCAAGGATAAAAGTATGATTGATATTGATGGCGAGGTTATGAATATCGAGCTTGCCTTTAAAAATAAAATCCGTGAGCAGATAATCAGATATAGTATGGCAAAGCCTAACGTCAAGGAAAAAAATGTGTCCTTGAACGGTGTTAAATTGAAAATCCCCTCAAAATTGTTCGGTAATCTTAATTGTGTCGTTTTTACACCTGAGGACCTTGAACTTTCAAAAGGCTCACCTGATAACAGGCGTAAATTTCTGGATTTGTCAGTATCACAAATAAAGATTTCTTATAATACAGTAGTTTCAAAGTATGAAACTCTGTTGGAACAAAGAAATACCCTGCTTAAAAATATAAATATGGGTAAGAGTGTTAAGGATGACCTTGAAGTGTGGGATGTACAGCTTGCATCTATGGGTGCTTATATATCTCTGCTAAGGTATAATTATGGAAAAAAGCTTAATATCTTTGCAAAAAAGCTTTATGATGAAATTTCAAACGGAAAAGAAAAACTGGAGCTTCAGTATCAGTCTACAGTGTATTCTGATTTAGAGAGATTTCAGGATTATAAGGGCGAAATGACGGAGATTTATCTCGATTGCCTGAAAAAATCCTTGAATGATGACCTGAGAGCAGGTTTTACCACAAAAGGTGTACATCGTGATGACCTTACGGGGTATATAAATAACCTTGCCGTAAGGGATTTTGCGTCTCAGGGCCAGCATAGGTCTATGGCACTTGTTATGAAGCTGGCTCAGGCTTATATACTTATGGAGGAAATAGACGATGCTCCGTGTATATTGCTTGATGACGTGCTGAGTGAGCTTGATGAGTCAAGACAAAGATTTGTCATCTCAAAAATAGATAATATGCAGGTGTTTATAACCTGCTGTGATAAAAATATTCCTTTTGATAAGAAAACAAAGGGTAAAATGTTTGTTATCAATCAAGGAAGAATAAGTGAACAAAAAAGCTGAAAGGATTTTTATGTTTCTTCATCTGGGTAACGATTTTATGGTGAATACCAAGGATATTGTGGGGATTTTTGATATAGAAAATACATCTGTGTCAAAGATTACTAAGGATTTCCTTAATAAATCGGCAAAAAGAAAACAGGTTGTAACCTGTACCTATGAAATGCCGAAAAGCTTTGTTGTGTGTCTGGATAAGGACTTCACCGAGAAGGTCTATATAAGCCAGATAGCCTGTTCCACACTATTGAAAAGATTCAAAAATTTAAAAGGAAATAATATTAAAATTTAGGTCAACCCTTTTTAAAGGGTTGCAGGGGTTGAGGGGGCAGAGCCCCTCATCGCCAACCGCAGTTGGCGAAACTCCTGAGCCTTTAGGGAGCTCGGCAAAGGAGTGAATAAGCATACCTTCGGTATGCTCAAAACAGTCCGGTGGACTGTTGAAAAAGAGGGCGATTATGCGAAGCATAATTCACTGCTGATAGAGGGCGTCCCTTAATAAAACAAACTAATAAATTATAGAAAAACAATCAAGTATATAAATTGTGCATTGTGAATTGAAACGGAGGTTATTTTTTGAATAACATTGAATTGGAAGCTGAAAAGATTTCACAAATTGATAGCGATGTAAGCTATGACGAAAATCAGATTCAGGTTTTGGAAGGTCTTGAAGCTGTAAGAAAAAGACCGGGTATGTATATCGGTTCAACAGGCCCTAAAGGACTGCACCACCTTGTGTATGAAATCGTGGATAATGCAATCGACGAAGCATTAGCAGGGTATTGTACCGAAATTACAGTAGATATACTTCCTGAAAATATAATTAAAGTAACCGATAACGGACGTGGTATTCCAACAGGTATCCACCCTAAGGAGAAAATCTCTGCAGCAACAGTAGTTTATACCGTGTTGCACGCAGGCGGTAAATTCGGCGGTGGCGGATATAAAATGGCAGGAGGCCTCCACGGCGTTGGTGCGTCAGTTGTAAATGCACTTTCCGAGTGGCTTGAGCTGACCGTGTATGACGGTAAGAATGTCCACTTCCAGAGATTTGACAGAGGCTCATATTCCGAACCTTTGAAAATCATCGGAGAAACAGATAAAACAGGTACAACAGTTGCGTTTAAAGCCGACCCTGAAATTTTTATCGAGTCAACGGAATATGAGTATGAAATATTGCTGAAAAGACTGAGGGAACAGGCTTTTCTTAATGCAGGTATAAAGATTGTTTTCACCGACAGACGTGATGAAAATAATATTGTAAGTGATACTCTGCATTATGAGGGCGGTATCAGACAGTTTGTTGAGCATATCCATAAAACAAAAGGCGTTGAGCCTATTGCACCTGACGTTATCTATTTACAGGGCGTCCAGGGGGATTCCTTTGCAGAGATTGCCTTGCAGTATAACGATAGCTATAATGACTTGATTTTGTCCTTTGCAAATAATATCCATACACCTGACGGTGGCTCACACGAAACAGGATTTAAAAATGCATTGACAAAGGTTATAAATGAGTATGGCAAGAAGTTTAACCTGCTTAAAGACGGGGATAAGCTTATGGGCGATGACGTAAGAGAAGGCCTTACAGCAATTATTTCCGTAAAGCTTACAAACTGTGAGTTTGAAGGCCAGACTAAGGGCAGACTCGGTAACCCTGAAGTAAGACCTATGGTGGATAAGATAGTCAGCGAAAAGCTGATGAACTATCTCGAGGAAAATCCTGCAGTTGCAAGAGCAATTTTTGATAAATCACTTCAGGCACAAAGAGCAAGAGAAGCCGCAAAGAAAGCAAGAGAGCTTACAAGAAGAAAATCAGCCCTTGAAAGCTCATCACTGCCGGGCAAATTGGCAGATTGCTCTGAGAAGGACCCTGAGTTTACTGAAATTTATATCGTCGAGGGAGACTCAGCAGGTGGCTCAGCAAAGGAAGGACGAGACAGAAGATATCAGGCAATCCTTCCATTGTGGGGTAAAATGCTTAATGTGGAAAAAGCAAGAATTGATAAGGTATATGGCAACGAAAAGCTTATGCCTGTTGTAACAGCACTGGGTACATCAATCGGCGAGGATTTTGATATCTCTAAGCTGAGATACGGAAAAGTTATTATTATGGCGGATGCCGACGTAGACGGAAGCCATATCAGAACATTGCTTCTGACCTTCTTCTTCAGATTTATGAGAGAGCTTATTGATGAAGGCCATATCTATATCGCACAGCCACCTCTGTTCAAGGTTTACAGAGGAAAACAGGTGAGATATGCGTTTTCTGATGAAGAAAGAGATGCGTGTATAAAGGAACTTGCAGGGGACACAAACCAGAAGGTTGAAGTTCAGAGATATAAGGGTCTTGGTGAAATGGACCCTGAACAGCTGTGGGAAACAACTATGGACCCTGAAAGAAGAACAATGATAAAGATTACTATGGAAGACGCAGTTAAGGCTGACGAAACCTTTACAATCCTTATGGGCGATAAGGTTCTTCCGAGACGTGAGTTTATCGAAACAAACGCAGAGTATGTAAAAGACCTTGACGTTTAATTTTGAGAGGTATTGCTTTGGAAAATATTATGGATGAAATTAATGAAAATCCCGTTCTTACCGTAAATTATGACGTAAAGAATGAGGAAGAAGGACAGGCTTTTCTGTTTTTCCAGAAAAAATATGTCTATAAGAAAAACTGGATAAAAACTATAGCATTCGCAATAGTGGCGTTGGTTTTTCTGTGGTCGGTATATAAAACACCTGACCAGCCGCTTAATTATATGCTTGTGGCAATCTGTGTGGCTGCAATCTTTGTTATATGGCATAATACAAGGAAAATCAGAACTTCCCTGATGGATGCGTTGAAAATCCTTGAGGGAGATAAATACCTGTTCAGCCTGTATGAAGATAAGTTTACTATCGAAACTGTGGAAGCCGAAACGGTGGACGAAAACGGAGAGCCTCTGCCACCGATTCAGCCAAGAGTAGTAACCTTTGCAGATACAACACTCAATGTGTTTGAAGCTGAGGATAAGTTTATAATAGTGCTGAAAAAGGATACAATCTATGTGCTTCCAAAGAGATGTATGAACGAGGAACAGATTGCAGTTCTGAGAAATACCCTTTCAGAGAAACTAAAAGAGGATTTTGAAAAACTTATTTGATTCAATTTGTAGGGGCTGATGCCCACATCAGCCCGTTCAAAGAATAAATATTGTGTTTGGACATATATGGAACATCAATTTTAAATAATTATACATTGTGAATGTCTGAGAAAGAGAGTGATTTTTTGTTTAGCGATAACTCACACGTTATAGATAACGATATTGATAAAGTTATGCGGGAATCGTTTATACAGTATTCTATGGCAGTAATCGTTTCAAGAGCGTTGCCTGATGTAAGGGACGGTCTGAAGCCTGTTCACAGACGAATTCTGTATACAATGTTTGAAAACGGACTGACACCTGAAAAGCCATATCGTAAGTGTGCCGATACAGTAGGTTCCGTGCTGGGTAAGTATCACCCACACGGCGACGCATCTGTTTATGACGCACTGGTAAGAATGGCACAGAGCTTTTCTTTGCGTTATCCAATGGTGGACGGGCACGGTAACTTCGGTTCAGTGGACGGCGACCCACCTGCCGCATACCGTTATACAGAAGCAAAAATGGCGAAAATGTCTATGCATATGCTTACCGATATCAATAAGGATACAGTAGACTATCAGCCTAACTATGACGACAGATTGAAAGAGCCTCAGGTTCTTCCGTCAAGATTTCCTAACCTGCTCTGTAACGGCTCAACAGGTATTGCCGT
>DEPR01000013.1:1062-5517 GCA_002358895.1 Ruminococcus sp. UBA3387 | reverse complement strand
CCTGACTTCCCTACAGGCGGTATCATTATGGGCAGAGCAGGAATCCGTGCAGCCTATGGCACAGGTAAGGGTAAAATTACTCTGAGAGCAAAGACTTCAATCGAAGAAATAAAGGGTAGAAACTGCATTATCGTGCACGAAATTCCTTATATGGTCAATAAAGCAAGACTTGTAGAGTCTATCGCTAACCTCGTTAAGGATAAGAGAGTTGACGGTATCCACGACCTCCGTGACGAGTCAGGCAGACAGGGTATGCGAATTGTTGTTGAGCTTAAAAAGGACGCAATTCCACAGGTCGTGCTGAATAAATTGTTCAGCTATACCCAGCTCCAGGATACAGTCGGCGTAATTATGCTTGCACTTGTAAACGGCGTGCCAAAGACATTGACTCTGAAGCAGTGCCTTGAGGAGTATCTTAACTTCCAGGTTGATGTTATTGAACGCAGAACAAGATATGACCTTAAAAAGGCTAAGGAGCGAGACCATATCCTGAGGGGTCTGGTTATTGCACTTGATAATATTGACGAGGTAATCGACATAATGAAAACCTCAAAGAATGTCCCTGAAGGTAAGGAACGCCTTATCAAGCGTTTTGACCTGACCGAAATCCAGGCTGACCATATTGCAAATATGACCCTTGGTAAGCTGACAGGTATGGAAAGACAGAAGATTCTTGACGAAATGCTTGAAATTGAAGCAAAAATTGCCGATTATGAGGATATTCTCGCTAACCACGACAGAGTTCTTGGTATTATCATCGAAGAGGTTGAGGCAATTCAGCAGAAGTTCGGCGATGAAAGAAGAACTCAGATTGAAAATGTCAGTGGCGAGGTAGATATCGAAGACCTTATTCCTGTTGAGGATAACGTTGTTACATTGTCAAATAATGGATATATCAAGAGAATGCCTGTAAGTGCCTATAAGGCTCAGCATAGAGGTGGCAGAGGCGTTACAGGTATGAAACAGCGTGAGGACGACTTTGTGAACGAGATGTATATCTGTTCAACCCACGACCACCTGCTGTTTATTACAAATAAGGGTGTAATGTATCGCCTGAAGTGTTATGAACTGCCTGAAGGTTCAAAGGCCTCAAGAGGTGTGAATATTGTTAATATCCTGCCACTTGCCGAGGACGAAAAGATTGCCGCAATGATAAAGACCTCTGACTTTGATGAGGGTAAGTATATCGTTATGGTAACAAAGCACGGCAAGATTAAGCGAACCGCCCTTCCACAGTATAGAAATGTACGAAAAAATGGACTTATAGCTATCGGTCTCGACGAAGGGGACGAAATTGCAGGAGTAAGAATGACCAATGGCGAAAACCAGCTTATCGTTGCTACACATAACGGTATGGCAATACGCATTGATGAGCACGACGCACGTCCGATGTCCCGTTCAGCTCACGGTGTAAGAGTAATCAAGCTGAGAGATGACGACTATGTGGTTTCAATCGCAAGAGTCCGTGACGATGCGACTGTGCTGACCGTTTCCGATAAGGGACTGGGCAGACGTTCATCGCTTGACGCTTACAGAGTGCAGCGTCGTGGCGGTTTCGGTATGCTTAACTATAAGGTTTCCGAGGAAAAGGGCTATGTCTGTGGAATCAAGGTCGTTGACGAAGAAGACGATATTATTATGATTTCAGATGAAGGCGTAATCATCAGATTGCTGGCTTCTGATGTAAGAGTTATGGGCAGATATGCAACAGGCGTCAGAATGATGCGACTTGGCGGCGACAGTAAGGTTGTTGCGTTCACAAGAGCCGAGCACGACGAATCTGCTGAAATCGCAAAGGTGGAACAGCCTTCTGAGGAAGAGCTGAAGCAGGAGGAGCTTAATGCAAAAGCTGAGGAAAATGCCGAAGTGGTAGTTGACGAAGCTCCGGATGACGAAGAATAAATGAAAAGAGGTGGACTATTCCACCTCTTTTTTTTCGGGCACTAAAATTGTGTATTCAATCATTCCGCCACGCTTTTTCTTTTTTACTTCAGCGTCAATTCCCGCAAGCTTCATCACCTTCACAGCCTTGTCAACCGTGTTGAAAAATAGCCGTATATCCTTTAAAATAGGGGCTTTGCGAGCATATGCACTCTTGATTTTCTCCTGCTTTTCAAGAGAAAGAATATACTTTTCCGTTGCGTCAACCGTCAGATTGTTTTCAATAACGTGTGCAAGCACCAGCCTGCGACTTGTTTCGTCTGCAATACGAAGCAGTGCACGAGCGTGTCTCTCAGTCAGGTGATTGCTGAAAATCAGGTGTCTTTCCTGTGGGCTTAGCTTCAGTAATCTGAGCTTGTTGGCAACGGTTGACTGTGCCATTCCAAGTCGCATAGCCGTTTCCTCCTGAGTAAGACCGAACTCCTTTATGAGCAAAGATATAGCCTCGGCCTCCTCAAAGAAATCCAGGTCAGAACGCTGTATGTTTTCTACAAGTGCAAGTACAGCCGACCTCTGGTTTGAAATGTCCACCACAATACAAGGCACACGCCTCAGCCCGGCAATTTTTGCACCACGAAGCCTGCGTTCACCTGAAATCAGCTCAAAATGCGAGTCCACCCGACGCACCGTCAAAGGCTGAATTATCCCATCCTGGGAAATGCTTTTTGCAAGAGAAGCAAGGTCCTGTGAATCAAAATGCCGACGTGGCTGATTTGGATTGGGGTGAACCTGCTCAATGGGAATGTCAAAAATTTTGCCCAGCTCCCGAAGCTCCGATACCGTTTTTCCTTTGTTTTTTGTGAGAATACTCATATTCCACCTCCGTTTTTTATTTCCGAACAAATTATATCATATACGGGAAATAATTTGAGCCTTTAATTCATAGAACTTTTCACTTTTTTCTTGCATAATTCGTAAAAAAATCGGATAAAAGCCCTGTTTTGCACTAAAAACCCCACCGGTTTTGTCAAAAAAGGGAGAAATGTTCCACGTGGAACACAGTAGAGCTAATAAATTTGCAAAAAATATCAAAAACCCCTTTTCAAAAGCAAAAAAGTGTAGTATAATAATGTATATATGTTTTTGACGAAGAATAGGAGATAAAAATGGGAAAGGTAATTGCAGTTTCCAACCAGAAAGGTGGAGTAGGAAAATCTACAACCGTTGTAAATCTTGCCGCTGTTCTGGGTGCAAAAGGGAAAAAGACGTTAATTGTGGATTTTGACCCTCAGGGCAATACCACTACCAGTTATGGAATAAGAAAAAAGAGTATAAGAAATACGGTCTACGAGGTGCTGATGGGCGAGTGTAAGCTGTACGAAGCTGTTGTGGCAACCGAGTTCCGAGGTGTGTCGGTTGTTCCGACTACGCAGAATCTGTCGGGTGCTGCTGTTCAGTTGATGAGTATGCAGAACCGTGGCACAAAGCTCCGAAAAGCCCTTGAGGACGCAAGAAGTTACTATGATTACATTTTAATCGACTGCCCTCCTACCCTTGATATGCTGACGATAAACGCTCTTGTTGCTTCCGATTCGGTGATAATTCCGCTTCAATGCGAATTTCTGTCCCTTGAGGGTCTGGTCGAACTGAACAGGACAATCGAAAGAGTCAAAGAGGTGTGGAATCCTGACCTGGAGATTGAGGGAATTTTGTTTACAATGTATGTCGAACGATATAAGGTTACCGGACAGGTGGTAAAAGAGGTTAAAAAATATTTTGCCGACAAGATTTTTGACACCGTAATACCACGAAATATCGCACTTTCCGAAGCCCCGAGCTTTGGTCAGCCTGCACTTTATTACGACAAAAAATCCAAAGGCTCAAAAGCTTATGAAGCTCTGGCGAAGGAAATTATAAAGAAAAACAAGTAATGTTCCACGTGGAACGTTCAGTCTGAAAGGAGGAAAACCAGGTGGCAAAAGCCTTCTGGCACAGAATAATGGGTAAAAAAGACAGATTGAAAAACGGTCTTGATGCACTGTTTGAGGATAATTTTCAGGAAAACGCAGAAAAGACAGAGAAAAACAATGAGGCAGTAAAAATGGTCAGGGTATCACTGCTTGAGCCTAACAAAAATCAGCCAAGGCGTGAATTTGACCAGGCAAAACTGCTTGAATTGTCCACAAATATCGCAACTCACGGGGTTTTACAGCCGATTCTTGTAAGACCACTGGAAAACGGAAGCTATCAGATTGTTGCAGGAGAACGTCGTTGGCGTGCTGCAAGGCTTGCGGATGTTAAGGAAGTTCCCGTTTATATCCGTGATTTGTCTGATGTTGAAGTTGCACAGATGGCACTGGTGGAGAATTTACAGAGAGAAAACCTGAATCCTATCGAAGAAGCCGAGGCGTATAACCGTTTGGCGACGGAGTTCGATATGACCCACGAGGCTATTTCGGCAACTGTGGGCAAATCCCGTTCGCAGATTACAAATTCCCTGCGTTTGCTGAAGCTTACTGATTATGCGAAGAAAATGCTTGCTGAGGGGCAGTTGTCCACAGGCCACGGCAAGGT
>DEPR01000013.1:0-923 GCA_002358895.1 Ruminococcus sp. UBA3387 | reverse complement strand
CTGATAAAAAAGTAGAGAAAAAGCCGAAAAACAAAGTTGAAAAGCCATATCTTGTTGAAGCTATGCTTGCGATTGAACAGGAATTCGGCAGAAAAGCTATGGTTGTTGAGGAGAAAAACGGGGAAATCACAATGAAAATTACCTTCAATGACATTGACGACCTTAAAAATCACCTCGCAAAATTTAAAGGATAATATGTTCCACGTGGAACAAGAATAGAAATTACTAATCAAAAGGAGTAAATGAAAAATGCTGGACATTAAATTGCTCAGAACTGAGCCTGAGCTTGTAAAGGAAAACATCAGAAAGAAATTTCAGGACGAAAAGCTGGTGCTTGTTGATGAGGTTGTGGCTATGGACGTTGAATTCCGTGCCGCAAAGACAAAATGCGACGAATTGCGTGCAAAGAGAAACTCAATGAGCAAGCAGATTGGAGGTCTTATCGGCAAGGGTCTCAAGGATGAGGCTGAGCAGGTTAAGGCTGAGGTTAAGCAGATTGGCGAAGAACTGGTGGCTCTGGAGCAGAAGGAAACAGAGCTGCAGGCGGCAATTCGTGAGAGAATGCTTGTTATCCCTAACTTTATTGACGAATCTGTGCCGATTGGCAAGGATGACAGCGAAAATGTGGAAATTGAGAAGTATGGCGAGCCTTTTGTGCCTGAATTTGACGTGCCTTATCACGTTGATATAATGGAAAAACTGGCAGGAATTGACCTTGATTCTGCGAGAAAGACAAGTGGTAATGGTTTCTACTATCTTTGTGGCGATATTGCAAGGCTTCATTCTGCAATTTTGTCATACGCAAGAGATTTTATGATTGACCGTGGTTTCACATATTACATTCCACCGTTTATGATCAGATCAGACGTCGTTACCGGCGTTATGAGCTTTGCTGAAATGGAAAATATGATGTATAAAATCGA
>DEPR01000032.1:5146-9137 GCA_002358895.1 Ruminococcus sp. UBA3387 | reverse complement strand
CTTGAATCTGATCTCTGGAAGGATACAAAGGATGCTGCTGACGCATTTATGTTCAATGGCAGCCACTATATCTGTATCATCAAGACAGTTCCTACATATGCTTGTGTTTACAACAGAATAACTATGGAAGAAAACGGCTATGACGATCCTGCTGATCTGTTTGCAGATGGCGAATGGGATTGGGATATCTTTGAAGAAATGTGTATTGACTTCTCAGATGCAGAAGAAGATAAATACGGTCTTGACGGTTATTGGTTCAACAAGGCGATTTCTGAAAGCTGTGGTGTTCCAATGATTACACTTGAAGACGGACTCTTGGTTGAAAAGATGTCTGACCCACAGATTGAAAAGATTCAGACAAGAATGTATGAGCTTCAGAAGAACAACGTAGTATTCCCTCGTTGCGATAATGACTGGAACACTCGTGGTTCAGGTGCTAACGGTGAAGGTCTTGGCTCAGGCTTGACATTGTTCATTCCTATCGGACTTTATGCTCTTGAAGACATTCCTGCAAACACAGCTAACTTCGGTATCATTGAAGATGGAGAAGTAATGTTTGTTCCAATGCCTAAGGACCCTGACAGCGATACATACTATATCTCCGCAAAGGTTAGTGGTTACAATCTCTGCCATAAGGCTCCTAACCCGGAAGGCTTTGCAGCATATATGACTTGCCTTAAGACAGCTAATGACAACGGTGGTTCTGAAATTTACGAAGAACAGCTCAGAAACGATTATAAGTGGAATGACGAAATGATCGAAATGAGAAAGACAATGTATGAAATGGTTAAGGAAAACCCTGTATACGACCTCCAGGAAGGCGTATCTGCAGAAATTTCAGCATTGATGCAGAATGTTTCACAGGCTACTGTAATCACAGGTGGCGACGCAACATCCTGGACTAAGTGCCGTTCAGAGAACCAGTCGGCTATCCAGTGGTTGCTTAACGACGCAAACGAAGAAATTAAAAAGGTTAATGGCTAATAAATAGCTTATATCTGCCGTAGAAGGAAATCCCTTCTACGGCATTTCTTTTTGTAAAAATCGGTTGACAAACGGGGGATAATATAATACAATTTAATTATGTAGAATTTTTTAAGAGGTGCTGAAATGGCTAAGATTTGTAAGTCCTGCGGTGAGTATTTTAACGGCGATTATTGTGATAAGTGCGGATATGGTAAAACGGATGTTAAAATAAAATCTGTTGAGAAATATAAGAAATTCAATAAGCCTGAAAGATTTATGAGCGATGAGGAAAAACAGGAATATTATGAGCATATGCGTCATAAGCAGGCTGAAAAAGCGGAAAAAGCTAAAGGTAAATCCAATAAAAACCTGCTGATTTTTGTTGCCATTGTCGCTGTCGCTGTGATTATAGCAGGACTTGTAAGCAGTGGTGTTATCTCAAAGGGTGAGAAAACAGACGTGGTTAAGGACTATTTCCAGGCTTTGAATGAGAGGGACTTTGACAAGTTTGTAAAATGCTTTCCGAAAGAGATAAAACAGGAGTATAAAGATGACCGTAGTAATCTGAATTACTCAAAAGATGAGTATATGGAAGAGCTTGTGTCTGATTTCAAAGAGGAATACGGTGATGGCTTCAGCTTTGAGGTGTCCTGTGGTAAGGAAAAGCTCATTGATGATTATAGTATGGAAGCTTATAAGGAAGCCTATGGCAAGGTGCCGAATATAAGTGAAACCTATATTGTTGCAGCTACCGTTACTGTTAAAGGCCCTGACAAAACGGCAGAAGTCCATATGGAATGTTTTGTCGGTAAAGTAATGGGACGCTGGAAGCTGTTTAATATGGAAGAGGTTCCGGGTACAATTACAGAGGACACAATGTCCTCAGCGTCGTAATAGAACGAGGAGATAAAGTTGGTATATTCAGATTTGTTGTTTTTGCTGGGCGTTCTGCCTGTGTCTGTGCTTGTGTCTTTTTTTGATAAGAGCACAGAGTATAAAAATTTAATACTGGTGCTGACATCTCTTGCTTTTTTCAGCTGGGGTAAGCCTTTTGCTGTATGCCTGATTTTCCTTACAGCCGTAGCCGAATGGGCGTTAGGCCTCTGGATTGAAAAGCTTAGAAACAAAGGTGGAAAGAGCCTTTTGCCTCTGCTTATTGATGTGATAATGAACGTGGCTGTGCTTTTTCTGATGACAAGATTTTTCCTGTTCCTGAAAGAGGACGCTTTCGGCTTTGCAAAGTATGTAATTTCTGTCGGTATCAGCTTCTATGTGCTTCGTGGATTTGCATATGTATATGACGTTTATAAGGGCAATATCAAGGCTGAACAAAATGTTTTCTGCCTGCTGACCTATATGTGTGGATATTTCTTTAATGTAACCGGTCTTGCTTTAAGATATGGTGAAATTGAGCCACAGATAAGGGACAGAAAGCTTTCTGTTTATGGTATAAATGATGGGCTTAACCATATTGTCTATGGTCTTGGTAAGTCGGTTATTATTGCATCTGTGCTGAAAACTGTGGGAGAAACCTGCCTTGAGAGCAAGGTGTTCACCGTTGCAGGTAGCTGGATTGGTATGATTTCAATGGCTGGCTTCGGGTATTTTTTGTATACAGGCTTCAGCGATATATCTTATGGTCTTGCAAGGATTTATGGCTTCGAGCTGAATAAGAACTACAGGGATTTGACAGCGAAGGGTCTTTCTGACGGCGTTTTCTGTAACCTTAACAAAGGTGTAACAGACTTTATTTCAGAGCTTTATAGTAATATTCCGTCAAAAATTAAACTGTTGGGTCTGCCTTTGATTGGCGGACTTGTGGCACTATGGTGCAGACAGACGGTTACAGCATTGCTTGTGGGAGTTGTAATTGGACTTATAGTGCTTGCTGAAAAAACCGTGCTGAAAGGCTTTTTTGAAAAAGCACCTGCTGTGTTCAGACTGGTAGTTACATATCTTCCTGCGGTAGTGCTTGTGGCTGGCCTTGTAACCGAGGGCTATTTTACTGTGCTGAAAGGCATTGTGGGAATTGGCACAGCAGAGCTTGTTACAAAGACTGATGGCTGGGCAGTGCTTAATAATATCTTTGTTATTGCCATTGCAGGAATTATGATGCTTATGCCGTTTATAAGAAAGGCAAAGGCAGAGTTGAAGGATTATTCCGTTATGTCTGTTGAAAAATACGGCAGAGTGCATTTAGTGAAAACTATATTTACGGCGATTATATTTGTTGTTTGTATAATTCTTATTACAGCCGGAAATGTGAAACTGTAAGGGAAATTCGGAGATTGCTATGGAAAAGGAAACTATTGATTTTGAGAAAATGGAGAGTGAAACAGCCTTTCCTCAGGAGTGCGAACAAAGCGAAAAAGAGCTTGAAAGCATAAGTGATGAATCGGTTGTAACTCAATATGCAATTATAAATATGATTGTTATACTGCTTATCGGACTTATTACAGCAGTAGCGTTTGTTGTGCTTACAGACTCGGAAAAGGTTGACGATATAAGCAATCCATTGAATTTCAAGAGCTTTATGTCGGGTAAGTTTTCATCGAATCTGGAGAAAAGCTATGTAAAAAAACTGCCGTTTCCTTATGCATTGAAAAATGGCGAGAGTGTAATCAGATTTGCATTCGGTGTAGGCAATGACCTTGAAATATATAAACGACAGGAAGAAATCGTGCTGGTTGATGACCAGGCTATTGAAGATGAAAGACAGGAAGCAGAGGAAAATGAAGAGCTGTCTTTTGAGGAGCTTCAGCAGACAGAAAAGACAACAACTACAACTAAGGCTACAAAAAAGACGACTAAAAAGAAAACTGAAACAGGTTCACAGCGAACTACTACAGAAGAAACTGAGGATACGGGAAAGCTTGTTACAAAACAGTCAACTACATCTCTCACAACTACAAATAACGACCCGCCTGAGGTTATGATAACAACAACTATACCACCTACAAATGCAGGTACAACAAATGAATAGGTTTGAGTTTTCTGATGACAATAAGCGTTATCATACCTATAA